>QCNV01000004.1 GCA_003213095.1 SAR202 cluster bacterium AG-426-M11 | reverse complement strand
CACAATAGGAGTAGGTGTAGCAGTAGGGCTGGGAGTAGGAGTTACGATTGTAGATGATAACTCTTTAACTATTAGTGTATATCTACCTAAATTGTTATCTAATGGAGTTATTTTGATTTCATACTTTCCTTTTTGATTTAATGGTATGAAGGGTAATAATGGATTTGAACCTGTTCCACCATCATCATCTTCCATCACAGAATTACTTGGAGTTGTGAGTTCTAAATACATGTCTGAGCTGTTGCTTATTACAGAAATACTTACAGTTTTGTTAAAAAGGCTATCGTCTATATCTAAAATCCACACATCTTTATCTTTAATACAATCAATTATTCCTCGATGTTCATAATCTAAAACAACCTTTTGATTATCGTTATCATCACGGCAGGGCTTAACAATTGGCGCAGGGGTTGGCGTTGGCGTAGATGTGGGACTAGGTGTTGGGGATGGTGTTGGGGATGGTGTTGGGGATGGTGATGGTGTTTGGGTCGGTACTTGAGTTGGAATTGCATAGGGAATGTTTTCTAGTTGTGTTGGGGTAGGAGTAGAGCTATCAATAATATTTGGAGTCGATGAACTTTTAGGCTCTATTTCTGAAGGGTTGATTGTTTCAGGTGTAGGTGTATTAATTTTATTTTCTATTTTTATTTCTTGATTCTTTTCTATCCCAATACTGAAAATTGAAAACCCAGGGGTGTCTGCAGCAAAAACAGCAAAGAATTTTTCTTGATCAACTATATCGTTAATATATTTTGTGTTGAGTTTTTCCCATTTAACGTTGAACCTATATAAAAATATTTCTGATTCAGAAATATTTTGTGAGTCTAACCATTCTCTAGAAATATAAAACTCTATGATGCCGGGGATAGAACTGCTGTCGATTGTGGTTTCTAAAGATATATCCATACTTTTTATAAATATGGACGAAGTTGGAAGTGCAGGGACTTCTGAAGTCTCTAAATCAGTTAATGTGATTAATGATTGGCCTAATTCAGAATTTGCATTTGAGTTTATTGAAATTTTTGATGTTTTTGCAAAACTATTGTCGATTTTGGGTAAAGCTACTAAAGAACTTCCTTTCAGTTGAAATGGGATCATTTGTGATTTAATTGTGTCATTGGTAGATAGATTTAATTGATTAGGGATTTCATTAAGATCTGATTCAGGTACTTCTACTAATGAGTTTTGAACAGATTGAGTTTCCTCGTTTATTCCAAAAGCTAAACCTGTGATGTTGTCTCGGGCCAATGAAACTGTGATAGTGGTCCCCAAAAGAATAATGGCACCTAAGGCAGTAATATAGTTCAAATATTTTTTAGAAGACTTTTTAGCAGGTATTTGTTCTCTGTTTTCTAATTCAGAAACAATTTCGAGTGTACTTTGGTACCTATCATTTGGATCTTTTGCTACACATTTTTTGATTATTTTTTGAAGATTGTCAGGAATTTCCGCAAATTTGGAAGCGTCAGAAATGTTTTTATCTATATGCTGAATAAAAAGTTCATCTTTATTTCCTAGGAAAGGTTTTTCACCTGTTAGCATTTCATAAAGGGTTATGCCTAGTGCATAAATATCGCTTCTAGAATCTGGTTGTATATTTCCTTGGATTTGTTCTGGAGACATGTATGAGGGTGTTCCAATTCCAGTGTCTTGAGTATTAGAAATTCCGAAATCTGTTACTTTGGGTATGCCTTCATCGGTTAATAGAATATTTTGAGGTTTGATATCTTTGTGTATGAACCCATTTTCATGAGCATGAAATAAGGCTTTGCAAACTTGAATAATAATTTTTGTAGAAACTATGGGATCTAATTTTGTAGTTTGAGAAATTTCTTTATCCAAGCTATTTGGAATATATTCCATAACAATACATGCATAATTATCTTGGATTACAAAATCATATATTGTCGTGATATTGGGGTGAGTGAGATTTCTAGCTGTACTAGCTTCATTTTTTAATTCTTCGTCAGGATCATTGTTTCTAGATTGAGTAAAACCTAATACTTGAGTTTTTAAATTCTCGTATTGTTGCGTTTTTACGGTTTGATCATTATTTTGCGAGTTTGGGTTGATAATTTTGATAGCAACGCGACTATTTAGAACAGTGTCATGTCCTATGTATACTGAAGCTTGCCCGCCTTCCCCAATTTTTTCTCTGATTTCATACTTGCCAATGTTTTCAAGCATTTCAGATACCTTAATTAAATGTTATGTAAATTATATTAAAAGCGTTATCAGGTTGGAAATATGTTTTATATCCATATTTTAAATATTACTATCTATTAATGTTATTTTTGTAATAATTTGAAATAAAGAGTGAAATCACTTGTATGTAATTTTTTGGAGATTTATATCTTTGTTTATTGCATAAAAAAAATATGTTAGATTGTCGTAGACGATAAATTTGTAAGGAGACTTCATGGCTACATATGAATCTAATATGGTACTAGTTGGGGAGAAGTATGATGTGGTTGGTACAAGACCTGTAAGGCACGACGGGGTAGATAAAGTAACTGGCAGGGCTCGTTATAGTGCGGATTCTTTTCCTAATGGATTATTGATAGGTAAAGTATTAAGAAGTCCTCATGCTCATGCTCGTATTTTGTCTATTGATTGTTCAAAAGCTTTGGCTTTACCTGGCGTTAAGGCAGTAGTTACAGCTGCTGATCTTCCTGATGTCTCTGCTGAGATAGCTGATTTAGAAGAAGGAGCTGCAGTTAATTATGGTTTTTACAGTAGAAATGTTATGGCCCGTGAAAAAGTTTTATATAAAGGGCATGCTGTCGCAGCAATTGCAGCTCTTACTGCACATGATGCTGAAGAGGCTCTAGAACTGATAGATGTTAAATATGATGTTTTAGAACCAGTTTTGAATATTGATGAAGCTATGCGAGATGGTGCTCCTGTTTTGCACGATAGGCTTTTAACCCAATCAAGTGTTTTATTTCGTGTTGGAGGGTGGGGAGATGAGCCCAATATTCCTTCTAGTAATTTGGCTATGAAAATTGTTTCAACTGAAGGTGATGTAGAAAAAGCGTTCAAAGACTCAGATGTAGTTATTGAGAGAAGTTTTAGTACTAAAGCTGTTCATCAAGGTTACATAGAACCTCAAGCTACAACTGCTTTTTGGGATGAGAATGATCGGATTAATATTTGGTGCAGTACGCAGCAAGTTTTTGCTTTCAGGGATCATGTTGCCGCTATTTTAGATGTCCCTGTAGGTAGCGTTACTGTGAACCCATTAGAGATTGGTGGTGGCTTTGGAGGTAAAGGGCAGGGTGGAGTGTATTTGGAACCTGTCGCTGCTGTACTATCTAAAAAATCTGGTAATCCAGTAAAAATTACTATGACAAGATCTGAAGTTTTTAAAGGGACTGGACCAACTGCTGCTACCAAAATTGATATTAAATTATCTGCAAATAAAGATGGTAAATTGACAGCTGTAAAAGCAAAATTAATGTTTGATGCAGGAGCTTTTCCAGGCTCTCCAGTTGCTGGAGGTAGTAGAACTATGTTGGGTCCATATGTGATTCCTAATGCTGTTGTCGAAGGCTGGGATGTAGTTACTAACGTACAAAAATCTTCAGCTTATCGAGCACCGGGTTCCCCTTCTGCTGCATTTGCAATGGAAACTGTAGTTGATGAAATCGCTAAACAATTAAATATTGATCCAATTGAATTTCGTAGAATCAATGGTGCTAAAGAAGGGACTAGGCAACCAGCAAATGGCCCAGTTTACAGAAAAATCGGATATATGGAGACTTTGGATGCTGCAAAAAATCATCCTCATTATTCGGCACCCTTAAATCATAAAAAACAAGGAAGGGGAATTGCTGCAGGAGCATGGTTTAATTTTACTGGACCAGCTACTGCGATTGTAAGCGTTAATGCTGACGGTACAGTTGCTTTAGTTGAAGGCTCTCCTGATATAGGAGGAAGCCGTGCAGCTATGGCGATGCAAGTAGCGGATGTATTGGGTCTTAAATCTGAAGATGTCCAACCATCTATAGCTAGTACAGATTCTATTGGGTATAGCTCTGGAGCTGGAGGAAGTAGTGTTACTTTTAAAACAGGAATTGCTTCGGTTGAGGCTGCAGAAGATATTAAAATTCAAATGCAAGAAAGGGCAGCAAAAATTTGGGACGTTGACGTAAATGATGTTGAATATGATAAATCTAAGATTAAGCATGTCAGTGACCCTGAATTGAAATTTGAATTTAGAGAACTTGCAGCAAAACTTAATGGGACTGGTGGCCCAATAGTAGGTAGAGCTACAGTGAACCCCAGTGGTGTTGGCAATGCTTTTGCTATTCATATAGTGGATGTAGAAGTTGACTCAGAAACTGGGAAGGTGGAAATCTTACGATACACTTCAATTCAAGATGTAGGTAAGGCAATTCATCCCAGTTATGTCGAGGGACAATTACAGGGTGGTGCAGTCCAAGGAATAGGATGGGCACTTAATGAAGAGTATTTTTTTAATGAAAGTGGAGATATGCTTAATTCCTCCTTTTTAGATTACAGAATGCCGATATCTTTGGATTTGCCAATGATAGATACGGTATTAGTGGAAGTAGCTAATCCAGGCCATCCATTTGGAGTAAGAGGAGTGGGTGAGGCTTGTTTGATTCCACCAATGGCTGCTATAGCTAACGCTATTAATGATGCTGTTGGCATTAGAATGAATGAGTTGCCAATGTCACCAGGTAAAATTGTCAAGGCTTTAGGTGAAATTTAGTTTTATATATGAATTTCTATGATGTCACCGTCTGACAATTCATGACTTCTGCCAACCCTTTGACCACTAAATTTTCCAGACGATCCCCATAGCACGGCGTATTTAAAACTTTTACTCAGCTCTTTATGAACTTGAAGAGCTGCTTCTTCAACTGTACTCCCTATGGGTAAAACTATTGGGTTTTTTTTCTCAAAAGTATCTAGCTTTTCTCTAGGAGATTTTGTATAAACACGAATGATTTTTAGAGAGTTGAAGATTTCAATTCCTAATTCTTCAATTCCAACTTCTTCTTCGGCGCTTGTAAGAACTAAAGGAAAGTGTTCACCAAATTCATTTTCCATCATTTCATAATTGTCTAAAGCTCCAGGGATATCAGCTTTATTACAAGCAATAATTGTGGGTTTCATAGTAAAAAAATCACGTTCTTGTAAATCAACATTTTTTTCTATCAGTTTGAATCCCCACTCTTTTAATTCAGAGAATGATTCATTGGTGTTTTCTACAGCTTGGTTTGTTAAATCAGCTACAAATATAAAAATGTCTGTGGTTCTTAGAAGACCATATAACCTACTTTGAGTTGATCTGTTTGTAATTGGAGGAGTATCTACCATCTGAATATAAATATCTTCAAAAGGAAACATCCCAGGAATAGGTTCTTGTGTACTTAATGCATATGCTCCAACTTTGCTTTTAGCGCCAGTGGAAGAAGATAAAAGCAATGATTTTCCTACATTAGTAGGACCAATTAGAGTGCATCTGCCTGCACCTTCTTTAGGTAATGAAAAAGGTTCAGTTTTGGACCCTTTTCCTGAACTAGATGAAGTATCAAGTTCTGTCATTAATTTAGATAATCTAGATCTAAGTTGAGCTTTAAGGTGATCTGTCCCTTTATGCTTGGGCATGATTTGTAGCATTTCTTGAAGAGCTGCA
Source organism: SAR202 cluster bacterium AG-426-M11 (assembly GCA_003213095.1). Taxonomy (GTDB): domain Bacteria; phylum Chloroflexota; class Dehalococcoidia; order Lucifugimonadales; family UBA826; genus AG-426-M11. Next base: position 64,683 of record QCNV01000004.1, on the reverse strand, counting down.
ATTTTTGATTGAATAGTTACAGCATCTCTGAATCTTTGTTCTGCGTCTCTATATTGAGGTGGTACGTTAGTAGGCATGAATTTAAGTCTCGTCTATATTTTACTTAACTCAAAAAAAATAGGAAGTGACTCAGCACTTCCTATTTTTATATCATATCTGGTTTTTAATTTGCACCATCGTTAACTTCTGCTTGTTCTCCATGTTCAGCGAGATCTAATCCTTGATTCTCATTAGTTTCAGAGACTCGTAATCCTAAACCGGGTATTTTATCTAGGACGAATAGAATCACATAGGAGATGACAAATGTATAAATTAATACAGCTATGGATGTATAAGCTTGAATCCAAACTTGATCAAAGCTACCTTCAATTAAACCTTTGACTCCTGCAATGCTTTCTACTGCAAAAATTCCAGCTGCAATACATCCCCAAAGCCCTCCAATTCCATGAACTGCAAAAACGTCTAAAGCATCATCTAAATTAGTTCTGTGGATTAATTCAACTGCATAATAACAAATTACCCCTGCACCTAATCCTATGGCTAAAGCTCCTAATGGATTGACTGAACCAGCAGCTGGCGTCACAGCAGCTAATCCGGCAATAGCACCTGTGGCTACACCCACTCCACTAATTTTGCCTGTTGTAAATAGTCCTATTAATCCCCAAGTTGTTGCTGCTGTGGCGGCAGAAATCTGAGTTACTAGCATGGCATTAACTGCATATCCATCAGCTAATAAAGCTGATCCCCCATTAAAACCAAACCATCCAAACCAAAGAATAGCTGCTCCTAATAGTACATATGGAACATTGTTAGGTTGTAAGCCAGGGTTTGCTCTTTTACCAACTAATAATGCTGCTGCTACAGCAGCAGATCCTGCAGTAATGTGTATCACTATTCCTCCAGCAAAATCTAAAGCACCTGCTCCGTCAGCTCCAATCCATCCTCCACCCCAAACCCAGTGAGCAACGGGGGCATATACTACTGTGATCCAAATAATAGTAAATATTAAATATGTAGAGAATTTGAATCGCTCCACAAATGCTCCGGTTATTAATGCAGGAGTGATAATTGCAAACATCATTTGAAATAGAACATCAACTCCGCTACCTCCGAAAGAACCGCTCGAGTCTATTGGATCCCATCTGATTCCATCTAATCCTAAGGCACTGAAATTGCCTATAAGACCTTGAATGATTGGGTCTCCACCTACATTTGGACCGTATGCTAAGGAATATCCCCATAAAGTCCATACTATAGTGACTACACAAATTGTCATAAAGCTCAACATGATTGTATTCACTAAGCTTTTTGCTCTAACTAATCCTCCGTAAAAAAACGCTAGTCCAGGGGTCATGAAAAAAACTAGTGCTGATGCTGTTAACATCCATGCTGTATGTCCAGAATCCATTTTTAACTCCTTTATTGCACATTATTTAAATGGCACGAAATTTCAAATGATTCTATGTTTGAAAAGATTGGAAATGTTAAATATATGTTACAAATATGTAACATATATTGGGTGAGGTTAGATAAATAGAGATCGTAGAAACTCCCTATTTATCTAAAACCTCTAAGAAAAGAGCTAAATTGCTTCTTCTCCTGTTTCTCCTGTTCTTACTCTGATGATATCTGCAATTTCACTGATAAATATTTTACCGTCACCGATATCTCCACTACGTGTTGATTCGATAATTGCATTTACCACCTCGTCCTTTTTGTCATCCGAAACTATAGTAACTAGGAGAGTTTTTGATACAGAGGCTCTTGTGGCAGTTTGACTACCTCTGCCAGTAATTACCTCTACTCCTTGTTGCTGACCCTGTCCGGTAATATTTTGGTAATGGAATCCTGTAACACCCACACTTGTTAATGCATCAGTAACGGCATTAACTCGTTCTGGTCTGAAAATTGCTTCAATTTTTAGCATTTTTCCCTCCGTTTAGGAAACTAATTTAATTTGCTCCATCATTTACTACAGCTTGTTCGCCATGTTCAGACAAGTCTAATCCTTGGCTTTCTGCAGACTCAGATACTCTAAGTCCAAGTCCCGGTATTTTATCTAATACAAATAAGATTGCAAAAGATAAAATGAATGAGTAGGCTAAAGTACCTCCTGCAGTGTAAATTTGGATCCAAACTTGTTCGAAACTACCTGAAATTAATCCTTTGACACCGGCAATGCTTTCTACTGCAAAAATTCCGGTTGCAATACAGCCCCAAATTCCTCCGATTCCATGTACTGCAAAAACGTCCAGAGCATCATCTAGGTTAGTCCTGTGAATTAATTCAACTGCGAAATAACAAATTGCCCCAGCTCCTAATCCTATAGCTATAGCGCCTAATGCATTTACTGCTCCAGCTGCAGGAGTGATAGCTACTAACCCTGCAACTGCTCCAGTGGCAACTCCAACTGCACTAATTTTTTTGGTGGCAAATAATCCGATTAACCCCCAAGTAGTAGCGGCAGTACCAGCAGCAATTTGAGTGACTAGCATTGCGTTTACTGCAAAATCGTCAGCAGCTAACGCAGATCCTCCATTAAATCCAAACCATCCAAACCAAAGAATTGAAGCGCCCAAAACTACAAAGGGCACATTGTTTGGTTGCAATCCGGGATTAGCTCTTTTTCCTACTAGTAATGCAGCGGCAACTGCTGCAGCTCCTGCATTAATGTGTATAACAGTACCCCCGGCAAAATCTAATGCTCCTGCGTCTCCAATCCATCCACCACCCCATACCCAGTGAGCTACAGGTGCGTAAACGATCGTAATCCATATTACTGTAAATATTAAGTATGTTGAAAATTTAAATCTCTCTACAAATGCTCCAGTAATAAGAGCAGGAGTGATAATTGCAAACATCATTTGGAATAAAACATCATATAAGGGACTGATTGCATCTTCTTCTCCTGACATCATTGCAACTCCATCTAGTCCTAGCAATGAAAAGTCTCCGATGAAGTTTTCTATTAATTCACCGTTTCCGTAGGCCAATGAGTATCCCCATAAAGTCCATACTATACTTACGACACCTATGGTCATAAAGCTAAGCATGATTGTATTGACTAGGCTTTTGGCTCTAACTAATCCCCCGTAAAAAAAGGCCAATCCCGGGGTCATAAAAAATACTAATGCAGATGCGGTGAGCATCCAGGCGGTATGTCCAGAATCCATTTTAATCTCCTTTATTGAATAATTTAGATCGAAATCATTCTATTTACGAAAAATGGATTGTTGTTAAATTTTTGTAAACTACATGTAACAGTTATGTTTCAAGATGTCTGTCTAGAAATTGTTATGTATTTCTAGACAGACAAAAAGGAGTAATTAAATAATATTGATTACTTGTTAACTCAATATTTCTTTAAAGTTAATTATTTGTTGCATTTATCAATCAAATTAGCGACCTAACAATATATAGTGGTTGATGTTTGGGTTCAGAACACAATAAATAGTAGAAAATAGTATGTATTTTTTAAAAAAAGCCCAAAAAACACTTGCATAAATATTTAAGGTATGGGTAATATACTTTAGATTAACTAGAGTTGTTCCTAATAAAATGTCGCAAGGAGTATAAAAATGGAAGCCTATTGCGTTAAATGTCGAGAAAAAGTGACTATAGATAATCCTGAACAGGTTACTTTGAAGAATGGCAGGCCTGCAACCAAAGGTACTTGTTCTAAGAGCGATTGTGATACCAATGTGTTTAGGATTGGTAAAAGCAGTTAAATAGAATGGGTGACTCATTGAGTCACCCGTATCTTTTTTCATAACTTCCACTGATTTAGATCTGTTTTTGGAGTGTTTCTATGGGTTTTAAATGTGGGATAGTAGGCCTTCCTAATGTAGGAAAGTCCACCCTTTTTAATGCCCTGACTAGTACTGCTGTTGCTCAAGCTGAAAACTATCCTTTTTGTACTATAGAGCCTAATGTAGGTGAAGTAGCAATTCCTGACCCTCGTTTGAATGATCTTTCTATAATCTCTAATTCTCAGAATGTTGTGCCTACTAGAATGACTTTTGTAGATATTGCAGGATTAGTGAAAGGTGCCTCTAAAGGTGAGGGGTTAGGTAATCAATTTTTAGCAAATATTCGTGAGATGGATGCTATCGCCTATGTTTTAAGATGTTTTGAAGACCCAAACATTATTCATGTAGATGGTAATGTTGATCCCATTAGTGATGCTGAAACAGTTGAAACTGAATTGATGTTGTCAGATTTAGAAAATCTGGAAAAACGTCTTCCTGCATTGGAAAAAAAATCTAAAAGTAATGATTCTGAATCAAAGGACTTACTTAAGTTGATTAATCTTTGTTTAGAAGCCTTACAAAATGGAAATCCTATTAGATCTATCAAATTTAATGAATCTGATTGTAATCTAATTCATTCGCTACAACTTTTGACTTCAAAACCAGTTTTATATGTATGTAATGTAGATGAATCTTCTGCAGCTTCTGGCAATAAATTTTCTGAAAAAGTTTTTCAACTTGCAAAATCAGAAGGTGCAAAATCTGTGATTATTTCGGCTTCTATAGAATCCGAATTATCTCAATTAGATAAAGAAGATCAATCTGAACTCTTGGAGGATTTGGGGTTACATGAGCCTGGTTTAGTTCGTGTGATTCAGGCTGGTTATGAGCTATTAGGACTCATAACATATTTTACATCTGGTGCCAAAGAATCCAGAGCTTGGACTATTCCTAGAAATTCTACAGCTCCTAGAGCAGCTAGGGAGATTCATACAGACTTTGAAAAAGGTTTTATTCGTGCTGAGGTAATATCTTATGAGGACTATGTCGAATTTCAGGGAGAGCATAAATCTCGTGAAGCAGGGAAAATGAGAGTTGAAGGAAAAGATTATATTGTCCAAGATGGTGATGTGATTTTGTTTAGATTCAATGTATAAATAAGTTGTAAAAACAATATACATGAAATACTATTCCTGAATTCAAACGTCAGGTTAGATGATGAGTACTTTTTCTGCTTTTACAAATCAAAACTTCAGGTTTTGCTGGGCTTCAAATATATCTTTATATATTTCTAGGTGGATGCAAATGACGACATTGTCGTGGTTTGTTTTTGATCAGACTGAATCAGCTTTTATGGTTAGTTTGATTGGATTTTTCGGACTTGCTCCATTAATGTTTTTCGGTTTGTTTGGAGGAGTAATTGCTGATTTTTTTAATAAAAAAGTATTAATCATTATTAGTCAAATCATCACTTTTTCTGGTGCTGTGGTGATGACTTTTTTGCTATTGTTTGACTTTTTACAACTTTGGCATGTTTATGTTGCGATATTTGTTCCTGGAGTGAGTTGGGCACTGGATATGCCATCAAGAAGAGCATTAGTAATGGATATTTTAGGTCCAGATAGAATTACTAATGGTATTTCATTGGATGCAGTAGGGATGCACACTAGTAAAATGGTTGGTCCAGCTATAGCTGGCGCTTTAATTGCATTTACAGGAGTGCTAGGTACTTACGTTTTTATGTCAGTCATAATTTTTGTAGGTACTGTTTCTATTTTTCAAGTAAATATGAATCAGGATGATTTTAATCAGAGAAATAAGAATCATTTTTCAATGTTAAGTGGGATTAAATTCTTTTTTATAGAGCTTGCCGATGCGTTTAAGTACGCTTTAAATAATCAAACTATTTTCGCTGTTTTAGTAATTACATTTTTCATGAACTTATTACTTTTTCCATACATGCAAATGGTTTCAATTATTTCAAAAGAAGTATTGTCTGTGGGACCATTGTTAATGGGTATATTAATGGCTAGCGATGGCTTTGGTGCATTAATTGGATCGACTGCATTAGCATCTAAATCTAAAATGGAATTTCACGGCAGATATTATCTTTATGGATCTATTCTATCTTTATCAGGGTTATTACTATTTGGTATTTCAGATATTTATTTCATATCTATGATTTTACTTTTTGCTTTAGGTTTGGGGACTTCAGCGTTTGGTACTATGCAATCTGTAATTGTTTTATTAGTGTCTAAAAAGGAGTTTAGAGGAAGATGTATGGGGCTTGTAACACTATGTATAGGTGCTGCACCTGTTGGCTCAATAATTTTAGGATTGTCATCTGAAATGTTTAGTACATCTAACGCTCTAATAATTAATTCAGTTATTGGATTGGTATTGGTAATTATTTCAGGATACAAAATGACTTCTATTAGAGGTCGTATTATTCCTGATAATTAATCTAAATTCCCATTACATGATAGCCAGTATCAACGTGAATTACTTCTCCAGTCACTCCGCTAGACATGTCGCTACATAGGTATAAAGCTGTAGTAGCAACTTCATCATGAGTAATGTTTCTTCTCAATGGAGCCCTTTCAGAGTGAGCTGATTTCATATCTCTATATCCACTAATTACTCTAGAAGAGAGTGTGTCTAGTGGGCCGGCAGAAATAGCATTAATTCGAATGTCATCTGGACCTAAGTCATTTGCAATTTGTCTAACCTCGTTTTCTAGTGCAGCTTTTGCAGTACTCATTACGTTATATCCAGGGAAAACTTTTTCTGCTGCCATAAATGACATCGTGATAATTGCCCCTTTTGGATTCATCATTTTTGAAGCATGTCGAGTGATTGATATTAGTGAGTATGCGCTGATATCCAAAGCTATTTGAAAACCTGACCTGTCGGTATCAACAAACCTGCCACCTAGGTCTTCTTTTTGTGCAAAAGCAATCGAATGAACCAAAATATCTATATTACCGTGAATGTTTTGAATTTCTTCAAAGCATTTTGCAACGTTTTCTTCTTGACTTACATCACATTCAATTAAAGTGACATCAGATAATTCTGAAGTTAACTTAGTGACAGAGTCTTTAACTCTTTCGTTTTGGTATGCTGAAATTATTGTAGCGCCAGCTTCGTTTAGTCGTTTTGAAATTGCCCAAGCAATACTTCTTTGGTTAGCAATACCAAATACTACAGCTTTTTTACCAGAAAGATCTAATGTGTACATACTTGCCTCTTGATATGATGTGATTCGTTGATTTTATGATTTTGATCATATTAGAGCAAGCAAATTGAAGACAGTGTGGGGGTTAGTGATAAAATCTATTTAACTGTGGGGATTCGTCTAGTGGTAGGACGACAGACTCTGACTCTGTAAGCATAGGTTCGAATCCTATATCCCCAGCCAATTAAAAATTTAGGCCCCATCGTCTAGCGGTCTAGGACGCTGCCCTCTCAAGGCGGAAATCGCGGGTTCGAATCCCGCTGGGGTCACCAACTTAAATGATCAAGATGCGAAGATGAAATTCCTCGACCCACCCCAATGTAATTGAATCCGATATTTTTCATGATTGCGGGATCCAAAGAGTTTCTTCCGTCAAATAAAATTTTAGGCTCGATCATAGATTCAAATATTTGATGCCAATTTGAATTTAATATTATTTCCCATGGAGTCATTAACAAAATTATATTTTTGTTTGTAGTTAAATTTTCAATAGATGTTTCAAATTTAACTGTAGATCCTAATTTTTCTTCACTTTTTTGATTTGATACAGGATCAAAACACGAAACTTGGCATCCCAGTTTTGACAAAGTTTGGGCGATTTTAATAGAAGGGGATTCTCTAATATCATCTGTGTTTGGCTTAAATGACATTCCTAATATTCCAACTTTTACATTATTCATATCTGCAAACACATCTTTAATTATTCTGAAAGGGATTTGAGACTGATATTCATTTACTTCAAGGACAGATTCTAATAGATTAGATTTGATTCCATAATTTGAAGCTAAAGAAGTAAAAGCTCTAGTTTCTTTTGGAAGACAAGAGCCCCCGAAACCCACTCCAGCATTTAAAAATGATTTTCCAATTCTATGGTCCAATCCCAATCCTTCTTTTACATCATCAACGTCTGCTCCCCATGCTTCACAAAAGTTGGCCATTTCATTAATAAATGAAATCTTAGTAGCTAAGAAAGCATTGCTTGCGAATTTAATCATTTCTGCAGCTATGATTTTTGTTTTAATAATTGGGGAACTGATTCCCGAATGAAGATCAACTACTTTTTCTATAGCATCAGAATTGTTTCCTCCAATGATAATTCTGTCAGGAGTAAAAAAATCACTAACAGCTTCGCCCTCTTTTAAAAATTCAGGACATGAAATGTAATTGATATTTTTGTTCTCACAAAATCTGGTAGAAATCAGATCTCCAGTGCCTGGTTGAACTGTACTTCTCATCAAAAGTATGGAGTTTTGTTGCAAATGTTCTGTAGCCCATTCAACGGATTTCCAAATGTACTCTAAATTAGGCGACCCATTTGGATCAGACGGAGTACCCACTGTGATAATAGTTATTTCTCCGAGATCAAGATCAGAATCATCGACATGTTGAAATTTAAGTCGTTTAATTTCGCAGTTTTTTTCAATTAGTTTTTCTAACCCAGGTTCAAAGATTTGTGGTTTAAATGAATTTAAAGAGTTAATTCTACGATGATCAATATCATAGCCTGTAACATAATGGCCTAATTCTGCTAAACATGCAGAGGTTACTGCTCCTGCATAACCCATTCCTATTACGCTTATTTTCATTGTGCATCCTCGAGGTTAATTTCTTTTGGTACAAGAGTTTCAATAAATGTTTCTGCACATTTTTCCCAAGTAAAATTTCGCCCGTAACTTTCAACAGATTCTGTTGAAAGTTTTAGTGCCTCTAGTACTGCGATTTCTAGATCTTCATCCAAAAAACCTGAAACTCTATGTTTGACCACATCAATTGGACCTTGAACAGGATATGCAGCAACTGGAGTTCCACAAGCCATACTTTCTATCATTACTATCCCAAAAGTATCTGTTTTACTAGGGAATACGAAGACATCAGCTGATTGAAAGTAAGGAGCTAATTTGTCATGTTTGATAGCTCCAAAAAATCTAACTCCCGAAGAAGAATATTTTTTTTCTAGAGTTGACTTATAAGGGCCGTCCCCTACTATCCAAACTTCAAAATCAGAGTTTTTTGATAGTTGACATAAAGTCTCAATATTTTTTTCTTTACTTACTCTTCCTACATATAGTAGAGCTTTAGCCTCTAGGTTGTTTTTAGAAATTAAGTCTGCATTTGGTTGTGGAAATAGTGAAGGATCAATGCCTCTAGACCAAAGTTTAAGGTTTTGGAATCCCTTAGAATCTAATGTATTGATTACAGTTGGGGTAGGTACCAATACTTGATGTGAAGGTGAGTGAAACCATCTAACGTATTTCCAAATCCAAGATTCTGGGATTTTGTATAACATTTTTGAATATTCAGGAAGATTAGTATGATAACTTGTTGTGAATGCATACCCATTTTTTTTAATCCATCGTCTAGCAGCTATTCCCATAGGTCCTTCTGTTGCGATATGAAAATAGGTAGGATCAATTGAAGATAATTTTTTCCCAATTGAATTGATTGGAAATGAAAGATCAATTTCATTATATCCAGGTAGATTTAATGACATGAACATAGAAGGGTCCACAACTTCTACATCTATTCCATGAGCCTTAACATGAGGAATAATGCTAGTTAATGTTGTAACAACCCCATTAATTTGTGGGTGCCAAGCTTCAGTTATGAGTGCTAGTTTTGGTTTTACTATGTGATTCTCGCCAATTTATAATTTCCCAGCTCCCGTCATGATGTTCAACTAAAGCGCTACAGTTTTCCACCCAGTCACCACTGTTCATGTAAACGGTACCGCTAATATTTTTTATTTCGGGTGTATGGATGTGTCCACATATTACCCCATCATATTGTTTTTCGCTTGCATGGTTACTCAATATACCTTCAAATTTGAGTAATAAATTACAAGCAGCTTTTGCTCTTCTTTTGGCAAACCCCGTAATATTTATGTATGGAAGATTTAGTTTACGTGTGATGATGTTTACTGCAGTGTTTATGTAGAGTAAAAGATCATAAGATGTAGTTCCTAAAAACATTACCCATCTACCAGTGTTTGAGTCCATTAGAGTATCGAACATGTCTCCATGACAAACTAAGTATTTTTTCCCATCGATTCCAATGTAATCTATCTGTGTTTCAAAATTCACATTTTCTGCAAGAGTATCTAATTCTGCTATGTTTAACCCGCGATCAGAAAAGTTTTTTACTGATTCGTCATGATTTCCTATAAGGTAATGTACATGTGTTCCTGATAATGCCTTTTTATTTATTTGTTCAAGAACTTTAGTGTGTTGTTCGGGCCAAAAAAATTTTCTTTCTAATCTCCAGCCATCGACAATATCGCCAACTAAAAATAAATTTTCGCTGTTGTATTTTTGTAGGAAATTATTTAGGTGGTGTGCTTGAGCACCCCTAGAACCTAAATGAGTATCGCTAATGAATATGGATTTATACTCAGGGACATAAGCAACCAATTTATTTGACTCCAAATTTGCAAATTTGTGATAATTTTCACCAAAATCATTTTATAACTTTATGTGTGAATCTGCCATTTAATCAATGCTGATTTTTTGTTAAATTTAGGTGTCATCTTTATGTGTTTCCTGTTACAGGAGAATAATTTGAATCAATGTCCCCTTTGTTTGTCTGCAAAATTAGATTTGTTTTTTGAGAGTAATAGAAAAAACCTTCTTCGGGATTATTTAAAATGTGAAATTTGTGATCTGGTTTTTGTGCCTCTTGAATTCCATTTAAATGAAGAAGATGAAAAAAAACGTTATTTAGAACATGAAAATTTGCCATACGATCCCAATTACAGGAAATTTTTAAACAGACTTAAAATGCAAATAGATCCATTGATAAAATCTGATTCAGTTGGATTAGATTTCGGGTCTGGCCCAGAGCCCACTTTATCTTTGATGTTTCAAGAAGAGGGAATAAAAGTCAATGTGTTTGATAAGTTTTTTGCTAATGATGAAATTGTATTAGAAGAGAATTATGATTTTGTAGTTTGTTCTGAAACAGTAGAACATTTTGAAAATATTAGATTTGAATTCGATAGATTGCATAAATTACTTAAACCAAACGGGGTTTTGGGTATCATGACATCTATTTTTTATGAAGATATTGAATTTTCGGATTGGTATTACAAATTAGATCCAACTCATATAGCTTTTTATTCTCCAGAAACATTGAAGTTTATTGAAGAAATTTGGGATTGGGATATTATTTTAAACACAAAAAACATAATGATTTTCAAGAAAAAATAGGGTGAAAAAAACATGTTTATTATGTACTATGTCGGAAATAATATTGGAAATTTTTCTGGGAGTAGACATTAATGAACATGTTTGCAAATATCAGGTCTTCTGAAGAGCCAGGTTCTGTTATAGGAGCAACACTAGATCATATTAAGGTTGAATCTGATTTTAGATGGAATCTATTAATAGGGATTGAGGCTGCGTTAGCAGTTTTTATTGGTGTTGTTGTTACTACCGTTATTATCCCCATGAGTGAAGCAGGTTTAGCGTCATTAGCGATTGCTACCGCCGCAATAGTGCCTAGAGTAAATCAAATTTTAAGAATTAATCGTGAGAGGATTTGGGATCAAGGGGTGGGCGGATGGACTGCAAACAGGAAAAGTATTGTTTCTGGAACAGTGATTTTAGTTAGTATGCTAGTTGTTTGGGCTATATTGGCTTCAATTATTGAGAGAGACATTCTTGTTGAGAGATTTACTTTTGTTGGGGCTGCATATCCCAGTGAGCAATTTGTCTTAACAGGAGACAGATTTGCCGGCCATGGTTGGCAATTTTTCTTTAACAATACCGCTATTTTGATATTGTTTTTTTGGTTTTCATTTATGTTTAGAAGTTTGGGAGCTAGTCTAGCTTTAGGTTGGAATGCGGGGAGATGGAGTATTACTTTAGTCCTTCTAACAAAAGTTGGCCTGGAATCTGCTGCTGACCCTACAATGTATATTATTTATGCTTTTGTAGCCTTGATTCCTCACATTATCTTAGAGGGATTAGCTTATATAGTAGGTTCTTTAGCTGGTATATTTTTATCACGTGGGGTAACAATATACGGTTTTAAAAATCCTAGATTGTATAAAGTTTTAAATGCCGTATTAGTTCTAGCTATAATCGCTTTTGTGATCGTGATTATAGGAGCGATAGTTGAGAATTATTGGCCTGCATACATTCTTCAATTTGTAGAATAAATTTAACAATACTTACAATCTTCTTTGTAGTACTGTTAGAATGTAGATTGAAAAATTGATTTAGTTATTTATAAGGAATAATTAGACATGAAAAATATGTTTGACAGAATGAATGGACTTTGGAAAGATCAAAGAGGAATTACTGGTCTTGAAACTGCGATTATTTTGATCGCATTTATCGTTGTTGCTGCTGTATTCGCTTTTACAGTTATGACAACTGGTTTGTTTAGTACAGAGAAAGCAAAAACTACTGCACAAGCTGGAATAGCTGAAGCTAGCTCTACTTTTGCACCTAAAGGCGGGCTGATTGCTGAATGTGCGCAGAATGCTCAAGGTGCTTGTACTCGTGTAGAAGCATTAACTTTTCAGATTACTACAGCTAGTGGATCTACAGGTACATCTATTGCTAGAGATAAAATTGCTTTGATTTATTCCGATGATAATCAGAGAGATTCTTCTAATGCTGAGATAAATGGAAGAGCTGCAGCTGACGGTATTTTGAGCACTGTAACTGTTACTAAAGTTGTGGAAACTACTGCCAATACTCCAGAATTGTTACAACAAGGTGATGTCGCTGAAATTAGAGTGGTATTGAATGATACTCAAGCTGGTGGTGCAACTTTATTAGGTCCTAATATGATTTTTAGACTTGAAATTATTCCACAGCAAGGTGGATCGTTAATTTTGTCTAGAAAGACACCTCCAGAGTTAATGCGCGTGATGAACTTAGAATAATAGGTGATAAATGACTACCTCGAATTCACAATTACAACAAAGAGTAGAAGCTCTAGAGGGTGAAGTTAATTTATTAAAATCTGAAATTAGACAGATTTTGATAGATATGAGAGATATTTGGTTAAGGAAATCTGATGTGATTTCTGCACCTCAAATCGTTCAGGCAGCAGCTGCCGCCTCACCTGTATCTAATTCTTCTCCAATGCCTGCCCCAGCAGGAAAGCCTCAACCATACTTTGGTAATGATTCGGGGTTAGATATGTCTGCTGATCAGAACAATAAAGGCACATTAAATGACTTATTGGGATGGATGGGAAACTCTAAAGAAAAAGGACTGACTGCTGCTAGATTATTTCCTATTTTAGAAGCCTATGAGAATTCAGGAATGATTAGTCCATTAATGGCAAAATTTATTTTGAAGAATATGTCTATGTTAGATGAGATGTATTCTTCAGACGACCCTATGTCTCCATCTGCTTATTCTGAGGTGGTATCAGAACTACATAAGTTAGTTTGTATTTCTATAGACTCTGCTTAATATCAGGAGTAAATCATGGATAAAGTGATTGTTACTGCCTTATTGGTTATTGCTGGAGTTACTGCTGCTGCATTAGTTACTACTACGCTTACACCTATTGTTGGGAGTAGTAGTAGATCAATTGTTGAATCTCAAAAAGATTTATCAGTAAGAATTTCTACAGATGTAGAAATTGTAACTGTTCACTCAACGAATTCTACAACGGTAAATGCTTGGGTTAAAAACATAGGTGGAGCAAATATTACTCAATTGAGTTTATCCGATATTTTTATTGGATCTAATGATCAGACTCAATTTTATGTTTTATCCTATGATTCTACTGGGAATCTTGCAGACAATAACTGGAGTACAACTAAAACAGGTCCATGGACTCAAGGTGAGACTGTTGAAATTTCAATTAAACTTAATAATGCTAGCGCATTGATTAAACCTAAAATTTATTTTTTACGTTTTGCGACATCTAACGGAATTCAATCAAATTATCAATTTAAGTTTGATCAATAGATCTTGGTGACCTAAATGGGTTCAAGCATTTCTGCATTATTAATCATTTCTGTTCTACTAACTTCAGTTATAGTTATGTTTAGATCTAATCAGATTGGAATGAATTTATTAGCTGAAGCGAATCGTACTGCTGCTGAGTATAGAGCAGAAAAATTAGACTCAGCATTTGAATTAACCTCAGAAGTATCTACATTAGCTAGTTATAATGAAGTTGACGCTTTAGGTTGTAAACCACTTTTTACTGGTATACCAAGACAAGGGGAGGTTACTGGGACTGATCCATATCAATGTTATTGGTTTGATGCTCCCGCAGGATTAAATTTCCAAATTAATTATGTTAGGGATTTTTTGACTGAAATGGGGCGTAGTACAGCAAATAGGTTATCTTTGGATTATTACGGTGTTGGAGAAAATGTTACTGCTACCAATTTCGGGTCTAAATATATTGATTCACTTAGTAGATTTGGATCATTAGACGTTACCTCTTTAACGAATTCAACAGATACAAACAAACACCATTTGAAAGTTTGGTCGTTTGGATCAAACGGTGATTATCATGGAAAATATTCTGTAGATATCACTCATGGTGTAGCTGTGAATTTATCTGATTTTCAATGTGTTGATAAATTTCGTTTAAAAAATGTTGGCCAAACTTCTTTTCCGGTAGGTTCGATGTATTTTTCTGAAAAAATCGATATTTTTATTCAATTACGTCCTGCAAATCAACCAGAAACTTTCTTGAAATTGAATAAATCATTGAATGCAACCCCCGGGAATGATGAATGGTCTTTTGTGCTTCCTGCAACTATTACTGAAAATGGAATACTGCAATCTAATGATCAATATGAACCTAGTATTTTGAATAATAATGAAACTATTCAGATTTCAACAAAGTTAAATAATTACAATAAAGAACCCGGCACATTGATCGTGATTTGGCCAAATGGGTTGAAAACTACAGAAAATTTTGACTCTTTGTGTAACAATTAACTAAATAAAGTTATCAGGATCATAAAATGACAACTCAATCTTCAGAAGTAATCAGTACTGGTAGTGTAGAAATTGACAGGCGTTTGGGTGGAGGGATTCCACTTAAAACTGTTATGTTAATTGAAGGTCAAGATGCATCAGGGAAAAGTACCTTTGCTCAGCAATTAATTTGGGGTACTTTAAGAGATGGTAAATCAGCAACAATTTATACTACTGAACAAAATATTCATGCATTTTTAAGACAGATGGAAAGTTTGGGGCAAGAAGTTACTGATTATTTTCTCATGAATGACTTGCAAGTTTTTCCTATTACTTCTTCTGCTGAAAACGAGGATCCCGATTTATTTTTCGATCAATTATCTAATCATATACAACAACAGCATTCTTCAAAAATGATCGTGATTGATTCTTTGACTACATTTGTGTCTAGGGCAGGGGGTGAAAAAATTCAAGATTTTTTTAATGGTTTAAAAGATGTTTGTGAAAAAGGTCAGGTTATTGCTTGCACAGTTCATGAAAATGCTTTTGATGAAGATTTTCTTTTAAGAGTTAGATCTATATGTGATGCTTATTTGAGATTACAAGTGACTTCTTCTGGGACAAATCTTATAAAGACTATGGAAGTTGCTAAGATTCGAGGCGCAGATAATAAAACTGGAAATATTATGGGATTTGAAGTTGAACCCGCTATGGGAATACGAATTGTTCCGGTTTCTAGGGCTAAGGCTTAATATGAAATTTGGGTTAGACAGCTTTAAAGTTGTTGTTCAAATGGGTTCACAAAAATCTAAAAATGGCACTTTGCCTTTTTCAGGCTCCAATCAGGTTGCTCGTGAAGGTATTAGAGGTTATTTAGACAACGTTTCAAATGGGATTTCACCTAATTTTGAATTGGACGAAAAAATTATTCAAAAATTACCTAAAGAATTTAAAGAGCAGGCTGAACAATATAGGCATTTAGGAGCATATGTTTCCGAATTACCAATTGATGAAATTGGTATTCCAGAGTTTAAAAGTTTTGTTAATAAATCAGCTGATTCACAAGATAAAAGAAATTTACTTTATCCAGTAGGTGGAGGAGTATTTATTCATGTGATTCATGACCCAGATGATACTAGAGATTACTACTTGGCTGTAGAGCCTTCATTGGTTCCTGGAGTTGAGGATATAGTTAAAGAAGTTGATGTTCAATTAATGGATTATATCGATGAATTACGTGAAGCACCTGATAAAGATGCTCGATTAGATGTGATTATGACTGCAGTAGATGAAATTTGTGGTAGATCAAAGAATAATTCAAAAAAAATTCAAAATGTATTAGATATTTCTGATGATCAATTTCAAGGTCTACGCTACTTGATGAAGAGAGAAAAAGTTGGGATGGGTATCATGGATCCTTTGGTTGAAGATCCTTATATAGAAGATATTAGTTGTAGTGGTGTTGGTCCTTTGTACATTGAACACAAAACTTTTGGTGGATTAAAAGCTAGTGTGGAATTTACTGACACTGAAAAATTGGATCAATATGTCATTCAATTATCTGAAAAAATAGGAAGACCTGTAACACTACGAGATCCAATTGTTGACGCAACTCTTCCTGATGGTTCTAGAATAAATATTGTTTATGGTGGGGATGTTTCTAAGAGGGGTAGTAATTACACTATCAGGAAATTCAGTGCAACTCCATTTAGCATATTAGATTTAATTAATTTTAAGTCTATGACATTTGAGATGGCAGCTTATATTTCATTAATGCTATCAGAAGGAATGAACACTTTCGTTTCGGGAGAGACAGCATCAGGCAAAACTACTATCTTAAATGCTATTAGTACGTTTATTCCTCCTAATGCAAAAATAGTAAGTATTGAAGATACTCCTGAATTGCAAGTTCCTCACCAAAATTGGATTAGAGAAGTTGTACGTGGAGGTGGGGATAATAGTGGTTCAGTTACAATGTTTGATTTACTTGTGGCTGCTTTGAGACAAAGACCTGAAGAAATAGTTATTGGAGAAATTCGAGGCGCAGAGGGCGCTATTGCTTTTCAGGCTATGCAAACAGGTCATGCCTGTATGGCTACATTCCACGCTTCATCTGTGGAAAAATTGATTCAAAGATTAACTGGTAATCCAATTAATGTTCCAAAAACTTACGTTGATAACCTCAATATGGTAATCATTATGAGTGCTGTAAGGTTACCTGACGGGACTCCTGCAAGAAGATGTTTAAGTATTAATGAAATAGTAGAATATGATCCAGAATCTAATTCTTTTGGATTTATTGAAGTATTTAAATGGAATCCAGCTACTGATGAACATGAATTCCCTGGTTATATGAATACTTATTTATTAGAACAGGTAGTGGCTTCTAGAAGAGGTCTTCCACCTTTGGAATATAGAAAAATTTATGAGGAATTAGATCGTAGAGCAGAGATTTTAAGAAGATTAGCAGAACGGGATAATACAAACTTTTATGAACTCCACAACATCCTCGCCCAGGCAAATAGAGAAGGTCTCTTCTGATAACCAAGTAATTGGATTTGATCTTTTTTCACAATTAACTTACATGTCTATATTAGCAAGAGGTGGTGTAGGTAGAGATAGATTATTGGAATATTGTGGAAGGCAAAAATTTGTTACAGCAGTTTTCTTTGAATATATCAATTTAATGGCTAGGTCTATGGGTGTTGAGTATACGCGAGCATTCCAAGCTGTAGCACAAAAAGCAAAAGCTCCAAGAATTAAAAGTTTGTTGCTGAGATTTTCGGCATCCATTTCCTCTGGCAGTTCTGAGTCTGATTTTGTGTTATCTGAAACCAGATCAGAAGGTGAACATTATAGGAATGATTATGAAAGAAATGTTGAAAATTTAAGGAAATGGACAGATGCATATGCTGCTGTGTTAGTAGCTGTTACTCTGATTATGGTTGTTTCTCAGGTTTCAAGTTTATTGGGTTCTACCAGTGAATCTTTTATATATTTGATGTTATTTACATTGACTGGAGTTACTTCAGTCGGAGTATATCTTATTTATAAAGTAGCACCTTATGAAAGATTTACTTATGACCCAGTTTCTGGAGCTACAAGAGATAGAAAAATTTCTAGATTTTTAGCATTGATTTTAGGTCCTGCAGCTTTTGCAGTAGGCATGTTGTTATTTTTTGTACTTACTTCTAACGATATTAGCCCTGTTAGATCCTCATCTGCAGTTTTTATATTGTTAGGGATTGCTTTACTTCCTTCAGGATATTTAGCTTCTCGAGATGCTAGTCGAGTCAATAAAATCGATGAAGAATTACCAATGTTTTTAAGAGCAATTGGAAGTATTGCAGGTTCTGCAGGAGTTACTTTAACTGAGTCTTTGAGAAGAATAGATTCAGCTTCATATCAACATTTGAGATTACCTCTAGAAAGATTGAGAACTAGATTAGAATCGGGTTTACCTTCTACTGAATCATGGGAAACTTTTAATCGAGAAACTGGCAGTGAACTAGCTGCAAGAACAACAGGTATGTTTGTTGATGGAGTAGAAGTAGGTTGTGATCCAGCTCAAATTGGAGAAATTTGCTCTGATTATGCTCAAAATATTACAGAACTAAGAGCTAAACGGAAATTAACATCATCTACTTTTTCATTTCTTACTCTTACTATGAATTTGGTAATGGCATTTATATTAGTTTTTGTTTTAGAAATTATTATCAATTTCAATTCTAAATTAAATGAAGTTGTCTCGGGTGAAAGTACTATGGTGACTGCAGAATTTGAGGCTCCAACTGGTTTAACTGCTCCTCCGGGTTTAAATATACCTCAGACACAAGATCTGTCATCAGGGTTAGATGTATTTCAG
This sequence comes from SAR202 cluster bacterium AG-426-M11, assembly GCA_003213095.1. Taxonomy (GTDB): domain Bacteria; phylum Chloroflexota; class Dehalococcoidia; order Lucifugimonadales; family UBA826; genus AG-426-M11. Next base: position 45,933 of record QCNV01000004.1, on the reverse strand, counting down.
ATGACTAATATGGGTTCGTTACAATATACAATTATTTTTGCAGTCGCTATACTTACCATAGCGAATTCGTTGGCACCAAAATTTTCAGAAGGTGGAAATAATTTAAGAATAATTTCGTATTTATCTTCCACTTCCCTTTGTTCTGGAATAGTATTATTAATTGTTCCTCCAATCACAAAAGCATTGTTGTCAGTTTAGTAGGAGAAAAAATAAATGGATGTAAGAAGAACTATTTACGATAAATTTGGCGACGTAATGAAGAAGATAGATAGTGGTATTACTGGAGGCAAAAAAGAAGATACACCAGATTTAGATGGATTGGATTCTGAAATAATTGAAGAAAAGTTTGACGATACAGATCCATCAAACAATACCGAAGCTCTTTGGGATTTGAGTGAATTAGATCCTGAAATTTATGAAGATGTATTCGAACCTGTATTGAAAGTTGATGAAGCTGATCAATCTGAATCTGCAGGTATAGACTCAGATTCTGATATTAATATTATCGATGCTGAAGATCTTAGTCCCGAATCTACTGCGACATCAGTTACTCCAAATTTTGAAAAACCTAAAAATCTTAAAACAGTATCAGTCTCATCTGATGAAGAATCAGATTCAGAAGAAGACTCTGATGAAGAATTTGAAGAAATTCAAGTATCAGAAATTATTGATGAGGATTCAAGTGAGATGGATGATCTGTTTGCCGATAAAATTGAAGTACGTCCTCAAGTGGGACAGCTATTAGATAAACATGGTACAGTCACTATCGAACAGCTCAAACAAGAATTATTAGAAGTATATGAATTACTTTCTAAAAAGTAAGGTTTATGTCAAAAATTTTAATAGCCGATGATTCGGAACCCATAAGATCTTTATATAAAAGAGTTCTATCTATCAATTTTGATGTATCTTCAGTTGTAGAAGATGGGTTACAAGCTGTGGAAGCAATTTCTGAACATAAAATAGATGTTGCTGTTTTAGATGTCCGAATGCCTAAACTAGATGGGATTTCTGCAAGTAAATTGATAAGAAGCCAATCTCCAGAAATTGGAATAGTAATAGTCTCTGCTTATGATGATTGGACATATATTCAAGATTTGATTGGCGATGATCCTATTGCAAAAGCGTATGTTTTAAAAAGCTCACTAGATGATATTGGAGAGTTGATTAGGACTGTGAATTTGGTTCAGCAAAGATATTTTGTTTTAGATAAAGTTTTAGTTGAAAAATTAATTGGATATTATAATCGGCATTCAGATTCATCGAATAGTAATTTCACTGATCAACAATTGGAAATCATAGCTTTAAATTGTAATGGTATGGATTTAAATGAAATTTCTAATGAATTAGACATAACTTTAAATCAATTGGAAAAAGAATTGCAGGTAATTGCAGAATCATTGGGTATCCAAATTTCTGAAAATTTGCAGCCTAGCGTTGGTGTCGCATTTTTGGATCATTGCGTCAATTTATATAATCAATCCTCAGCCCAATAGGTGAAAATGAGTGGAAATGCAAAATTCACTGGATGAGCCTATATTTTCAGTTGATGAAATGGGAAATTTGATTGAATCTCTCAATGATTATGGAAACGAAGTTATAGTTTCATCAGATCAAATTATCGTTGATTATGGAGAGATTTCTACTAACTTAGATTTACTTGTTAAAGGCGAGGCATTAGTTGAAATAAAGGTCAATGATTTATGGATTACAGTTGCTTGGATTAAACCGGGGTCTATTATTGGTGAAATAGCATTTTTAGACTCCAACCCCCGTACTGCGAGAGTGATTGCGAGAACTGAATGCTCCCTATTTAGGATTTCAAGAGACTCTTTTGATAAATTATCTGTTGATCACCCTGAAATTTCGCAGAACTTTTTAAAGAGAATAGCTCAAATTTTAGCCTACAGGCTCAGAAGAATAGAGCAGTTTGATGCGATTGAGCAAGGCCGAGAAGATATGCGTAAAGAATTAGCTGCAGATTTACATGATCAAACTATGAGTGAACTTAGTGCTATTCTGATGAATTTAGGTTTAATGAAATACACATTATCTTCTGATTCAGCTTTATTAGATCAAGTTGATGAAATTGTAAGTATGGTGAAAAATGCAGATCAAAATTTGAGACAATTAGTAAAAGAAAAAGGTCATGATGATTTAGCTTTGACTGGATTAGATAGTGCTATAGTAGCTTTACTTCAAAATATTGATTTAAATCCTACAAAAGGTGATACTAAAATTATTTATAGGTCAAATTTAGATCAAGATAAATTACCTGGACCCGTATCAAAAGATATTTTTCATATTGTTCGTCAAGCTTTGTTAAATTCACTTAAACATGCAAAAGCTGAAATGGTGGTTATATCTATTATTTGGAATGAAAAGAGTATTGATTTTGAAATTCAAGATGATGGAATTGGATTTGAAGAAGATAATATTTCAAATGTTCCTCAAGCAGGACACTTCGGACTTTTGAATTTGAAATTACGAGCTGAAAGAGTTGGAGGCAATGTCGATGTAGTTTCTAAATTAGGTTCTGGTACTTCTGTCGTAGGGAATATTCCAATTACTAGGAATTCCGATAAATTGACACAAGAAATTATTGAAAGAAAATATTAAATATTCCTAAATAGATTATAGTGATTATTACTAGGTAGAATCCTAAAGGAATAGATGAAGATGTGTTTTTGATTCGTTCTATAATCACACAACTAAATAATCCTAACAATAGGACTATGGTGACCATTGGGAATCCTGTAATTATTCCAATTAACCCTGCCAGTTTTACATCTCCACCTCCTAATATTTGTTTTGGGAGAAGATAAACCACCAAAAAAACAGTAAATCCTAGTATTCCGCCGCTTATATGTATTAGAAGAGATTGGTTGTCTAATGTAAATGAATTATTTTGTAAATCAATAGCGCTAAATATCAGGCTAATAGAAATTAACATTAAGATGATTTTGTTTGAAATTTTATTAGAGGAATAATCTGAAATTCCTAGTACTATTAATCCCCAAAAAATTATTGATAAATTTAGAAATAAATATATGTTTTCATAAATCGATGTGTTGAAATCTATAGATACAATTGCAGAAAATATAATTGATATCAGTAAGGTAGATTTCTTGCTAATTTTAAATGGATTGTTTAATCGCATTAAGACGATCTTCTATATCAACTCTTTTGTAGCCCAATGATTCAGCAACGTCAAAATCTAATGTTGCAGCCTGATTGGCTCCAATCTGGATTTTTGCGATTCCCCTGACTACATATGCCTCTGGCAAATGGGGATTGATCTCTACCGCTCTAGTACTTTCACTAATACTTTTATTGAAATCTCGCATGTAATTGTACGCTACAGCTCTATTAGAATAACCGTATGAATTTTGAGGTTCTAAATCTAAAGCTTTATCGAAGTCTTTTAAAGCAGCTTCAAATTGTCTGATTTCCATGAATATTACTCCACGATTGTTATAAGCTGCAGCTAGATTATTGTGTAATTTTAAGGCTGAATTGTAGTCTTGAAGTGCTGACTGAAAATCTTTCATTTTGCGGTTAGCCATACCTCTTGCATTGTACGCACCAGCATAAGACGGATTTAGTATTAATGCATCGCTAAAATCTTTTATAGCAGCTGGGAAATCTCCATGTTTCATGTGGACATTCCCAGTTTTTAACAACATAAATGCAGGATGATTTGTAGGAAGATTCTGTGAAAAGTTTGAGTTGGATACAGTTGGAACAGTTGATCTGGAATTTGTTTGTTTTTCACTTTGTGTGGAAATTTTGAACCCTTCTCTTTCAAGAAGATTTTTTGCTACTTCCAAAGTCATTTCTCTTTGTTGAATTTCAGAGTTTGAAACAGTTAGATTTGTTGTTTGTGGCTGAAGGTTAGGCGAATTTTTGATCTCTTCTATGATTTGCAATGAAGATTGTTTCTCTTTGTCTTTAGATAATTTCCATACTAATAGAACTAAAGAACTCACTGCTCCCATAATGATTAATAAAGAGAGAGAGAAAACTATAACATCTATTATGTAAGATAAATTTGAAAACATATGTAAATTTATTTCTTCAATTTTTCCACTATTATAACAATGTAGAACGTAATAAGATTAATTAATTATTGTATAAATACTTTAATTGGGAAACAGGAATGAAAAAAACGCAATTCGTTGTTGAATCACATGGTGCTACAGATGTAGGTCTCGTAAGAGATCACAATGAGGATTATTATTTTATTCATCATGCTGACAAACAAAAAGATTACACTTTGTTAGTTGTTGCAGATGGAATGGGAGGCCATGAAGCTGGAGAAGTAGCAAGTGAATTGTCTGTAAGATATTTTGTTGAAAATTTTAAAATATTAAAATCTAATCGTATTGAAGAACATCTTATAAATTCTTTAAAGCACGCAAATTTTAAAGTCTATGAAAAGTCTAAAGAATCTGAAACTTTAGGTATGGGTACAACATTTACTTCAGTTCTGTTTTATGACAATAGATTGTTTTATGCTCATGTAGGAGATAGTAGAGCATATCTTTTGAGATCTGAAAAAATTATTCAAATTACTCAAGATCATAGCTGGGTTGCAGAGCAGGTTGCATTGGGCATTATTAAGCCTGAAGATGCTATCAACCATCCTAGAAATAATGTAATCACAAGAGCAATTGGATTGAACTCTGAAGTAGAGGTTGATGTAACTTCAATGGATATATATGAAGGTGATGTAGTATTAGTTTGTTCTGATGGTTTGTCTGGGTTGGTATCAGATCATGTGATTCAAGATACTCTGATTAAAAAAGAACTTGCTGAAACTCCAAATCTATTAATTCAGTTAGCAAATCAGAATGGCGGAACAGATAATATTACTGTTTTGGTTGGATGTGTTACTACGGGTAAAAATAAAAGTGGTTTTTTCTCTAAAATTTTCAAGTTATAAATTAAACATTTTCTGAAACTGCTTGTAACACAGCTTCAGTTCTTGAAGAAACGCCTAATTTAGAAAAAATTCTATTGAAATGACCTTCTACAGTTCTTACGCTAATACCCATTTCACTGGAAATATCTTTGTTTCGTAATCCCCCACATGCTAACTCTAAAGTTTCTTTTTCTCGGTCTGTAAGAGATTTTATTCCTACAATATCATTATTGGGAGACTGTCTTTGGCGCCATAGTTTTGCTACTAAGGTTGCTATTGCGGGATCTAAAACTATTTCACCTTCAGATACAGCCTTAACGCTATCTATTAGATTTGATGGTTCAATAGTTTTTAATACATAGCCATTTGCACCTTCACCTATAGCATCTAGGATATATTCTGGGTCATCGTAGTTTGTCAAAACCAAACATTTTGTAGACGAGTTGATTGTGTTTAATTCTCTAACAATTTCAATTCCTGTTTTTCCAGGCATTTTGATGTCTAGGAGTGCTACATCTGGTGACAAATTATTGATTAATGAAATAGCGTCTAAACCGTTTGTGGCTTCACCTATAATTTGGAATTGAGAATCTAGATTCAGCACTTTGATAATTCCTGCTCTAAAAATTGCATGATCATCTGCGATGATAATTTTTATTAAATCAGAACTATTATCCATTGGTTTAAATCCTAATTTGATTTTATATAGTCTATTTTTGTTAAAATCTAAAAAAAATTCAAGTAGTTACACTTGAATTGAGTAGGTGTCACCACTCTGTAGTAATTTGTCTGTTCGTTATTCAATGAGTGTAATAAAATGTTCTATAAACTTTGATAAATCAATTGGCACAATAAAAATAGAAAAATGTTATGCAATTAAATGAGATTGGTGGTTATCAGATACTAGACCTTATAGGTGAAGGTGGTCAGGGAGCTGTTTACAGAGCCCAAGATCCTGCTTCTGGTCAAATTGTGGCTGTTAAAGTTTTGTCTGCTTCAATCAGCGATGGAGAATTTCTAGAGAGATTTCAAAGAGAAGCTTCAATACTTGCTACCATTCAGCATCCTAATATTATCCAAGTGTTTGATCATGGAGAAGAGAATGGTCAACATTATATTGTCACAGAATTCGTTACAGAAAACTTGGAAAGAATTTTAGAAAGAGGTGGAAAACTTCCTATTCAAAGAGCTGTCGCAGTGACAAAACAGGTTGCTGCAGCACTTGCTGTTTCTCACTCTTCTGGAATAACCCATAGAGATATTAAACCGGCTAATGTGCTTATTACTGACAGTGGTGATGTAAAGTTAATTGATTTCGGAATAGCTTCAGCAGAAGTTTTATCAAAAGTGACTAATGCTAATGCCACAGTCGGTACCCCTTTATATATGTCCCCCGAGCAAATTCAGGGTGAAGGAGTAGATTCAAGGACAGATATATATTCTTTGGGCTGTGTTTTATATCAAATGCTTACGGCTGAACCCCCATTCAATGGTAAAAGTGATTTTGATATTTTAAACGGGCATATGAATAATGAACCCCCTCCATTAAATGATTATTTAGATGAATTCCCTCCTGAATTAGAAGAAACATTATTGAAATCGTTGGCAAAAGATAATGAGAATAGATTTCAATCAGCAGAAGAATTAATTACTGAGTTAGAAAAAGTAGAAAAAATTTTATCTGAAGGTCCTGCTACCGTAGCAAGAACTAGAGTAATGCCTAAGGGGTTAGGAACTCAAGTAATGGCAAAAACTCCAGCCACTCCAGCTAAATCTTCTGCAAAATCTAACTCTCCTGTTCCTATGCCTGTTTTGGCAGTAGTTGGAATAGTAGTTTTATTAGTAGCAGGTGGCGGAGGGTTTTTCTTTTTGAATCAAGGCGATACTGTAGGTTTAGCTACTGGAGCTGATTCTTCTTCGGTACCACCTCAAGCATCTATACCGGAACCAACGTTACCACAACAACCTGCACCCGCGATTATTCCAGAACCATTACCAACTCCTTCCGACCCTGTTGTTTCATCTTCAGAACCAAAACAGGGAGAAGTAATAATTTCTAAAGACCCTATGAGTATTGACGAAGAATTGATTTCTGTGTTTGAAGATTCTAATGAAGTTCATGAAATTCCATTTGAAGGTGTTGAAGGTCAGATATTCAATTTTTCAATGATAGGTGCTAGTACTGGAGATGTAGATGCGTATATAGAGCTATTGGATCCAAAAGGGAAAATCGAAGTCTCAGATGATGATTCTGGGGGCAATTACAACGCAAGGATTTCAGAATGGACTATTCGTCAAACAGGTACTTACACAATTAGATTATATAGTGGCGGTGGTGTAGGTGATTATGTGTTTAATATCACCCAATTTGACGCCACTATGCCTATAGCTTCAGGAATTCCGTATCTTAATCCGAACATAGTGAATTTTGATGATCCTACTTCTTCCGATACTGGGCAATCTGACACAGATAACATTACTAACGCAAATACAATTTATCTTTCGGTTGAACATCCAAATATAAATCCAGAATCTGATGAAGTAATTTTTTACAGAGGTAACGATATATTTCTTGGAGAATGTCTCCCAGGATCGAATTCTTATCAAGAAACTGGTATATGTACCATTTCTAATTCTGATATATCTGAAGGGGAACATCAAATTTATACAAAAATATTGAATGATAATGATGTTTTTAGCGAACCTTCTCCTGTTTTAATGGTGACAGTAGATAGATCTATTACTTCTCCTTCAAAACCTGACATGACTAGAGAAACTGATACGGGCGCTTCAAGTACTGATGACCTTACATCAAGCTTGAATCCAGAATTTACTGGTATAGCTGACCCTCTGGCATACATAGAACTTGTAGATGGCGATGGTCTCGTTTTGGGCTCAACTACAGCTGGAAATACAGGTCTATGGTCTATTATTTCTGAAACCTTATCAGATGGAGAGTATGTGATTATTGCACGATCACAAGATGTGGCTGGTAATCAAAGTGATCTTTCTGAGCCCGTTTTTGTTAAAATTGAATCTACTGCTAGTGCCCCTTCAGATGTTGATTTGATGTCTAGAGATGATTCCGGTGAATCAAATTCGGATAACATTACTAAAAATCCTTCTCCAGTTTTTGAAGGCAAATCTTCTCCTGGAATTAAAATTGAGCTATTAAATACTCGTGGACAAGTTATAGGTGAGACTACTGTCTCAGAATCTGGTAAATGGTCAATAAAATCTGAGCCTCTTGATGAAGGGTCTCATGAAATTACAGCTAGATCTACTGATGCTGTAGGTAATGTAACTGAAAGCGAAATTCCATTAAAAATTACTATTGATACAGAAATATCAACTCCCTCAAAGCCCGATTTGAGCGATGAAAGTGATACAGGCCAATCTGATTCAGATAATGTGACAACAGATACAAGTCCAACATTTAAAGGAACTTCTGATCCGACTACATTGATTGAACTTTTTGTAGGATCGGCAGTTATAGGTACTGGATATTCTAATTCTAGGGGTATTTGGTCTATTACTACAGAAGGAATGTTTGGAAAACAAGAAGTTTATGCTGTTGCAACAGATAGGGCTGGAAATGAAAGTTCAAGTTCTAGTGAGCTTTTAGTAGAAGTTTTAGTTCAAGGAGTTGGTCAATCTTCTGCACCTCAATTGGTTGCATCAAGTGATTCGGGAAGATACTCGTATGATGGCATTACAAATGAATCAACTCCTTCATTTACGGGTAATGCAAAGCCTGATGTTAATGTAACTTTATTTGACACTAGAGGGAATGAACTAGGCTCTAGTACAGTAAGAAGTAATGGAGTTTGGACACTTCAATCCTCTTATATTAATGATGGTAAACATGATGTTTATGTGATTCTTACAGATGAAGCAGGAAATGAAGGAGACCCTTCACCTTCATCTACAGTAAATATTGATACTCAGGCTCCTTCAGGCTTAAGGCAACCAATTCTTTTTGAAGAAGGTGATTCGGATTCCCCTACGATTATTGGTGGCACTTTTACTGAAGAAGCTCTTATAGAAGTAGTAACCAGTGATGGGTACTTTATAGGAGAGACTGAAGTCGAAGGTAGTAGCTGGGACTTAGAAATCTTTTCATTGCAACCGGGCGATTATTTGATTCAGTATTTTGCGACTGATATCGCTGGAAATATGAGTCAAATCTCTCCAGGTCTTCCAATAATAATTAAAGGTCAATCTATACAACAACCTGAAATAAATTCAATTGAAGGTTCAACTGAAAATGGAACATGGGGTTCTTCTTACGATTCTACATTTACTGATGGTTGGATAAGCATTTCAGGTACCTCTGAGCCATTCCATAGAATTGAAATTTTTGATTCTTCTAATGGAAGATTGATTGGTGAATCATTCTCGGATTTTAATGGAAATTGGTATTCTCAAAATTTTGATTTCTTATCTATAGGAAAATATTCAATATATGCTATTTCATATGATCCCGATGATGGCTTTTTAAGCATTCCTTCAGAAGACTATAATTTTGAGATTATTCCATCACCCCCACCAAGTGCTCCTAGTAAATTAAGCATGGTTTATTGGGATAATGACTCTCAAAGAGAACTTACTGGCACTAATACTTCAGAAAGATTCCCTTGTTTTAGAGGACAAGCAGATCAATTTACAGAAGTTGTATTACAATCTGAATTTGGGGAAATAGGTAGAGGTTGGTCTGATTATGGCCAATGGAATATATGTCCACAAAGTGAAATGCCTATAGGAGAGTATGCAGTATGGGCGTACTCATATGATCCTGATGATCGTCAAAGAATTAGTGATGATTCAGATTATCTATATATTGAGATATTTGTTGAAACACTTCAACCGCCTAGTGGGTTAAGTATGGTCTTTTGGGATAATGATGCTAGGACACAAATTACTGGTACTAGCACTTCAGAACGATTTCCTTGTTTTAGAGGACAAGCAGATCAATTTACAGAAGTTGTATTACAATCTGAATTTGGTGAAATAGGCCAAGGTTGGTCTGATTATGGCGAATGGAATATATGTTCAAAAAGTGAAATGCCTATAGGTGAATATGCAATATGGGCATATTCATATGATCCTGGTGATCCGCAAAGAGTTAGTGATGATTCAGATTATTTATATATTGAAATTACTTCTGAAAACATTAATGCTCCACGTGATTTGACTATGTATTATTTTGATAATGATTCTGGACGAGAAGTTAATGCTAAAACAATAACTAGGTTTCAGGATCCGTTTTTCAGAGGATTTGCAGATTCAAATTCTGAGGTAATTTTGTGGGGTAATGGCAGACAATTAGGAAAAGGATATGCTGACTATCAGGGTAGTTGGACTATATATCCAAATGGTGAATTGGAAGTTGGTAGTTATGAGATTTGGGCAGAATCTGTGATGATGGATCAATATTCTAATAATCAAATTTATAGTGAACCCTCTGAAACTTTATTTATTGAAGTTACAGAAGAAATTCGTAATGCCCCTGTCATTGGTGGCATGATATCTGAAGGAGAATTTACGTCGACTTCTTATTCTCCTAATGTCTCATTTGAAGGGAAGTTAGATCTTGGAAATAATAGTGGTGGTGCATACATTGATTTATATACTTCAGATGGCACTTTTATAGGTGGTACATTTATATCCCAATTCGATGGGAATTATTGGAATATCGATGATATTTATTTAGAACCTGGTAAATATCAACTATATGCTATTGCTTATTATGAAAATGGTGGTAATAGCGAACCTTCGGACTATTTATCTATAGAAATAATGTCTCAAAATTCAGGTTTTAATCAATCATCCAATTTTAATAACCGAGGCGGAGGATTTACTTCTATTGGCGATTGGTCAGGAAAGACAGGAACTGTCTCTGTATATGATTCTAACGATATTTTTATTGAAGGTTTAGCACCATTTTTTTGGAGTATAACTAGTGCGAATGCTCAGAATGCATACTTTTATCCAAATGCTAATTTAGTAGCAGGTATTAATTCTTCAGGATGTTTTTCTGGTAACTCTGGTTATAAAAATTTTGATAATGTAGATTTATTGGTAGACGCAAATAATCATGAATTTTCGAGTACCTATACTATTGGAATTTGTACACAAGAAAGTTCCAATTCATCAGAATTGATGTTGATGTTTAATCCCGGAACTAATCAGTATGGTTTGTTAGAGTTTGCTGCTATTTCTAACTCAAATTTAATTTTGAATTATTGGGTAGGAGATCCTGGGGTTACTAATTTTTCTGGCGCACCTCAAGTCTATGAATCAGATTTTGGTAGATAGAATCTGATAAAATTCTATCTAAATCAAGACAAATCATTTTACAAGACTTTACCGCTTTAACTAATTAATTTAAGTTTGTGTAGATTTGTATCTATGATTTTTTGTAATCTTGATCATATGAACAGTAAAGAAGTATAAAATTTTGGAACAAACAAAAATAAATGAGTCATTACTTATAGTAGATATAGGAACTTCATCTGTAAAAACTTCATTTTTTGATTTGAGCGGAAATATTTTGCCCCAATTTTCCGTAACTATTCCACATACGATTATAAGTAAGAATGATGGCACTTCTGAGCAAGATGCAGAACTGTTATGTTCTATAGTTGAGAAATCCATAGATGACGTCCTTGAAAAATCTGAAGGATATATTGAAAAAGTTATCGGAGTTGGTTTTGATTCTATGGCAAGCACTTTATTAGGGGTTGATAAATATGGAGACCCAATTACCCCAATTTTTACTTATGCAGATACTAGATCCAATCAACAAGTTGATCAAATAAAAAACGATTTTGACGAAAAAATACTTCATCAACAAACTGGAACAGCTCAACATACTTCGTATGTTCCTTCAAAAATAATGTGGATGAAAGATAACCTCAACGATTATCAAGAAATCGACAAATTTATAGATGTTTCTACTTATATTTATTCAAAATGGTTTGAAAATCCAAGTTTTAATGCAAGTTATTCTATTTCTTCTTGGAGCGGATTATTTGATAGAAACAAATTAGAATGGCACGCAGAATTTATTAAATATTTAGGCATATCTGAAGAAAATCTACCTAATTTAAATCCTTATGACAAATATGAAATGGGTTTAAATAAAAAATACTTAAAAAGATGGAAGAAATTATCAGACACTCCATTCTTTTTATCAGTTGGAGATGGTTTAGCAGCAACTGTTGGAAGTGGTTGTAATAATAGAAATAAAATTGCTATAACGATAGGAAGTACTGCTGCAATAAGAATTCTTTCAGATTCAAAAATAGATAAAATCCCACAAGGTTTGTGGTGCTATCAATTACATAGTAAATATTCTCTTTTGGGAGGTTCTTTTTCAGAAGGAGGGAATCTGATTAATTGGGCAAATAGTAACTTGAAAGTTCCTGAAATAAATCAATTAAATAATGAATTAATAAAATTACAACCAGGTGGACATGGAGTTTTATCATTACCTTTTTTATTAGGAGAAAGAGCATTAGGCTGGTCAAATAATTCTAAAGCTACAATTACTGGATTGAAATATTCCAATACTTCTATAGAAATTTTGCAGTCAATGTTAGAGTCCGTGAGTTATAGATTATTTTTGGTTTATAAAATGTTAGAAAGTTTTGTAGATGTTGAAACACAAGTGATAGCCAGTGGAGGAGCCATAAAAAACTTACCTTGGTGGATTCAAACGACATCTGATGTTTTAGGGCACCAGATAAATATTTCGAAAGATAATCAAGATACAGGAAGAGGGGTATCAATTTTGATATTAAAGGCATTAGGGAAAATAAGAGATTTTGATCAGATTGAAACGGAAATAGAAGACAAATATTATCCCAATCTAAAAAACCACAAAATACATCAAGATTTAATAGGGTTGCATTCGAATCTTTACGAAAAAATGATCAATAATTAGATTTGTTCTAAATAATATTTTTTTGATATCTTTTTCAATGTTAAATTAAAATGTTGTTGCACAGTATTTTTTATCTGTTAGAAATATAGCTTCAGATTTTGAAATTATAATATGCTAAAATTTTTATGATTAGTTTTGAGGGTTAATATGGCATTTTTTATAGAAGTTTCATCAGCAAAATCCAAAGGTGACAGGCAAATTTTAACAACCAACAGGATGACTGTTGGGAGATCTCCGTCATGCAATGTTGTGATAGATGATCCTTATGTGTCTGGGACCCACATTGAATTTTGGTTGGAAAAAGATCAGGCTTTTGCTAGAGACTTGAATAGTTCAAACGGTTCTAATTTTAATGGTAAATTTTTAAATCCATCTGAAGTAATTCAATTAACTGATGGAGATAGGTTTGATTTGGCAGAAGGTAAAGCGACAGTAGTAGTCATAGAACAAATCCAAGAAGTTGACGGTAAAAATATTGCTCCTCCTCCAAGTGGAACAGTCACCTTTTTGTTTAGTGATATGTTTGGTTCTACAGACTTAGTTAGAACTTTGGGAGATATTAAATCCCGAGAAGTTTCTAGAATTCATGAAGAAGTTTTGAGTGATTTAATTAGACAAAACGAAGGTTTTATTGTTAAAGAAATGGGTGACGGTTTTATGGCAGCGTTTACTAGTAGTAGAAATGGTGTTTTGTGCGCAATTCAAATACAAAAAGAACTCAAACAATTAAGAGAAAGGCAACCTGATTTACCTATAAATGTAAGAATTGGATTAAATACTGGAGAGGCTATTTTAGAAAATGGTGATTATTTTGGACGTGCAGTAAATGAAGCTGCTCGAATTTCAGCTAAAGCAACAGCTGAACAAATTTTAATATCCTCTGTCACTAAGAGAATGACTGATTCTGCAGGAGACTTAAAGTTTGGGGAAGAAATAGAATTTGAATTAAAAGGGCTACCAGGTACCCATACAGTTTTTGAAGTTGAGTGGGAATCAGAGTAGATTATCTGGGGATACCAGTTGTGATTTCTCCTAATCCCTTAGTTGCTTCTATGTAAGATAGTCCTAATTGTGGGATAGATTGTGAAGATTGTCCCCACCACTTAAATAACGTGTGATAATAAGCTATCTCTGCTTCAGTAGGTAGATTTTTAGTTAATACAATCACGGGAGAATTTAAATTTATAGCACTTGGGTTGTAAATCGGATCTCTTTCTCCAAATTGCTCAACCATTTCCTTTACCCCAAACTCAATCATACGACCATATTCATCCTTAGTGATCAATGAATTATTACAAATCAGTTCATTTTCTTCTGAACTTTCACAATCTTTTAAATTAATTTCTTTTGGGTCTAGATAGAAATATCTTTTTTGTGAATCATCATAAGATTTTAAGCCCATCATATATAAAAGAATGTCGTCATACTCTTTTGTAACTTCATCGATTGGGACCATAGTAAAAGTCTTAGTAGTAGGGTTGTATCGAAGTTTTGCTTCAGATGTTTGAGTGTCTGAAATTTTAATTTTAAGAGTAGAATCTTTGCCAATTTTGGGGTTAACTAGATTAGTAGTTAATGGACCCATAACAGATGAAAAAGAGTCTATTTTGTAGTCAGAGAAAGAGTTCCACGCGATATCATTTCCAGGGAATTTAATGTTTTTGGGTCCAATTCCTATCCATTGAGCAAATGTTTCGTTTAAATCATCGAAAGAAGTTGAGCTGAACCAAATATTTCCTTTGAGTTTATTGTAATTTTTGCCATCGACAAATTTTGCGGGACATCCAAATTTAGTCTGAATGTAATATTCATTGATGCTTTCATTTTTCCCTTGGTCCTGCCATCTGACTGGATCGCAAATAGCATCTCCGTAAGTCATGATTCCTTTAACGTTATCCGAGATTCGGTAATACTCAGAATTAGTAGTATTAATAGGATTATCGGGGACAAGAATTAGGTGATCAATAATATCTCCAAATGTTTTTAAAATTTCTATACATACTAAACAGCTTCTAGGATTTAAAAAGTCATTTTGGGACCCGTGTTGAGCTTTAAGATGTTTTTCGCTTAAAGCATAAAACATTACATTTTGTGTGGAGAAAAGGTTTTGAGTAAATTGTTCATAGGGAATATTGTTTCTTAAAGAGGGATGAACAACATTTAGCATTGCGTTATTTAGTGTAAATCTTCCAGATTGCCCATTGATTAAATCGTAATCTAATTCAAGATCATTTCTGTCTAGACATGCTCTAGTGAAAATATTGTCACCTGCTACTGAATCACCATGAGTCCCATCGTCATAAAGTTGAATTGAGTTAGGCGAATTTGTTCCAATGTTGATTTCGTTAATTCCAAAGGTAACAAGTTTAGTTGTCTCATCTCCGAAAATTTTTGAAGGTAGGAACATAGCATTGCCAATATTTGACTTAAGAAGTTGAAGTTCGTTTTCTGTCATTTTAGGAATAGAAGGGTTAGCATAAGTGCATAAAGCGATCAATGGGGTTGGAGAAATGTACATAGGGATTGGTGTGGGAGTTGGTTGTGGTGTAGGCACTTGATTTGGTAATGGAACAGGAGTAAAAGTAGGAACAGGAGTATATGTAGGAACAGGAGTATATGTAGGAACAGGAGTGAATGTTGGTGCGATTCTAAAAAAATCAGAATTTGGCATGGCCGATTGAACTTCTGATGATACTTTAGTTTCTTCATCAGAAATCCTGTCTTTTAAGTTGTTGCCTAATGTGATGATAGTCATAATTAAAATAGGAGTCATCACAATTAATAATGTAGTTGTAGCTATTAAATAAAACTTTTTAAATCTCATTATCAGATCCGGTAAATGTTTGAGTATGATTGTACTAGATCAATCCATGGAGGTAACTATGAAAGAGGCTAAGGATTTAGCAATTGATTCATTTTACAGATGGTCACAAGCTTTTAATTCTAGAAATATAGAAGGAATGTTAGAAGAAATGCATTTCCCGCATTATCGACTGTCCGGACGTAATGATGTAAAAATATGGGAAACATCTGAAGAACATCAAATCATGTTAGAAGATGATACTCAAAAATTGATCGATGAAAATTGGGGAGAAACTACTACTACTGATATGTCAGCTGTTCAGTTTGGTGATAAAAAAGTTCATTTAACTTTTTTGCAAACTCGCCGGCACCCTGATGGTACTCCGTATAATTCATTCCAAACTTTATGGATATTTATTGAAGTTAATGGAAGGTGGGGAGTAAAAATCAGATCCTCATTTTTAGATAATAGCCTTTCTGATTCGAATCTTTTTTAAATGATTAATATTATCAATAATATTAATCAGCAATATTGAAAGTATAAATAATACAAAAACTGCTTGTGTTTGTATTTGTTTTATCAGAATATTTTTTCATCGTGTGATTTGAGAATGCAAACATGCAAATAAAAGGAGGTACTCAAATGGGCACACTTTCTGTTAATAAGGTAGCAGGATATTCATTGATGATAGGACCTGTCATTGCTTTAGTAATGTTCTTTTTGCAACCTGGAGGTTTGATAATTGATCCTGGTGATGCTGATGATACTGCTGCTCAAGCTGCTGCATTAGTGGCTAATAGAGGGATAGCAATAATTGTCAGTATGTTAATTCCTTTGGGGTTAATAGCTGTTTTTTCTGGTTCTATGCATTGGGTTCAAAGTATGGAAGGTGGAAGTGGCCATGCAATAGCTAGATTGGGTCTTCCTATGATTTTTGTAGCTATAATCTGTTGGACAATTTCATTGGGAATTGCTTCATCTACTGCAATGGGATTCACAAATGCGGCATTTGTAGGGACATTTTTAGGAATCAATGTTGTTTCAGGGCCTCTTTTTGGAATTGGGAATCTTTTGATAGCTCTTGGAGCTTCGACAAGAGATGAATACAATACTATTTTTGCATACATAGCTGCTCTAGCAGGCCTAGTAGCTGGTTTGGTCAGTTTACTTGCTGGATTTGACGATGGTTTTATAAACATGGGTACAGCCGTTAGCGGACTGTGTTTTATTATCATTTCAGCTTTCTACATTTACGTAGGACGATCTTTCGCTACAGCTGATTAGTTTTTTTATGTGTATTTGGCTGGTAATCCAGCCAAATACACATTTAACTGAGTAATTTTTCAGCCAAGTCGTTAAAGTCTGTAGCTGCAATATCAAAAGTTTCTAGTGGAACTGTTGGTTCCTCTGACCTTCTTTCAGATGGAACAGTAGGATCTATCTCTCCAGCTCTATAAACAAAAGCAGATTTAAAACCTGCATTCATAGCTGCTTTTAAATCTCCAGTATGTGCTGCACACATCATGATTTGTGATGGGTGAGTATCCAGTAATTCGGCTGCATGTACATATGCCCCTGGATCTGGTTTGTACTGTCGTAAAAATTCACAAGATAGTAACCCATCCCAGCTAATTCCATTATGTTTAGAGCAATTCACTCCGATAGCCCAACTAAGAACAGTTAATGGCACTACAGTGTATCTGCTTCTGAGTTTTTCTATAGCTATAGGAGCATCATCCCAAGCTTTCAATCTTCTCCAAATCATGTTTAATTGATCTCGTTCATCGTTAGAAAGTTTTAAATCTGAATGAGTTTCTAATACTATATCGAGCATTTTTCTGTGAATTTCATCAGCATTCATGTGAGGTAATTCACCTTTTCTTACCTTAGCGAGCATATCAAACATGCCATATCTCCAGTCACTGGCAAATTGATAAATATCTATTTCTACACCTTGTTGTTTAGCAAGGTGTCCCACTTCGTCTTGTATAGTGCCACGCCAATCAAAAACTGTGCCGCCTATATCCCAAGTTAAGACTTTGATTTGATTTAAATCTACCATTCTTTCCTTTTATTGCTCTTTGTCAAACTAAAAAATTTTTAGTTAAGTAGTTGGTTTGCTAAATCTTTAAAATCTGTAGCAGCAAAATCAAATGTTTCTAATGGCACAGTGGGTTCTTCAGTCATTGTTTCTAATGATTTTTCTCCAGCTCTGTATACGAACGCTGATTTAAAACCTGCTTCCATAGCTGATCTTAAGTCTCTAGTATGTGCTGCACACATCATGATTTGTGATGGGTCTGTATCCAGTAATTCAGCTGCATGTAAATATGCTCCAGCATCTGGTTTATATTGTCTTAAAAATTCACAAGATAATAATCCATCCCAGCTAATGCCGTTATGTTTAGAGCAGTTCACGCCGATCGACCAACTAAGAACTGTTAATGGAACTACTGTAAATCTGCCTCTAAGTCTTTCAATAGCTTCTGGGGCATCATCCCAAGCTTTTAATCGTCTCCATATAGTATTTAACTGGGTTCTTTGATCATTTGACAGTTTTAAATCAGTATGGGTATCTAAGACTATATCTAACATTTTTCTGTGAATTTCATCAGCATTCATGTGAGGTAATTCACCTTTTCTTACCTTGGCGAGCATATCAAACATGCCATATCTCCAGTCACTGGCAAATTGATAAATATCTATATCTGCCCCCTGTTCTTTAGCAAGGCGACTTACTTCTTCTTGAACTGTACCTCTCCAGTCAAAAACAGTGCCCCCTATATCCCAAGTTAAGACTTTGATTTGATTTAAATCTACCATGAATTCTCCTTATGGTCGGACTGTTCGTTTTGGACGTTGAGCTAGTTTTTTCAACACAGGTTGAGCTAGTTTTACAAATTTGCACGCCAAGTATCTAGTCTCTCTAGGGTCAATTAAATCAACCATGTCTCCATGGAAAGCAGCTCTAAATGGAGAGCGTAATTTTAGTAATCTGTCTTCTATCATCGTTCTGTGAGCTTCAGGATCAGGTGCGTTTTCAATTTCACGTCTGTAAGCCGCTGCAACTCCTCCTTCAATAGGAATTCCACCGTATTCTCCTGCAGGCCATCCGTATCTTAGGTTCACTCCATTTGGATGCCCCAGACTATTAGGAGCATCTGCTGCAACTCCATAAGATTTTCTGATGTTGAATTCTATTTTAGGAACATCAGCCTCATAGCTGGCTATGAGAGCTGAAATACCTCTTCTCATTGTTGCTTTTCTTTCTGCATGAGAGCCTAACATGAATCCTGGCATATCTAAGAAAATCATTACAGGCATATTGAATGCATCACATAAATCTACAAAATGTGCATATTTTTCTGCGGCCCACCCATCCATAGCACCAGCTAAAACTTTAGGGTCACTGGCTAGAATTCCTACACTGTAACCATCCATTCTAGCGAAACCTGTGATGATTGAACCTGCATAATGTTCACGCATTTCAAAGAAGTCTCCGTTATCCACAACTAAACGAATTAATTTTCTGGGATCGTAAGATCTTTTTCTGTTTGGTGGAATAATATTTAATAATTCTTCAGGTCTTCTATCAGGGGAATCACCAGTTTCAACTCGAGCTGCTACCTCACTAGTGTTGTTTGGTAGAAATGAAAGAAATTTTTTGATTTGTTCGTATGCATCTTCTTCAGATTCAGCGACATTATCTACCTGACCGCTTTCATAAACATGCATTTTGTATCCACCCAGTTCTTCTTTTGAAAGTGTTTCTCCGATCGCTCTTTGAACAACAGGTGGTCCCGAAGGGAAAATCTGAGATTTTTCTTTAATCATTACAGTAAAATGAGACATTAGAGCATGGGCTGCAGGCCATCCTGCTACCGGGCCTAGAATTCCTGTTGCTACAGGAACATTTTTAAGAGTTTCTACATTTCTCCACCACATTCCACCGTCGGGTAATCCCATATGACCTGCTGCTTCGTCCGCTTTTGAGCTATGTCCAGCTCCTTGAATCAATTGAACATAAGGGATACCGTACTGGATAGCTAAAGGTTGGACAAAATCTCTTGGGGATTTATGAACATTATGTGGACTTCCTCCAGAGATTGTGAAATCGTCACCTCCAATAGCAACTGGTCTGCCATCAATTTCACCAAGACCCATTACATATCCACCAGGTGTGAATTCGGTAATGTTTCCGTTATCATCAAATTCTGCTGCGCCAATCATGGGTCCGTATTCTAGAAAACTGTCTGTGTCGAGAATTTTGTCAATTCGCTCTCTTATAGTGTAGAGCCCAGCTTTGTGTTGCCTCTCAATTCTATCTTTTCCACCCATTTCTTTTGCTATGTTTTTGATATATTCAATATCCGAAATTGCATCTTCCCACGGCATTCCTGGTTTCCACATTTCTCTGTTAGGGTCTATAGGCATAGATATCTCCTTTAAAATTCAAAGTTTTTTACTTTTGGATTCATAATTATTAACTACCAGATAAAAATCAAATGAAATAATCTCCCGTTGCGGGTTTTATAATTTCTTCTTCTTCGAGAGAGTCTATTTCAGATTGAGTATATCCCAAATAGTTTCGTAAAATATATTTAGATGACTTACCTAATTCATCCATAGGTGTCCACTTTTCTTTTGATAATTGGTGGCCAGGGATAGCTTGGCCATCGTATCGTTGATTTATATCAGAAAAATCTACGAAGTACTCTCTTGAATTTAAATGCGGGTCAGATAGTATCTGATGGTAGTTAGATAATCTTCCTGCAGGAATTTCGTTTTGTTGAAGTAATTCCATCAATTCTGTAGATGAAAATTTTTGAGTCCATTTTGAAATTATTTCATATAAATCTACTTCATGTTTTTTTCTTGATTTAAAGGATGAAAATTTTGAGTCATTTAAGGATTCTATAGAGGTAATTTCTTTAAATTTACCCCATTCATTTTCTGTTGTGATGCTTATAGCAATCCATTCATCAGTATTCTTTGATGGAAATGCATCATGAGGGCTAAATTGTTCATGAGAGTTTCCTTGAATTGGTCGTTGGTATCCTGTTACAGAATTTGCGACGATATATTCACCAATTCCTCCCAAAGGGCTATCAGATAGATCAATTTCAATGAAACATCCCTCCCCAGTAATACTTCTGTGGCGAGCATAAGTTAAGAGAGTTCCTACTAAATTAATAGCTGAGACTGGATCAGCATAAGACATACCTGTTTGAATAGGGTGGTTTTCTTCATATCCCATCATAGAAACTATTCCTGACATTGCTTCGGCAGTAGATCCAAATGCTGGAAATTCAGAATATGGTCCATCTAATCCAAACCCGGGCATTGAACACATAATGATGTTTGGATTGACCTTTTTAATATCATCATATGTAAGGTTAAAATTTCTCATCACGCGAGGTCTGTAATTTTCTACGAGTACATCAGAAATTCTGACTAATTCTAGAAAAATATCTCTTCCCTTTTTAGTATCTAGTCTTAGGGCTATATTTTTTTTGTTTCGATTTAGTTTCTCATTAACATGTGCTTCAGATGAAATAGGATTTCTTGGATCACTCACTTTAATCACGTCTGCGCCAAAATCACCTAGAGTACGTGTTCCTAATGGTCCAGCCCAGATTCTGGTGAGGTCTAAAATTCTTAAATTGTTTAAAGAAGGAGAATTATTCATTTGAGTTTTCACCTAATAATGGTGCTCGTTTGATGTTTAATTTTTTATTGTTAATAGAAAAAGGTAATCTAGCGTATTTGGCTAATCCTACCATTGGGTGATCTATTTCTTGAAAAGCATTTTTATGATTGAATTGCTCGTCTTCTAATATGTCACGGATTGTGTTGATAGGTGATACTGGTAGCAGCCATTGTGTTGAAACTTCAATGAAAACTTCTTGTTTTGTTTTTCCTTTCATCCAGTCAATCATGTATTTATCCATTAGCACTCCAGATTCAGGGTTTTTGAATACATTCTGAAATTCTTCAGTTTCAATTAATTCTGGTCTACCTAACATTAGACAAAGTGTTTCAAAAATTGGTTGTGAGCCTCCGCCAAAAGTCAAATATCCGTCTTCCGCAGGAACTGAACTGACTCCTGGAGGGAATCCTTTAGCGCTTAATGCAGATTGTCTATGCCCCATTCTTTGTCTATTGCCCCCATGATCCATTTCGAATGGTGCTTGGTGTAAGTTGATTAGAGTTTCTATCATTGATAATTCAAGAAATTGGCCTTTGTTAGAAATGGAATCTCTTTCCCATAAAGCGATTTGAATCGCATTATTAGCGTTGATTCCTGTAACATAATCAGCCTGAAATCCTGGCAACATGATAGGTTTTTTGTCAGGAGATCCCATGATGTTCATGAACCCTCCTAAAGCGAATAAAATCATAGGCGTAGATTTATATGTGCTGTAAGGTCCGGATAATCCAAATGCCGTGACACACATTTCAATAAGCTTAGGGTTTTGTTTGATAAAAAAATCTTTTGAAATGTTTAGTGATTTTCTATCTTTTAAATCCCAGTCTTCTATGAGAATATCAGATTTGTTAATGAGATTTTGTAGATTTACAAATCCTTCTTTTTCTGTCCAATCCATGACTACACTTTTTTTCCCTGTGTTGTTATGAAGAAAAAGTGCACTAGATTCTAAATCATCTTTACTCGGAATCATTGGACCAAATTTTCTGCTCCAGTCTCCATCTGGTGGAATCTCAACTTTTAATACTTCCGCGCCTAGTCCTGCCAGGATTTTACCGCAATGTGGTCCGGCAACTCCCTGAGCAACTTCAACGACTTTGATACCTTTGAGGGGTTCGTACAGGTTTTGTTTTTGTTGATAAGATTTTTCCATAAAATTAGGATCTGTAGTCTAGTAATTTTTGATGCTTAAGATTGAATATAGTAGTGGAATTATCAAAAAAATTAAATAGTTGGTGAGCCGGGTGAGATTCGAACTCACGACACATGGATTAAAAGTCCATTGCTCTACCAACTGAGCTACCGGCCCTAACTATTTAACACAAACACGTATTATCAGATAGTAACGTGTTTATCGCAATCCTTTAGATGAAGTGAGAAAAGAATTGCATATGTTTGATCCATATTTGAAAAAATATTTTCCTATAATATGCTCGTCTGAAATTGTCCCCCAGTTTCGGGAATCGTTACTACCTGTTCTGTTGTCTCCAAGAACATAATATTGATTTTCCCCTATGATGGCTGGAGATAGATATTCAGATTCAGAATTAAGGTGAGTTAAATATGGCTCATCGATTTTAATATTATTTACATAGACATTCCCGTATTTGATTTCAACAGAATCCCCTTCTATAGCAATAATTCTTTTTACAAAAAACCTACTAGGATCGTTGGGGAATTTAAATATGACGACTTCACCCCTGTTAGGTTGATCGAAAATGTAATTATCATGGAGGTAATTAGAAAATAATTCAGGTTTTTTCCAATATGTTACTTTTTCGGCCACTACGCAATTTCCTTCTTTAATATTTGGATCCATACTAGACCCCTCTACTTGGAAATTTTGAAGAGAAATATGAAATACAGATATGATTAGTGAAATCAATAAAATTGTTTCAATACTTTCTCTAATTAGTGATTTAGTTGAATGAGATAAAATTTTCATAGACATCAATTATATATCCTCTATCATAGTTGTATTAATCATTCTTGGGTGAAAGGAGAGATCCATGAATAAAAAATTAAACTTATTACTTATACTCTCTGGAGTACTTTTTACATTAGTAGGCTGTGAATCTGAAGATGTTACTAATACAAAAATTGAAACTCCCGCCTTTTCTGGTACATTAACCAATCAATTTTCTACAAATTCCTCCGTATTAAATAGGAATGGATTCTCACCTGATTTGAGCTCAAATACATCTCATGGAATTTCTGTTTCAGGTCAAGGGAGTAAAATGGTAGAGCCCGATTTAGCATTATTAAATGTTGGAGTTGAAGTTTTTGCTGAAACTGTGACTTTAGCAAGAAATACTGCAGCAAAATCCATTGAAGATATAGAATCATCTTTGTTTAAAAACAAAGTAAGTCAAATTGATGTTCAGACCAATCGTTTTGATATATTACCTCGATATGATTATGAAGAAATTACTATGAATGGTCGAAGAATTGGTTCTCAAATTTTAGTGGGATATACTGTCACAAATTCACTAAAAGTGAAGATAAGAAATTTGGATAAGGTTGGAAAAATCATAGATGATGCATCGAATGCTGGAGGAGATTTTACTAGGATCAACAGTATTAGTTTCAGTGTTGATGATCCTAGTTCACATCAATCAGAGTTACGAGAATTGGCTATACAGGAAGCATTAGAGAAAGCATCGCATTATGCTGATTTAACAGGGATAATTTTAGGCCCTGTATTATTATTGTCAGAAGGCAGCTCATCAGTTTCTTCTACTTTCGAAAATTATGGAATGAGAGCTATGGCTTCTGCCCCTTACTCTACTTCTATCAGTGGGGGTGAATTAGAATTATCTTTAACTGTTAATGTGATGTTTGGTATTCAATAAAATTTTGGGGGATTCAAATGGTTTTAAGTGATAGAACTATAAGAGAAGAAATAGCTGCAGGGAGAATAGTCGTTGACCCGCTTGGTAAGAATTCGATTCAACCTGCTAGTGTAGACGTACACTTGGACAATACGTTTTTAGTTTTTAGAAATTCTAGACTTCCATATATTGATGTCAGAAAAGATTTGAAAGATTTAACTGAGAAAGTTCAAATTAAAGAAGATGTCCCATTTATATTGCATCCGGGAGAATTTGTTTTAGGTAGCACTCTTGAACAAATTGAACTACCTGACGATTTGGTTGCAAGGGTAGAAGGAAAAAGTTCTTTAGGTAGGTTAGGTTTATTGATTCATTCTACAGCTGGGTATGTTGACCCGGGATTTAAAGGACATTTGACTTTAGAACTTAGTAATGTTGCTAACCTTCCTATCACTTTGTATTACAAAATGAAAATTGGTCAATTGTCTTATTTAAGATTAACTACTCCAGCTGATCATCCTTATGGTTCACCAATTTTAGGAAGTAAATATCAAGGACAATCAGTACCTACAGCAAGTAAAATTCATCAGGATTTTGAAACGACAGATTAGAATGTCATATATGCATTTAGCTTTAGAAGCTAGCAAAAAATCTTTAGGTATTTGTAATCCAAATCCACCTGTGGGTGCGGTAATTGTTAAAGATGGAAAAGTAATTTCTACAGGTTGGACAGACATTCCTGGATTTGATCATGCTGAAAAGATGGCTATTCAAAATTGTAAAACTGATTTATCAGGCGCATCTTTGTATGTGACTTTAGAACCTTGTTGTCATTATGGGAGAACTCCACCGTGTACTGATTTGATTATTAATTCTGGGATTACACAAATATTTATTTCTGTAAAAGATCCAGACAAAAGAGTTAATGGTCACGGAGTACAAGCATTACTAGATGCAGGTTTAAAAGTTGAAATCGGTGACAATGAAATGGAATCTAAAAAAATCATGGAAGCTCACTTTAAATTTTCTCGTACAGCTATTCCTTTTATAACAGTTAAATTTGCAATGAGTTTAGACGGTAAAATATCTACAAAATCAGGCCAATCCAAATGGATTACAAACGATAAATCTAGAGATTATGTTCATTTTCTTAGATCAATCAATGATGGAGTTATGGTGGGTTCAAATACTGCAATAGTTGACAATCCAACTTTAACATCTAGAGGTAGGCATGCCCCTTTATCAGGAAGACAGCCCCTTAGAATTGTTTTGGATTCTAGCCTAAAAATTCCCACTGATTCAAATATTTTTAATTCTGAATCTAAAACATTCGTTGCAACATCTCAATCTACTGAGTTAAAAAACATATCTAAACAACATATTATTAAAAAATTTGGAACAAATGAAGGTAAATTAAATTTAGATGAAATTTTAAAAAATTTAGGCGAAATGGATATTAAATCAATTCTTGTTGAAGGAGGGAATCAATTGATTGGAGATTTTTTTGATAAAAATCTTGTCGATAAAATTGAGGCTTTTATTGCACCCAAAATCATTGGGGGAGAATTTTCAAAATCTCCAATAGGTGGGGAAGGGGCAATCACAATGAAAGATGTACAAAATCTATCTAATGTTAGTATTACTGAATTTGATGATGATATTTTAATTACAGGATATGTAAAATAAGTTATATGTTTACAGGAATTGTAGAAGAGTTAGGAAAAATTTTAAAAATTTCGGATTCTGAAATTTCTATTCAAGCAGATATTGTTTTGCCTGATTTGAATGTGAAAGATAGTATTGCTGTAAATGGAGTTTGTCTGACGGTAGTAGAAAAAAA
This sequence comes from SAR202 cluster bacterium AG-426-M11, assembly GCA_003213095.1. Taxonomy (GTDB): domain Bacteria; phylum Chloroflexota; class Dehalococcoidia; order Lucifugimonadales; family UBA826; genus AG-426-M11. The sequence continues at coordinate 19,877 of QCNV01000004.1, read as the reverse complement.
ACAAGATAATTTTTTGGTTAATGTTGTGCCTGAAACTTTACGTAGAACTAATTTGAAAGGGTTATCTGTTGATTCACCTGTAAATTTGGAACGATCAGTTGTATACGGTGGGCGAATTGGAGGTCATTTAGTTCAAGGGCATGTTGATGGCACAGGAGAAATTTCAGCCATTATACCCGACGGTGATGCTCAGCTGATTGTTGTTAATATTGACAGTGAACTTTCAAAATATATTGTGGAAAAAGGATATATCTGCGTGGACGGAGCTAGTTTGACAGTTGTAAAATGCGACAAAAATTCATTTGCTATTACTCTAATTCCATATACTAGAGATCATACAGTTTTTGGAATTAAACCCGTAGGGTCTATAGTGAATATTGAAGTAGACATGATTTCAAAATATGTTGAGAATATTCTAAAGTTTAATAACTAAAGGATTTATTATGCCACTTTCCAAAATCGAAGATGCTGTCAATGATATTAAGCAAGGCAAAATGGTAATTATTGTTGATGATGAGGATAGAGAAAACGAAGGCGATTTGACTATGGCAGCGGAGAAAATTACTCCTGAAGCTATAAATTTCATGGCTACTTATGGGAAAGGTTTGATATGCGTGCCAATGTTGGGAGAAGATTTAGAGCATTTGAATTTGCCTCTTATGGTTCCTCAAAACACAGCTCCATTAAGTACTGCCTTTACTGTTTCAGTCGATTATCTTAAAGGCACCTCTACTGGAATTTCTGCCTCCGATAGGTCTGCGACAATCAAAGCTTTAATTGATCCCGATACTAAACCTGAAGATTTAGGCCGTCCTGGTCATATTTTCCCTCTTAAATATATGGATGGAGGAGTATTAAAAAGGACAGGTCAAACTGAAGCTTCTGTAGATATTTGTAGAATCGCAGGTTTAAAAGAAGCAGCTGTGATTTGTGAAATTGTAGGTGACAATGGAGAAATGGCAAGGATGCCAGACTTAGAAATTTTTGCTAAGACACATGATATAAAAATTATAACTGTTGCTGATTTAATCAAATATCGCAGAACTCATGAAAAATTGATTGAAAGAATTGCAGAGGCAAAAATTCCCACCTCCTATGGAGATTTCAGGATTGTTTCTTATTCTAGTATGGTTGATCAAGCTGATCACATTGCTTTAATTAAAGGTGAAATTGATTCTAGTAAACCTTTACTTGTGAGAGTACATAGTGAGTGTCTGACAGGAGATGTTTTTGGAAGTAACAAATGTGATTGTGGAGATCAAGTAGAAATAGCCATGGAGCAAATTTCTCTAGAAGGATCTGGAGTTTTGCTATATATGCGTCAGGAAGGAAGAGGAATAGGAATCCATAATAAAATAAAAGCATATGCATTACAGGAACAAGGATATGACACAGTGGATGCTAATGTTCAATTAGGATTTCCGCCTGATCCAAGACAATATGGAATTGGGGCGCAAATTTTAGAGGATTTAGGAGTTAGAAAAATGAGATTAATCACTAACAATCCTACAAAAAGAGTTGGATTAGAAGGTTTTAATCTTGAAATTACAGAAACTATTCCAATAATTGCAAAATATCGAAAAGAGAATATTGATTATATGGACACAAAAAGAACAAGAATGGGACATTTATTGGATTCAGATGATCTTGTAGTGGACGAAGATATAAATGAATGAATCTTTAAAACAAAACCCTGATAGGTCAGAAATTTCTATTGGAATTATAGTTGCAGAATATAACAGTTTTATTACTTCAAAACTATTAGATGCAACTAAAAAAACTTTAATTTCTAACCATGTACGTTCTGAAAATATTTTAGAGCTAGAAGTCTCAGGGTCATTTGAAATTCCTGTGATAGCTTCAAAACTCGCGAAATCTAAAAAATTTGATGCAATAATTTGTCTAGGAGCAGTAATAAAAGGAGACACTGATCATTATGAATACGTGTCTTTAGCTGTTACTCAAGGAATTGGCAGAGTCGCTATAGATAATGATATTCCAGTGATTTTCGGAGTTCTTACTACTCATAATGTTGAACAAGCTCTAGATCGAGTAGGAGGTAAAAAAGGTAATGAGGGTGAGGATTATGCAATAGCTGCATTAAAAGCAATTGATTCAATGAGTCAGATAAATTAAATATGACATTGGATCAAGATTTTTTAAAAAAAATTGAAAATCATGCTTTTAAAATAGCGCGAGAATCTGGAGAAATTTTACATTCCTATTTTCCCGATCTCCTTACAAAATTTGATTTATCTATTGAATTTAAAGATTCAAATTTACGTGATCCTGTTACGAAAGCTGACAAAAAAGTTCAATCTTTCTTATCTGATGAAATCAAAAAAGAATTTCCTGATCATGGAATTGTGGGTGAGGAAAGCGAATCTCAGAATGATTTAGCTCCAGATTATGTTTGGGTATTAGATCCCTTGGATGGGACTAGGAATTTTATGTACGGTTTTCCAATTTATGCTTGTTCTATAGGAGTTTTGTATAAAGGAGAACCAGTTGTTGGGGCTATTTTTATTCCTTGGCCAAATTCTATAAATTCTGGACGAGTTGTTCATGCCAGTGCCGGAAATGGTATTAGTCTTGATGGGAAATCTATTGATACCTCTAAAAACAGAAAACTTGATGCTAATTCATTGATCACCCTTCCAGGTTTTTTTTCTAGAAGATATAAGTTTTCTAATGATTTTTTACCACTATCTGGAGAATTGAGAATGGGGGGAAGCATTGCTTATGAAATTCTTATGGTAGCTCTGAATATTTCTCAATACGCTGTCATTTCTTCTGCGTATATGTGGGATATCAGTGGTGGATTAGCAATCATTAACGAATCTAATTGTTCAGCTTTAAAAATTAATATTAATAATAATGAAACACATTGGTCTAAAATAGATACACTAGTAGAAGAATGGGATTTAGGCGAGACAAAATTGTCAGACCTGCGACGCAAAACAAACCCCATGTTGATTGCTCCAACTAATTATATTAATGAATTAAAAAATAAAATTTCTAGAAAAAGAAATCCTATTAAACAAGTAGTAAATGGTATTTTCAATTCATGAATATTTTTTTTGATGTCGATTACACAATAATGTCTATGGATGGCAAAATTAGACCGCACACTCAGGAGGTTTTTTCTAAATTTATATCTTTGGGCCATACTATTTTTATTTGGTCAGGTGTGGGTTTGAGGCATAAAGATATTGATAGATTAGAATTATCTGAATATGTTTCAGGTATATTCGTGAAACCCGTGACTGAATATGAAACAGGCATACAAAGATTTCAAGTTAACCCTAGACCAGATTTTGTCATAGACGACCATCCGGAAATTGTTGAGTTTTTTGGAGGATACCACGTCTCTCCATATTATTTTAAAAATGATTTAGATCAAGAAATTTTAGAATTGTTTGAAAGCACGCTGAAGTATTTTGAGACAGGTTTATCTGATTCCAGAAAATTGTTTCCTAATCCCCATCTAAATAATCATGAGAATTGAAGTTTTAGACCCACAAATTTCATCATTAATCGCGGCAGGTGAAGTAATAGAAAGACCTGTGTCAGTTATAAAGGAATTAATTGAAAATTCTATTGATTCAGGAGCTACTAGGATAAATATTGAGACAGTATCCGGAGGATTGGATCAAATCAAAATTTCTGATAATGGATCAGGTATAAATTCGGAAGATTCACCACTAGTGTTTGAGAGATTTGCTACTAGTAAAGTGAGAAATAAAGATGACTTGATGCAGATTACGACCTTAGGCTTTAGAGGGGAAGCCTTATTCAGTATAGCTGCCGTTTCTGAAATAGAAATGATAACAAAAACTATTTCAGACAAATTAGCTACTCAAATTTTTGTGGATCAAGGAAAAATTAATTCTATTTCTTATACTGCTTCTGTAGTTGGAACAATGATTTGTGTTTCAAATCTTTTTAAAAATTTTCCTGCCAGAAAAAAATTTATGAAAACACCTAGGTCAGAGGCTGCGAAAATTACTTCATTGGTTCAACAATTTATTTTGAGCCATCCCGGTATTTCATTTGAATTGATTCAGAATAACTCTAAAAAGTTTTTTTCTGTAGGAAATGGAGATTTACGGGATGCTGTATCGTCTGTGTATGGAGATGAGACTTCTTCAGAGATGTTAGAAATTATTTCAGATTCTAATCAAGAAATTAAAATTACTGGTTTAATTGGTTCTGTTTTTCAACATAGACAAAACAGGAATGGTATTTCTTTATACATCAATGGGAGAATGGTACAAAATAGATCTTTATCATTTAGCTTAGAACAAGCTTATCATGACCATATTCCCAACAAAAAATTTCCGATTGGTGTAATCAATATACAAGTTCCTTTTGATGAGATTGATGTCAATATTCATCCTGCAAAGACAGAAGTTAGATTGATTAATGAGAATCAAATTTTCTCACTTTTACAGAGAACTGTAAGAAAAACTTTAAATTCAGATAGTTTAGTGAAAAGAGTTCCGGTTTTTCAAAATAATATAAGTCTTTCTACTCAACATTCAGATCCTTCTGAATTTTGGCCTATTCCAAAATCAAATGATAATAATCTCAATTATTTTGAAAAAAATTCAAGTACTAATGATTTACGTGGATCTGAATCAAGCTTAAAAGTAATTTTAGATTCTTTATTAGTTATAGGTCAAATTTCATCAACATATATAGTTTGTGAGGGGAACAATGGGTTGTATTTGGTAGATCAGCATGCAGCTCATGAAAGAATTTTATTTGAGAGGATTTTATCTAGAAACTTGAATGAAGATGTTGAGATTCAGAGATTCTTGGACCCATTTGTACTAGAGGTGGATGATTTTCAGAGAGAATTTCTAGAAGAGAACTTAGAATCAATTACTTCCCTAGGGTATCTAGTTGAAGAATTTGGTACAAATTCGATGATTCTTAGAGGTGTTCCTAAAATTATTTCTACAAAAGATCCTGTAGATTCTTTTGTAGAACTTATTAATAATGATTCTAGAAAGTTTATGAATATGCCATCCTCATTTGAGAAAATAGTAGCAACTATTGCTTGTCATGGTTCCGTAAGGGCGGGAGATCAATTAGCAATTACACAGATGCAAGATTTGATTAATCAATTGAAGTTTGCTGAGAATTCAAACAATTGTCCCCATGGACGTCCTACAGTATTAAATGTTGATACTAAAACTATAGAGACATATTTTGGCAGAAGGTAGTTGTTCTATATCACCAATTTAACAAACAAGGTTTTTGATCTTTCCACCCTTGATCTGAAGGGAAAATAGTATCCATTGTGACCCTTTGTGAAGTTCCTTCAAACCATGGCTGAACAGTTTGACGCCATTTTTTGTAATGAGGAGTCTGTTGATGTGCTTGGAATGCTTGTTCATCTTCATACACTTCATATAGATGAAACTGGTTAGGAATTTCTACATTTTTTAATATGTCAAATCTGAAACATCCAGGTTCATCTCTAACTGATCCTTGAGAGTCACCGAAACTTGCTTTTTGAAATTCTTCTACATAACCATCTTTGATATTTAATGTAACAAATACAGCGAACATAATTTACCTTCCTTTTCATCAACCTGTTTGGCGATTATATCAGTGAAGTGAACGTTTTTCTTGGGCTTTGATTTCATTCCATAACTTATCCTTTTCAATAATAGGTAATTTTGCAAATTCTTGAGATTTTTTTATGGCTAACATTTCCATTTGGGTAAATCTTTTTTGGAATTTCATATTAGATAGTCTTAGTGCTTGCTCTGCATCGATGGATAAATGTCTTGAAAAATTTACAACACTGAATAATAAATCTCCAATTTCTTCAAGTTTATCATCATTAGTTTTCGCAAATTTAATCTCTTCAATTTCTTCAAAAATTTTTTCTTTTACATCGCGAATATTGTCCCAGTCAAATCCTGTTTTTGCAGCATTTTTTTGTAATTTTTGAGCAGTACTTAGAGCTGGTAGAGATTTTGGGAATTCTCCTAAAGTTGAATTATCTTGAGGTTTACCTTTTTCAGTTTTTTTAATCTCATCCCATGTTTTTTTAATTTCATCTTCAGATGAAATTTCAGAGTCAGAAAAAACGTGGGGATGTCTTTTTATATATTTTTCAATTAGAGCTTTAAACATGTCATCTTCATCAAATGAGTAACTCATTTTTGCTAATGAAATTTGAAAAGCTAAATGAAGCATTACATCTCCAATTTCTTCCATAGTATTTTGCATGTCATTTTTTTCGATTGCTTCAGTTAATTCATGACTTTCTTCTAATAACATGGGAGATAATGTGATAGGAGTTTGTTTTTTATCCCAAGGGCAACCATTAGGACCCAACAGAAACTCTATTAACGACATCAATCCCGTAAAATTATAGGGAAATTGTTTTTGAGAGACCTTTACCATATTCTTCTCCATTTGAATTGTAAAAATATCTGTGAATCATTTAGTATGGAGTCATGTTCACAAAAACTTTTTCAATATTTAATTCGCTCATTGTAACAATTTTAATTCCCATTTTAATTGTTACTTCTGTAGCTTCTTTTGTAATTAATTTTCCTTTACTGTATGAATATGGATTTGAGAGATACGAGATTTCTGAGTACACGGGGATAGATAAATCAGAATTGATGTCTGCAGCAAATCAAATTAGAAATTATTTTAACAATGATAAAGAATGGATCACTATTCAGGTGACTAAAAATAATATATTTTTTCCTAACTTATTTAATTCTAAAGAAATATTTCATATGAAAGACGTCAAACAATTAATTAACTTTGTGTTTTTTTATCAAAAAATTTCTGTTTTATTGATTATAGTAGTAACCTTTTTTACTCTACTTTTTGGCAGTTTATATAGTTTGAAAAATTTATTACATTCAATTTCGAGAGGAGGAATTCTTACGTTACTTATTTTTGGAGCTTTAGCTATAGGGTCATTATTTGGGTTTGATAAATTATTTATATATTTTCATGAAATTAGTTTTAATAATGATTTTTGGATTTTGGATCCTCGTACAGATTATTTGATAGCTATGTTTCCTCAAGGGTTTTTCTTTGATACAACTATGTTAATAGGATTTCTAATAATTCTTTTTGCAATTTTAGTCTGGTTAATCCCACAAAAAATAGGGAGAAATTTATAATGAATAAGGTTTTTAATTCATTTGATGAAGCCGTTTCGGATATTCCTGATAATTCTACTTTAATGATAGATGGATTTGCAGGACCAGGTGGAACTTCACAGAATTTAATTGCTGCTTTGAGAAATCTGGGATCAAAAAACCTAACAATTATCAGTAACACTGCAGGTTTGGCAAGTGTGATTGGATTTGGAACGCTACCGGGTCAAACGCCTGTAGATATAGGTGTTTTAGTAGAGAACAATCAAGTGAAAAAAGTTATTGCTTCTTTTCCAGTTTCTCCTTCTCCTTCTAGACCTACTGCTTTTGAGAAGGCATATGCAAAACATGAAGTAGAGTTAGAGCTAGTTCCTCAAGGAACTTTGGCGGAAAGAATTCGTGCTGGTGGAGCCGGAATTCCTGCTTTTTTTACTCCCACTGGAGTAGATACTAGAGTATCAGAAGGTAAAGAAATACGTGAGTTTAACGGAAAGAAATATGTTTTAGAAACTGCGTTGAAGGCTGATTTTGCTTTGATTCGGGCATATCAATCTGACAGACTCGGCAATTTGGTTTATAAGGGAACTTCAAAAAACTTTAATTCAGTAATGGTTACTGCTGCTACCATATCTATCGTAGAGGTAGATAAAATTGTTGAAACAGGTGCTATAGAATCTGCCCTGATTGATACTCCTTTGCTGTATGTAGACAGAATAGTAGAAATTAAGGAAAACAATGAAAGATAGACTGAATCGAGAAATAATTGCTATGAGAGTTGCAAAAGAATTACAGGATGGTGATGTAGTTAATTTAGGAATAGGAATTCCTTCATTGTGTTCCCAATTTATTCCTGAAGGTAAGACAGTGATTTATCACAGTGAAAGTGGAGTTTTAAATTATGGTCCTATGGCAGAAGAGGGATTTGAGGATCAAGATCTAATTAATGCAAGTGGACAATTTCTTGCACCAGTTGATGGGATGTCATTTTTTAGTTCTTCTGACGCTTTTGCGATGATAAGAGGAGGACATATAGATGTAACAGTTTTAGGAGCATTGCAAGTATCAAAATCAGGAGATTTAGCAAATTGGATGATTCCATCTAGGGGTATAGGAAATGTTGGAGGTGCTATGGACTTAGCGGTAGGAGCTAAAAAAGTGATTGTTGCAATGGAGCATAATGATAAAAACGGTTCAAGTAAAATCGTCAATGAATGTTCCTTCCCTTTAACTAGTAAGTCTTGTGTGAGTTTGATAGTTACAGATATAGCGGTAATTCAGGTGGTTAAGTCAGGTTTGCAATTATTAGAATGTGCTCCCGGGTGGACAAAGGAAGATGTCCAAAATGAAACCGAAGTAGAATTGATTTTTGAAAAGGGAATTAAAGAGTTCACATTGTAATTAAATGATCTGAAATGTAGATCCTTCTGGAGATTTGAAAACTTCTATTTTTTCTTCAAAACTTTCTTTCATGCTGTCAACATGAGTAATTACTATTATTTTTTTGAAATCATTTCGAATGGATTGTATTGCTTCAATCATAGTCTGTTGTCCCCTGAAGTCTTGAGAACCAAAACCTTCGTCTATAAATAGTATTGGCAATGGAGCACCTGATCTTGAAGCTAATAATTTTGAAAGAGCTATTCTAATGGCAAAATCTATTCTAAATGATTCTCCTCCACTATAAGTTTCATAGTTACGAATTCCCATTTCGTCTGAAATTTTGATTTCTAATTCCTCGGAAGGAATTCCGGTTTGTCTATCTAATCTCCCCCCAGTAAGGTTTAATAAAATTTGCATTTTGTTTTCTGATAGTTTTTCAATTAATTCGTTTGCATTATTTTGTATTTCAGGTACTGCTTGTTCGATTAATAATGCTTGAATTCCATTTCTTCCAAAGGCTGCACTTAACTCTTGATAAATTTCTAATTCATTTTGAATAGATGTAACGGAGGTTTCTAATTGTAATACCTCATTTTGAATAGATTGGTTTTTTGTTAAATCTCTTTCTAAAATTATAATTTCTGAGATCAAGTTTTGTTTCGATTGAGATGATTGGTCTATCTTTGTTGACGTGGAAATCAGTAAATTATCAACGTTGGTAAAATTTGTGATTTCTTTTTCTATTTTTGAATTTTGATTATATAAGTCTGAATTTTGAGATTTTTTTTCTAATATATTTTTTTGAGAGATTGTAATGTTTGAATTCAAAGATTTTAGATTGTTTTCAGATTCATGCAATTTTGAATTTAAATCTAAGTATGGCATTAATCTTGAAATTTCCTGTTCAAGTTGTGTGTGAATTTTTGGGTCGTAATTTAAAGATTGAATTTGAGAGTCGATTTCAATCAATTTGGCTCTGTGATGTTTAGCAAAGTTATCTCCAGAAATTTCTAGTTTTAAATTTTCAATTGTTTTGGCCGTTTCATGTATGTTTACAATCTTTTTCTTTTCTTCTTCTAATTTAGATTTTAGTAAAGTGATTTCAGATTCAATCATTGGTTTTTCATTTAAAGCTAGAGTTTTTTGAGGAGAATTTTCAGATTCAATTTTAGATATTTGATCTTTGTATTGGGCAATTTCTTTTTGATTATTTAAAAATGTTTCTTGACTATTTTGCCCTAGATTTTTTAATTCCTTTTCTATATGCATATGAGTTTGTTCATTTAATGATTGAGAACATAATGGACAATGATTATTTGATGTTTGCAATAAATCAAATTTTTGCCTAGTATCATTCATGGTGTTTTTAAGTGATGCATTATTGATTTCGATTAATGCAATTTTTGAATTGATTTCAGATATCAGATCTAAATTCTTGTCTAATAAAATAATAGATTTATTCAAATCTTTTAATTTTATTTCAGCATTTTTTAAATCTGATTCAATTTTAGGGATTGTGATTTTCTGGTATGTTTTTAATGATGTATAAGTTTCTTGGAGTGTTTTTAGGTCGATTTGTTTTTTTTGTTTTTCTAAATCTATAGAATGTTTTTGTTCAGATTGTTGTTTTTCAAGGTCTCTTAAAATTGAAAATGTTTTAGATAATTCAGCTACTTGTTTTTGATAATCATTGAGGATTATTACATTGGATTGAATTTTTTCAGTTTGTTGGAGGATTTTTTGAAATTTAATTGATTCTTTGTTCCAATTTTCCACTTGATCATTTAAGGATTCTATGTCTTTTTCATTAGTTTGAATAAGTGATAAATTTGTAATTTTTTTTTGTTCGAGTACAGATAAATTAGTTTTTTGATTTTGTAAATCCAACATATTTTGTTTAAGATTAGAGATTTCATCTTCTATTTCGGCAAGTTGCTGCCGTTTGTTTTTTAATGATTTTGATAATTCTTTAGGGTTGATTAAATCTTCTTTTCTTAGGCTTAATAAGGCGTTATTTTTGTTTAGGTTCTCATTTAATTGACGGGCAATTTCTTTAGAGTGATTTGATATGTTTTCATAAAATTCTAAATTTAAAACTTCTGACAAAATTTTTTTTCTGTCAGAAGGTGTAGATTTGCTGAAATTATCTGAGTTACCTTGTTTTAAATAGGAAGTATTAATAAAAGTTTCGTAATTCATGTGAATTACATCTATAATTTTTTCTTGGGTGTCTTTAATCGTATTGCCCATTATGGAGGTAGCTTCGGATTCATTTAACAAAAAGAAATTTAATTCAGTTTTACCCTGTGAACTTGTTTTTGAAAATTTTCTAGCTACACGGTATTTGTCTGAATCAATTGAAAAATCTAATGAAACACTCATGTGATCAGATTTTTGATTTACTAATTCTTCTTGTGTTCTTGTTCTAGATTTCCCCCATAAAACCCAAGTAATTGCATCTAAAATTGCTGTTTTACCATGTCCATTTTCACCTGATATACAAGAGACATGAAGTAAATCGAAATCTAAAGTAGGTACATTACTTTGGTAACACATAAAGTTTTCGATTGATAATTTTAAGGGAATCATATTGAAATATTCAGTTTAGAGATTTTCTATTTTTTTGCCATTGATTATACAAACACTTTCTAGATTTACTGGGTTAATAACTAGACTTTCTGCAAAACACCCTTTTTTAGCAAGTTTTATAACGCTTAAAACATCTTCAAAATTGTCCTCTGAAGAGACTTCAAAAAAGCTTCGAACTTCTGAAACACCACTTTCAATATTTTCATCAACAATAGATCCAAATAAGTAAAAATCCAACTCGATTTTGACTTGAGCAGATTTTATTGAAATTTTTTTCATTGAAGCGTACCGCTTCAGGTTAGTCAGTAGTCAAAACCCTATTCCAGAGGCTACATAAGTTAAAGGAGCAGGAAATTCATTTTCTCCACCCATTTTTTCGGGTTCATCAGAAAAAAAAGAAAATTCTCCTTGAGAAGCTACATGAAGCATTTTTTCTAAATGATCACATGTAACAGAAACCGTAGACTTCTTCACCCCTTTTGGTAAATCTTTTCCATGAATATGAGGTGGTATGTCACTTGGCATGTTATTCCTGTTTTGTGTTGTTTAAGTACTCATCGATAGTTTTTACATTATAGTTTAATGATCTTGAACTGATATTCTCTGAAGCTGTTCTTGCGGTATCTAATGATGTAAAGCATGGGATTCTCATTTCTACTGCAGCTCTTCTGATGTGGAATCCATCTTGTAAAACGCTTCTGTCTCCTGTGACGGTATTCACTACTGCATCGACAGTAGAATTTTGGATTATATCTACTACGTTTGGATGCCCATCTTCTAACCTTTTGTTAATTTCAATTACAGGGATTCCTAGTGAGTTTATGAATTTTGCAGTTCCTTGTGTGGCAAAAATTTTGTACGAGTTTTTATGTAGTGCATTAATCAATGGTATTGCATTTTCCTTATCTTGGTCTGCAATACTTAATAGGATTGATCCACTATCTGGCAGCATCATGTTTGATGCAATCAAAGCTTTTGTAGTGGCAGACTCGTAATTGGAGTCTAATCCCATGACTTCACCTGTTGACTTCATTTCTGGGCCGACGTAAGTATCGACTCCGGCTAATTTTGACATTGAAAAAACAGGTGCTTTTACCCCAACTAATTGTTGTTTTTTCCATAAACCTGTCCCATATTTGCTATCAGAAAGTTTTTTCCCCAACATAATGTCTACTGCTAATTGCACCATGGGAATCCCAGTAATTTTTGAGATAAATGGAATAGTTCTACTTGATCTAGGGTTGACTTCTATTACATATATTTCAGTATCATCTGTTTTGGGTTTTTCTGAAGGATTTCTATACGTATCTCCACCTACCACAACATACTGAATATTCATTAATCCTTTTATATTTAGGGACTTACCTATAGTTTCTGTGTAATTAACTATCGTATTTATTTCTTGGTCAGATAATGTTAGAGCTGGATATATTGCCATTGAATCGCCACTATGAACTCCTGCTCGTTCAACATGTTCCATGATTCCAGGAATTAAAATGTTGTCACCATCACAAATTGCATCTACTTCTACCTCTCTTCCTTCAAAGTATTTGTCAATTAAAATTCTTTTGCCACTTCCTGCCTCTATAGCTTTATGCATATAATTTTTTAATTCTGTGTCGTTGTGAACAATTTCCATAGCTCTCCCACCTAAAACATAGCTAGGGCGAACCAAAACAGGATAACCTAAATTATTAGCAACAGTGACAGATTCTTCGATAGTTAGAACAGTATCCCCTGGTGGGTTTGGAATTCCTGTTTTTGACAGAAATTCTTCAAAAAGATGTCTGTCTGAGGCTATGTCTATTGATTGAGCAGAAGAACCTAAAACGGGATTATTGGTCTGATCTAAAATTTGGGACAAATTGATAGCTGTTTGTCCACCAAATTGGACTATAGATGGTATATGAAAGTTTTGTTTTTTGATTCCAAAATTATTTTCATTATCAATGATGTCTAAAACTGATTCTGAATCTAAGGGTTCTACATATAATCTGTCACTTATATCAAAGTCAGTTGAAACTGTTTCAGGGTTAGAATTAATCATAATACTTTTGATATTATTCTTTAATAAAGCTTTAGCTGCATGAACAGAGCAATAGTCAAATTCTATTCCCTGACCAATTCTAATCGGACCACTTCCTAATACTATTGCTTTTTCACCTCTAAGTGGAAATGCTTCATTTTCTGTTTCGTAAGTACTATAAAAGTATGGAGTTACTGCCTCAAATTCTGCCGCACAAGTATCTACCATTTTATAGACGGGAATAATTCCTTTTTCAATTCTAAATTTTCTGATTTCAGATGTGTTTTGAGTAGATAACTCAGCTATAATTTCATCGGGGAATCCTAATTTTTTAGCTTTTTTAATGATTTGAGGATCTGTAGGAGATTGAGTGATTGCTTTTTCAAACTCTGTGATTTTTTGAAACGCTCTAGTAAACCATGGATCTATTCCAGTAGTTTGTGAAATTTTTTCTGGCGAAACTCCTCGCCTTAAAGCTGCTAGAACACCCCAAATTCTTTCATCATGCGGAGTTCGAATAGATTCTATGATTTGTTCAGTACTTTGCCATTCAGGATCTTCCCATACAAGTGATTTGTTAGATATTTCTAAAGATCTGATAGCTTTTTGAAACGCTGATTCAAAAATTCTATCAATAGCCATCACTTCACCAGTAGCTTTCATTTGTGTTCCAAGAATTCTGTCTCCTGAATTAAATTTATCAAAAGGCCATCTAGGGATTTTTACTACACAATAATCCAGGGCTGGTTCAAATGCTGCAAATGTTTTGCGTGTGATTTGATTTGGGATTTCATCTAAAGTTCTTCCAATAGCAATTTTAGCCGCTACTCTTGCTATAGGATAACCCGTAGCTTTACTTGCTAGTGCAGAACTTCTGCTTACTCGAGGGTTTACTTCAATTACATAGTAACTGTTTGCCGATTCACCACTGTCAGGTAAAGTGTCACCTACTACATTGCCTGGTGCAAGTGCAAATTGAACGTTGCAACCGCCTTCAATTCCTAATGCTCTAATGATTCTTAGGCTGGCAGACCTTAGCATTTGATGGTCTTGGTCGGATAATGTTTGGCTAGGAGCTACTACTATACTATCTCCTGTATGCACTCCCATTGGATCGATATTTTCCATATTACATATTGTGATGCAATTATCAGCAGAATCTCTCATTACTTCGTATTCTAATTCCTTCCATCCAACTATGGATTTTTCAACTAGAACTTGATGAATAGGGCTTGCGGCTAATCCAGATTGAACTATTTCTTCATACTCTTGGGAAGAAGTTGCAATTCCACCGCCAGTTCCGCCTAGCGTATATGCAGGTCTTATAACCATTGGTAGGCCAATAATTTCTTTAGCTTTTATGGCAGATTCAAGTGAGTCGACAATTTCACTCGGAGGCACAGGTTCTCCCAAATCTGATAATAGCTTCCTGAAAAGTTCTCTGTCTTCAGCATTTTTAATTGTTTCAACTGTACTGCCAATTAACTTAACTTTATATTTGTCCAAAACTCCTTGTTCAGATAATTCTACAGCTAAATTTAATCCCGTTTGCCCTCCTAATGTAGGTAAAATAGCATCAGGTTGTTCTTTTTCAATGATTTGAGAAATAACTTCTACACTTAGAGGTTCTATGTAAACTCTGTCAGCAGTTTCTTCATCTGTCATGATTGTTGCAGGATTTGAATTAACTAGGATTGTTTTAATGTTTTCTTCTTCTAATGATTTACATGCTTGAGTTCCTGCATAATCAAACTCAGCGGCTTGTCCGATTACAATAGGACCAGAACCGATTACTAAAACTTTGTTATATGGATTTTTCAAATTCACCTCTACTTAAATTCTTTGACCATTTCTATAAACTGGTCAAAAATATATTCATTATCCTGAGGCCCTGGCGAGGCTTCAGAGTGGTATTGGATACTCATGGCTGGTAAAGAAACATGTTTTAGGCCAGCAACAGTTCCATCATTCATATTTATATGAGTGACAGCTAATTCAGGGGGTAAAGATTCAGGATCTACAGCGTATCCATGATTTTGAGCAGTAATATAAACTCTCCCAGTTTCTAAGTCCTTGACAGGATGATTGCCACCTCTATGACCAAAGTGTAATTTGTAAGTTT
Source organism: SAR202 cluster bacterium AG-426-M11 (assembly GCA_003213095.1). Classification (GTDB taxonomy): domain Bacteria; phylum Chloroflexota; class Dehalococcoidia; order Lucifugimonadales; family UBA826; genus AG-426-M11. The sequence goes on along the minus strand of QCNV01000004.1, from coordinate 4,618 downwards.
TGGCTCCAAATGCCTTTGCAAGTATCTGATTACCTAAACATATTCCCATGATCGGTACACGACCTATTAGATCTTTAGCAATTTTTGTTGTTTCATTTAACATTTCAGGATCCCCAGGACCTGGTGAAAGCATGATTCCGTCAGGGTTTAGGCTTAGCAATTCTTCGGCTGTTGTATCATATGGAAATACCGTAACTTTGCATCCTTTAGCCTCAAGAATTCTAAGAATGTTGTATTTGACACCATAATCAGAAACTAGAATATTTAAAGAATTATTGTTAGGTTCGAGCGGTGTTGTGTTTTTAGCCCAATCATATTGTTTTGTAGTGGTGACTTTTTCAACAAAATTGGTGAGGTTATATGCTTTAGAAGATTGAATTTTTTCTAATGCTTGATCAGGTGTAATTCCTATAGCTATTGCCCCCATCATTACGCCAGATGATCTGATTTTTCTTACAATAGCTCTAGTATCAATTTCATGAATTCCCGGGATGTTTTGTGAAGCTAAAAAATCATGAATACTAGATGTGCTAGAGGCATGGCTAGGAGAATCACAATACTGCCTGACAACAAAACCTGAGACTTGTATCTGTTTAGATTCATTAGCTTTTTCGTTAATTCCATAATTGCCTATGATAGGGTATGTTGGAACAACTATTTGTCCTGAGTAGGAGGGGTCAGTTAATATCTCTTGATATCCTGTCATTGATGTATTAAAAACTACTTCTCCGTATGAAGTTTTTTCACTACCAAATGAAAGCCCTTCAAAAACTGACCCATCTGATAAGACTAGGTAAGCAGTTTCATTCATTGAAAATTTAAGTTGATTGGTCAAAAGACTATTTTCCCTTGATAAATTGTTTTAAATACTTTGCTAGTTAAGGTGTGTCCATCTAATGGAGAATTTTTTCCTTTAGATAGAAATTTTTCAGGATTCACTTTCCATTGTTCATTTAAATCTATAATAGTGATATCAGCAGGCTTGTTTTTTTCTAAATTCCCATATTGAGCCCCTAGAATTCTTGCTGGAGCAATAGTTAAAGATTCTATTAATTTGTGTAATGAAATTTGTTGATTAATTACTAATTGATAAATTTGACTAAAGGCAGTTTCGATATTACTAATTCCAAACGCAGCTTCAGTAAAAGTACAAATTTTATCAATATCGCTATGAGGAGCGTGGTCAGTAGCAATAATATCTATAGTTCCATCATTTAGCGCTTCAATTAATGATTGAACATCCGATGAAGTTCTCAAAGGAGGATTGACTTTTGCTCTTGTGTCATATGAATGATGTGATGTGACAAAATTTTGATCAGAAAGATTTTTGTTTAAAATAATTGTGTCAGTTAGTGTGAGATGATGTGGAGTTACTTCACAAGTAATATTTACTCCTTCTTTTTTTGCTTCTCTAATCAAATTTACAGATCCGCTAGTGCTGACGTGAGCAATATGAATATGCCCTCCTGTAAGTTTTGAGAGCATAATGTCTCTGGCTACCATAGATTCTTCTGCGGAGTTTGGGATTCCAGGTAACCCTAGTTGTGTTGAGACCCAGCTTTCATTCATTACTCCATGTTTAGAAAGTTCAGGCACTTCACAGTGATTTATTATTGGGATGTTTAATTGAGAACTATAGCTTAACGCTTGACGCATGATAAAGGGATCATAAATGGGGTTTCCGTCATCACTAAATCCAATAGCTCCTGCATCTGCTAGTTCAAACATTTCTGTGAGTATTTTACCTTCACTTTTCATGGTAGCCGATGCTATTGGTAGAACTCTTATTGCTCCAGTTTCTTTGGAGATGTTTGACAATGATTCTATATGCGGTTTTGAATCAATTGGCGGAATTGTGTTTGGCATTGCACACAACGTAGTGAACCCGCCTGCAGCTCCAGCTAGTGTTCCTGTAGCAACTGTTTCTTTGAATTCTTGACCAGGTTCTCTTAAATGGCAGTGGAGATCTATAAATCCCGGAACTACTATTTTATTAGTGGCATCAATGATTTCAAAATTGTTATTGGGTTGAATATGATTTGATATGTCTGAAATAATATTGTTTTGAATTAAAATGTCATAAATCCCATCCGTTTGATTAGCAGGATTAATTAATCTCCCTTTCTGAATTAATATGTTTTTACTCAACTTTCAAAGCCTTATTTTGTGTTACTGACTTTAATATAGCCATTCTAATTGCTACTCCACTGAATACTTGTTCTTGAATCACAGAATTTTGACCATGGACTACATTGTGATCGATTTCAACTCCCTCATTTACAGGTCCCGGGTGCATGACAATAGTATTGGGTTTTGCGTTTTGTAATTTTTTCAGAGAGATCCCAAAGTAAGTTGAATATTCTCTCAATGATGGTAATAACCCTGAATCTTGTCTTTCCCGTTGTAATCTTAATGGCATGATTACGTCTGCTTGATCTATTGCATCATTTAATTTTGGCTCATAAAAAATATTTTTGAATGGGTGATTTTCCGGTAAATGTTTATTTGATAAAAAGTCAGGAGGTATTAATGTTTGAGGACCGCATAAAACTATTTTGGCACCAAATTTACTTAGTCCTAAAATGTTTGATCTGACAACTCTGCTGTGAGAGATATCTCCAATAAAAACTATCCTTTTGTTTTTTAGGGTACCGAGATGCTTTTTCATAACATACATGTCTAACAGTGCTTGAGTTGGATGTGCATGCATTCCATCACCAGCATTGATGATTGTAGATTCTTGTAACAGTTTAGATAAAAAGTATGGAGCTCCTGAGTGTGGATGTCTTAAAACAATCACATCAGATTTGATTGATTGGATAGTTAAGGCAGTATTGTATAGAGATTCGCCTTTTTTTGAACTGCTACTAGAATTAACTATATTAATTACATCTGCGCCAAGAATTTTTCCTGCTTGTTCAAATGATGATCTAGTTCTAGTGCTAGGTTCAAAAAATAAGGTAATAATAGTTTTTCCTTTTAATTCCTCAGTTTTTTTGAAATCACTGTTCAGAATTTTCGTCATTTCATCAGCATCATCAAGAATTGCTTCTACCTGAGATAAAGACATTAGGTCAAGATCAAGTATGTGACTTTTGGGATCAATCATGAGTGCCGCGCAGTATTTCATTTGAGATTTTGATATGCAAAAAAAAACTTGTCTCTAAGGACAAGTTAATTATGAATGATACTGGGGAGATACTAGGTTTAGAAATTTTTATTTGCAAAAAAAAAACCTCCTTTTCAGGACTATCTCATTATGATATCCGACCTATCATACAACTGAAATTAAATTCATACAAGATATTGAACAAATTTCTGAAATTTGTGATCTAATAATGAATAAGTTAATTTGTTAGGATTTATTTTGTTTAAAAAAGCTTTTTCTTGGACTAAAGATGAATTAAAAGATTTGCCGCTAGTAGATGAGTTGGGGGAGAAAGTTCGGGTCAGAGAAAAACGTTTAGAAGATATTGAAAATGAATACTCATGGAGAATTGATCAAGAACTATCTAGATTAGATGCTACACGTCCAATATCTATGTCTTATGATGATTTTTATAGGTATTCTCGTGAAGAAATGCGTTTTGCCAGTTACCGTTCTAAGCGACTAGCTCTAGAAACTTTAGATGGGGTTCATATTGGCAATGTTATGTATTATGACTTAAATCCTCAAAAAAAAGAAACTGAGATAGGGATAATGATTGGGCATAAAGATTATTGGGGAAAAGGTTATGGGTCTGACGCTTTGCAGGTAATTGTAAGATATTTATTTAATACACTCGAACTTCACAGAGTTTATTTGCATACCTTATCTTGGAATTATAGAGCTCAATCAGCTTTTGCCAAAGTGGGGTTTAAAGAAGTTAGACCTGTTAGGAGGGGTGGACAAGATTTTGTGTTAATGGATTTAATCAAAGAAAATTTTAATTAGAACTTTTTGATGGTTTTGCCAGAATGTGAAAATACTTTTGCCCCATTTTCTTCTAAGATTACTATCACATGAGAACCCTTAGTATTGTTTATTGCATCTGTAATTTTTGAAACTGATAAATATTTTGTAGAAATGTTTTCAATTCCTTCGTCACTCCACTCTACTGCATTAATTGAATAACCTAGATCAGATTGAAGTTGTTGTAAAAATTCAGAGTCTTGTATTTGACATAATATAGTCACATTTTTTTTGATAGATGGTTTAGGTGAAGATGTTGTTTTGTAGAATTTTTTTTCATTTTTATAAACTTGATAATGAAATGGAACTATCACAGCAATACCTACAATAATAGATATGAATATTCTAGTAGACTTAATGGTTTCCACACCAAATTTAAGCTCTAAAATATGTAGTATTGAGAAAAAAAGAATGGTTAGGGCACTAATTGCGAAAAGTACCACACCAATGCCAAATATTGTTAAAAAGTAAGCTCGTCGTGAAGATGACCCCAAATCTAAGCCGTTTTCTGTTCTAGATTGAGCATGTCTCCAATTGTAGTACCAAGTAAAAGCTCCAACTAAAATGAATGTGATACCTGTAACTAGTGTTGAATTATTTGTAATCGAAACATTATCAAACCCTGACATTACCACTGAGTGAAACAAAATAGTTATGCCCGGGAAA
>QCNV01000003.1 GCA_003213095.1 SAR202 cluster bacterium AG-426-M11 | reverse complement strand
AAACCGGGCTGTCCTCCTGACAACTGCCCTCCATCAGTGTTAATGGGAAATGTACCTTTGTAAGTCGTATCAGTAGATTCGTAAAAAGGACCAATGTCACCTTTTTCTACTAGCCCAGCATCTTCAATGCATACTGCAGCCAATATTGTGTAACAATCATAAAATTCTGCAAATTCGATATCACTTGGAGAGTATCCAGACATTTCTAGCGCTCTCCTGACAGATTCAACTGCTGGAGTTTCGGTGATTCTATCTCTCTGCCAAATATTGGCTTCACCTTGTTTAAGTCCGGTTCCTAAGATATATGCAGGTTTATTTTTAAGAGTTTTTGCTCTTTCTGGAGTAGTGATTATTAGAGCAGCAGCGCCATCGCAAGGCATTACGGATTCTAATAATTTAATAGGTTCATTGATATATCGGGAGTTTAATACGTCTTCTTTAGAGGCGGGTTGGCCATAAAATACTGCATTTTCATTCTTTTGGGCATTAAATCTTTGATCAGCAGCCATTTTAGCTAATTGTTCTTCAGTAGTGCCATATTCATGCATATGCCTTTGGTAAATCAGGCCATACCCAGTATTAGCTCCTGGAGCCATACCATAAGGTTCTTCCCATTCTGATCTTATGCTTGCACCTGAGAGGCCTCTTCCCGGGTCTGGCCGATCTGTTCTAGCATTTCCCATTACAACCAATGCGGTATGACAAATTCCTCCATTAATTGCAGCAGTTGCTACCATAGTGGCTGTTGCTCCACTTGCACCCTGCATAGTGACACCAGTGGCAAAATTGGGTTGAATTCCAATGTATTCTGCAAGCCCTGGAGGGGGTGTTACTCCGTCAGTAACTAAACCATTAATATCTTCTTTTCGTAGTCCGGCATCTTTAATTGCTAATTCAGCAGCTTCAGCACAAAGACCTACCATAGTTCTGCCCTCATGAACACGTTTTGTAGGCACTTCTCCTATGCCTACTATAGCTGCTCTGCCTCTTAAACTCATTTATATCCTTTACGAATCATATTTATTATTTTGAGGAATAATACCCCAATTGAATGGTTTTTTAAAGATTTTTTGAAATAATTCCTACTCCAATTACGTTTGGTCCTCCATAAACACCTATCACAGGACCTATTTGGTAGGATTTTGGTGGCTTTTCAAGTTTGAGATTTTGGGTGATTTGCTCAGAAAACTTATCGGCTAAAGATTTATCAGTGCTATATACAATCCCAATACTTTCAATTTCTCCAGTTGACTTAACTAATTCCTCTAATTTAATCATGCAGGCAGTATTTGATCGGCCTCGTCCAAAAGCATCAATGATCCCGTCTGCAGAGCCTATAATAGGTTTAAAGTTTAGGATTTTTCCTACAAGAGACTTTGCTTTTCCTATTCTCCCACCTTTTTCTAGGTATTCTAGTGTGTCTAAGGCAGTGAAAACATGACTTCTTGCTATCAAGCTTTCTGTTAAATCTAATACTTCGTTAAGTGTTTTTCCTTCTTTAACAGCCGTAGCTGCCGAAATAGTTATTAAACCCAATGAGATTGATATTTGTTTTGAGTCGATGATGTGGACTTTAATTTTGCCTTCTAAATGTTTAGCGGCTTGTCTAGCTGAATTGATTGTTCCGCTTAATTGATCAGAGATATGAATAGAAATAATATCACTACCATCATTTCCTAATTTTTCGTACACATCTATAAATTCTCCTACAGACGGCTGAGAGGTTTTAGGAAATACGGTTCCATTAATTAATTTATCAAAAAAATCGTCAGAATTTATTTCAATTCCATCTTTGTAAACCTCATCACCAAAATGAACGTTTAATGGAACTATTTCTACAGATAGATTTTTAGCTGTATCTTTATCTAAATCAGATGTGCTGTCAGTAACGATTTTAATTTCCATGTTAAACTCCTTGAGGTTTTCGCAGGATATTCTATGTTCATTATTTAATCAAACATGTAAATTATATTAAAAGTCATGGTAAAGTCATGATAAAATTAGTCGTTAACCTTTTTAAACCTATTAAATATGGGAGTGATATATGGTTGTTGAGAATTTTGAAGAGTTCTTATCAGAATTTAGGGGAGATGATTTATCATATGCTCTAAAGCAATTAGAGTTGCCTGTATCTGGTTCAAAATCAGATAAGGTGAGTAGAATAATTAAGCTTTATGAAGGCAGTGATGAATTATCAATCAAAAATGTTTTGAGTGCTTTTAGGGCTGATGACGTTAAGCTTGCTGCAGATAAATCAGGTATTTTGAACTAACTTTCGTTCTCGTCATTTTCTTTAAAATCATTCACTGTTAATCCCGTTTTTGTGGCAATTTCTTCAGTCATTTGTGTGGATTTTTCTATGAATTGAAGTCTTGATTCTCGTTTGTCTATAAATGTAATAAATACATTTCCGTACCCTAGAGTTCTTCCAAACATTCCGAAGTCTGTTTTGATAGATTCCATAGTATTTAGTGGGATTCTAAAATTTTTTCTTTTTTGAAATGGTAGCCCTGACCCTTTTAGGTAAAATGAATCTTCAGAAATATAAAAAACTGTTTGAGACCATTTGTAGTACCTAGGGAGCGCTATGCCGGCAGCAAATATAAATGGAAGCAAACCACCTGTAGGATCGCTAGCAAATATCCCGGTAAAATTTGCTATTAAAAATAGAACCAATGACCAAGTGATGGCGGGTAAAAGCCAAGCAGCATGGGATTGTTTATAGATGTTGACTGAATCAGGAATATTTTCAACTACTTCAAAAGCCGGGTTTTCATTAGTTTGGTCTTGTGCCATTTTGTCTCCATGATTGGCTCCGCAGGCTGGATTCGAACCAGCGACCGATCGGTTAACAGCCGATTGCTCTACCACTGAGCTACTGCGGAAAATCTTAATCTCTATGCATCATACCAATCAAATTGAAATATAACGCAAATCTAAGGAAACCATTTTCTTTGAATGAATATATCAAGTCAAGGAATTAAAGTTTAGATACTATTTCTGAAACTCTCTCTGCTACCATCATTGTTGTAACATTTGTGTTAGCTCTTACTGCATCTGGCATGACTGATGCATCAGCAATATACAGGTTGTCAATTCCGTAAACTTTACAATTTTGATCTACTACAGCCATTTCATTAGATTTTATACCCATTGAACAGGAGCTTGTCATATGATTTCCAGTAAGAGTTGATCGTCTTAACCAAGAGTGAAATTTTTTCTCATCACTTAAAATTTCATCTGATGGGCTTTGTCTTTGTGTAACAAAATTTGATAATTCTGAACTGTGCATGATTTCGTCTGCTTTTCTGATACCTTCTGCCATTCTCTTTACATCTATTTCACTTTTAAGTAGGTTCAGAGTGATATTTGGCTTATCGTGAGGATCACTAGATTTTAATGATACAGATCCTTGACTAGTAGCAAGATATAGTAAAACTGCGATTTGGATACCAGTTAATTCTGAATTATGGTTTTTGTCTCTGTCAAAAAGAATATCCCTGTAGTCTCCTTCAGAAGCATAAGAATTCATATATAAAATCATATCGTCAGGCATTTCTGGTGCAGCTGAAGAAGAATATCTTAAGCCAACTTGTAGCATTGGTTTGGATGTGTCTAATTTTGTTATATCTTTTACACCCATTTTGACATAATTCATTGGGTGGTCTCTTAAATTTTTACCCACGCCAGGCAGGTTAACGGTTTGTTGTATGTCGTGTTTTTTTAATTCATCTTCTGGTCCGATTCCAGATAAAAGTAAAATATGTGGGCTAGAAATGGTTCCTGCAGATAAGATTACTTTATTGCCATAAACTCTAAATTGCTCTCCATTGCTTTCTACATCTACACCTTGAATTTGTTGATTGTTAACTAATAATTTTGTTACATAGCAATTTGATCTAATGGTTAAATTTAATCTATGTCGTGCATCTGATAGATATCCTATAGCAGTGCTCATTCTAATTCCCTGATAGTTATTGCAAGGAAATGCCCCTACTCCTGTTGCATCGGGCAAATTTAAATCTTTTGCAACAGGGTACCCCTCTTTAATACAAGCGTCATAAAATAGTTTTTGAGGTTCAGTCCATTCACTTTCAGGGAAACGCTGAGCAAGAATTGGTCCGTCAGAGCCGTGGAAATCATCTGAAAAATCCAAATCGTTTTCTAGTTTATTGAAATAAGGAAGTACATCTTCATATTTCCATTGATTAAGTCCTTTTTGATTCCATAATTCGAAATCATGAGTTAGGCCTCTAAGGAAAATTTGACCGTTGATTGAGCTACTGCCACCTGTGATTTTTCCTCTAGGTAATCTGATTTCTCTATCTTTAGCTTCTGCATAATCACCTACTAATCCTGTATGACCCCAATCATGATGTTCGTAAATTGCAAGATGAGTTCCAGTTGCATACCCTAATTTGATATCTTCAGGTATTTCATCAAAATTTTGATAATCTGGTCCACCTTCTAACAATAAAACCGAATTGTTTGGGTTTTCAGATAATCTCGAAGCAATTATTGAACCACCTGATCCAGATCCTATGACAACAAAATCATATTCCATTTATTGATTCCTAATTCTGCATAATTTGTACTTTAATTGACCCGGTTTTTTTATCATAAGCTGTTTCAAATCCTTTTTGAATTTCTTCAAGTCCAAACTTGTGTGTTACGATTTCACTTAGATTGACATGTTTCCTAGATAAAATTTCTACTGAGGCTTCATAATCATGTATGCCGTCAATTAACCCATAACAACTAGAACCTTGAACAGTTAATTCTTTTAATACAGGGCCATTCCAGTCTATTGCTTGGTCACCGTAGAACACACCAAGTATTACTACTCTGCCCTGTCTTCTAGTAACTTTCATGGATTGTGATAATGTAGCAGAAGTACTGCCTCCAACAGTCTCAAAAGTAATATCAGCTCCTCTTCCTGAAGTGTGATCGAGAATTAATTGTTCAAGATCATCTCCTTCTGAGCTTGCGACTTCTGTTGCCCCAAGTTTTAAAGCCATATCAGCTTGTTGTTGATGGCGAGCAGAAACGAATATTTGTCCTGCTCCTAATTCCTTAGCAGCAGTGATAGTAGTTAGTCCAATGTTACCAGAACCTACTATAGCAACAGTTTCTCCACCTTTTAAATTACCTATCCTAGCTCCATGAACAGAAACTGCTAGGGGTTCTACTAATGCACCTTCTTCCCAAGTCATAGATTCAGTAAGTTCAAAACATCCTCTTAAATCCTTGCAAACAAATTCTGCAAATCCCCCACTGCTTCTTGAGTTTTTGTTTGGGCAATGGATATATTGACCTTGACGGCAATACCAACAATTAAAACAAGCCTTTCCAGTACCTATTCCATCTACAGCTACTTTTTTACCTATATTTTCAGGATTAACTCGTTGACCTACGTCTACTATTTCTCCAGCAATTTCATGACCTGAAGGAGCTATGTCTGGGCCAGTTTTAGCTAAATTCATATTTAGATCTGAACCACAAATACCCGTAGATTTGATACGAACTAAGACTTCATCAGGTTCTGGAGAAGGAGTTTCATAATCATGGATTTCCATTTGATTTGGTCCAACATAAAAAGCAGCTTTCATATTCACTCCTATTTTTTGATTTTTCTTTCAGAGTGTGGGCATTATATAGCTTTTTTTAAAAAACTTTTTATAAAACGTTTCCAGCTCTGCAAAAACCAAATAAAACAAGAAATAATATTATTAGTGGTATGAGACAACCAAAATATCCAAGATTGAATGAAATGCTCGAAAATTTTATTTTCATAAATTAATTATCAAAAACAGTATTGACCTGTTGATTTACTCGTACAAATGTAGAGCATTTTGGCATATCTTTAATTCTTTTGGCCCCTATATAAGTGCATGCAGATCTTACTCCACCTACTATTTCTATTAATGTTTCTTCTACGGGACCCCTATGTTTAAGTGTCACAAGTTTTCCTTCAGAGCCTCTGTATCCTTCTTTTCCAGATCCATGAATAGACATTGCTGTATCTGAGCTCATTCCATAAAATTCGATTTGCCCATTTTTTACTTCTCCTTCAGATTCGTCATGTCCTGCTAACATTCCTCCCAGCATGACAAAGTCGGATCCGGCACCAAATGCTTTAGCAACATCTCCGGGGTAAACGCAACCTCCATCAGCTATAACTAATCCCCCCACACCATGAGCAGCGTCAGCACATTCAATCATTCCTGACAATTGAGGGATTCCAACTCCAGTCATGAGTCTAGTTGTACAAACTGATCCTGGACCAATTCCACATTTCACAATGTCTGCACCGTTTAAAATCAATTCTTCTGTCATTTCAGCTGTAATGACATTTCCAGCTATGATCGTTTTATCAGGAAATGAATCTCTTACTTGCTTGATAAAATCGACAAAATTTTGATGATATCCGTTTGCTACATCAATGGTAATAAATGGAATTTGGGGAAATTCGTTAAGAACATTTTTGAGTGTATTAAAATCAATAGCGTCCTCTTCCCACATTTGGTTGATGCCGGTGCAAACAGAAATATATTCAGGGTTTAAATCATTATCGAAAGCATTTTCCCATTCTTTTATAGAGTAATGTTTTCTAATAACAGTAAGCATCTTTCTGTTTTGTAAAACTTTCGCCATAGAAAAAGTCCCGACTCCATCCATGTTAGAAGCAACTATAGGTATCCCTGTAAAATTTAAGCCAGAATGTAGGAATTTAAATTCACGTTCCATCAACACTTCTTTTCTAGAAGATAATTTTGACCTTTTAGGCTTAAGTAATACATCTTGGTAATCTAATTTTATGTCTGTTTCTATACGCATATTTTTAAACCGATCTTTATAGTAATTTTGTTACATTATCCATAAATTTGATATGAAAAGGTACTAGTTTTAATAAGATTTTTTAAATAGTCGTTTCAGAAATTTGAGATGCTCCGGATACAAATGATGATCTAAATTTGATTCCCCATTTACCATCAATTTTTGTCATAATCCATAATGTTTGAAAATTTTCAATCTCAACATCATGTTTGTTTCGCCTAGATTGTAGAAGCAATAAATGAACTTTAGTGTCATCAGATTGAACTGCTTTAATATCTATAGTAACAGTGTGGGTCCATCCCTCTTGCTTCAGTTTTTTAGTTTGTAAATCAAATCCGGTTAAAAATTCTTCAGCAGAGTTAAATATAGAAAATTGGTTATTCCATAACCTGACATGAGGAAAATGCATTAAATCTACCGAAATATTTCTATCTCTTTTATTAAATCCTTCTTCATTCCAAAAAAGAGCAGCTTCTATAGCTTGTTTCTCTGCATCAGTCATGGTCAATTGACTCCAATGACACCTGAGGAAGCTAAGTTGGATATTTTTTCGTTAGAGTAATCTAAGTCTTCTATTAAGATTTTTTTAGTATTTTCTGCCAGTAATGGAGCCCTTGAAGCACTCCAAGGAGTGCCTTTAAAATTATATGGCCTACCTACATATGTGTATGAAACGTCATTTCCTAGTTCAGGGTGATCAATTTTTGTAAACATTCCCCTATCTTCATAAAAATGCGGATCGTCAAGGTTTTCTTCCGGAGACCTTACAACACCCCAAGGAAATCGGAGTTCTTGAGATTTTCTGTACACTTCTTCTGCTGGTCGAGTTGCAATAAATTTTCTTAAAACCTCCATAGCATAATCTCCATCTTCTGTACCGGCAGTTCTATTAGCAGCCATGTCCTTAAATTTTTGATCTGCTAAATCCTCTGCCATTCCATGAAGATCCATCCATTTGACTAAAGCTATCCATGAACTTAAATCCATAAAAATTCTAAAAACAATTAGATATTTATTGTCAACTGTTTTACATAAAGTTTTTGCAGTGGGAAAAGTCCCGGCATGTCTGCCTGTTTGTCTAAAAACCTCTTTATTTGGAGGGTATAAATATGCTGGTAATGCTACTTCTGTTGTTGAAGAGCAAGCCTCATGAGCTGAAGCATCAATATATTGACCTTTTCCAGAAAAATCTCTGTATATTAATGCAGATAGAGTTCCCATTAAGCCATAGTGAGATGCTATGTAGTTTCCATGATCTCCATAAGGTCTTATAGGTGGTGCTCCCGGTAGATCGTCATATCCGCATGAGTGCATTTGTCCACCCATAGCTAAAGCAACTAAGTCTGTAGACTTGAAATCTCTATAGGGACCATCCTGACCAAATGCTGTTAATGATGTCATAATTAATTCAGGATGATTTTTTGACAACTCGCCATACCCTAATCCAAGTGATTCTAAATACCCTGGGTCATAATCTTCAAAAACTACATCACAAATTTTGGATAATGATTTGATAATTTCTATTCCTTCTTGTGAAGTGATGTCCACTTCTATGCTTTCTTTAGAAGTGTTATTAGCCCAAAAATATAAGCTTTGATTTTTGTTGATTTGATCATCTTTAAATGGTCCTATGGATCTTGTGTCAGATCCACCTATGGGTTCAACTTTAATTACTCGAGCTCCCATATCACCCATCAGTTTTCCCATCAATTGGCCTCTTTCTCCACAAAGCTCTAAAACTGTAATTCCGTCTAATGCACTTGTCATTATGCGATTCCCTCCTCGTAAAGTCTTCCAAGCTCTTCTCCTGGCACACCTAAAAGATCTAGGTAGATATCTGCTGAATGTTCACCTAATAGTGGAGCAGATGTTTTCATTTGCCATGGAGTTTCAGACATATTCATAGGTATAGACTCCACCCGAGTAGTCTCTAATTCAGCATGTGGAGCCGTAGCGATGAAATTTCTGTGTTTGAGTTGTTGGTCTTGTTCTACTCTTTCACTTGGTGTTTGAACTGCGCCACATGGTACTCCTTTTTCTTGAAGAAATTTCATTATTTCTTGTGGAGTGAATTGTTGAGTCCATTGGTTAATATTGTTATCAAGTTCATCTTGATTGGTTACACGTGATTCCATAGATGTAAATTTTGAGTCTTTTGCCCAGGTTGGGCTTCCCATTGATTCAACGAGTAAATCCCACTCAATATCATTAGTTACAGAAATTACACACCATCGATCATCACCTTTGCATTCATAAGAGTTGTGAGGAGCAATTCTTCTTTCGGGAGCCCTATTTCCCGGAGGCATATCAGGACGACGAAATGGTCTATTGTTTACCGTGTAATCGAGAATTGCAGTTCCTGTTAATCCTATTCCTGCTTCAACTTGAGATAAATCTAAATGTTGACCTTCTCCTGTTTTATTTCTGTGAATTATCGCCATTAATATTGCCAAACAACCATAGAATCCTCCAGTATGATCCATGTATGAAAATCCCCATCCAGCAGATTCTTCTTGAGGTAATCCAGACATGTAAGTAAGACCTGAAATTGCCTGTGCTGTAGGGCCCCATGTTACATATCCTTTGTCTCTGCCGCTATGGCCGAAACCAGACATGCTGCAATAGATAATGTCAGGTCTAATTTTTTTCTGTTCTTCATAACCTAGTCCCCATTTTTCAAGAACTTTAGCGCTAAAATTTTCAACAATTACATCGGAAATTGAGATAAGTTCCTTGAGATATTCCATTCCTTCTGGGTGCATGACATTTAAGGTGATGCTTTTTTTATTTCTATTTAAAGTTGAGTGTAGTGGACTTTTATTTGGAGATCCATTTGCAAAGGGTGAGGCAATATGACGAGCGTAATCTAAGCTAGCTTCATTTTCAATTTTTATTACTTCAGCACCAAAATCAGCTAGTATTCTAGTGTTTTGAGGGCCAGCAACAATCCATGAAAAATCTATTACTCTCAGTCCTGATAAAGCTTGTTTGTCCAAAGGTAGTTTAACCATAGTAGCTTCCTTCACTTTTTATCTGTCATACAATATTCGGATTATACAAGGAAACTTGAAAATATATGCAATAGTAAGTTTTTGAGAAAATTATGCTGTTGTATAATCGCTAAAATTTTAGGAAAATTTCAGTATGAATGTAGGTGATTTCGAACTAATAGATCCAGTGCCAGATTTTTCAGATTCTGAAACAATCGCGTTTGCTATGCTTAGGCCATGGATTGATGTTGGTCGTGTTGGGACCGTTGCATTAAATAAATTGCAAGACAATTTAGGAGCTAAAGAAATAGGCAAATTTTTAAAGCCAGGTAAGTATTTTGACTTCACTAGATATAGGCCTAGGGCTCAGGTTAAAAATGGTCAAAGGGTTTTAAATGTTCCTAATACCTATGTATATCACGCATTTGACAATAATTTGAAGAAGAATTTGATTTTTATTCATATGCGTGAACCTCATCAAAATGCTGAAGAGTATGTTGATTCAATTTTACAATTATTTAAATTTGCAAACGTTTCAGAATTTGTTCGAATTGGTGGTATGTATGATTCTGTTCCACATACTAGGCCTATTTTAGTTACAGGTTCTATGAAACCTGAACAAGAATTAGCAGCTTCTGGTGTTTTGAAAGCTAGAAAAAGTACTTATCAGGGGCCCACATCAATTTTAAATTTGGTTAACCAACATTTTTCTGAAAATAATATCCCTAATTCAACTTTAATGGCTCATCTTCCACAATACGTTCAGTTAGATAGAGATCATTTGGGTGCTGCAAGGTTGTTAGAAGTTTTGTGTGCTGTATATGGATTTTCTGAAGAAATTATCAATAAAGATTTTGGAGTACAACAATATAAGGATATAGATAAGTCTATCGATTATACAGGAGAAGTAGGTACCTTAATTAAGCAATTAGAAACTTACTACGACAGAGTTTTATCAAAGACAGCCTCTGATGAAAAAGAAGACTCTGAAACTTCCGAAGTAAACTTATCGGCTGATGTTGAAGACTTTTTGAATCAGATGGGTGAAAAGTTTGAAAATGATCCTGAATAGATTAGTTAAAGGTATTTCCTTCTGAAATATTCATGTTTTTAATAAAATCACCACTATTAATTTTTTTACCTGAGTCAACCTTTACCCTTGAAATGTTAATATTTCCATTGTTGACAGCTATAGAAAATTGATCGCTTTTAATTTGATTTATAGTTCCTGGTTTTAAGCCAGGATTGTAATCTTGAATGGTTGCATCAAATAAAGATACTATGTGACTTCCAAAATTTGTATTTGCTCCTGGGCTTGGATCACAACCTCTGATGAGATTAAAAATAGCATTTTTATCTGCATTCCAGTCAATTTTTCCATTTTCAGATTTACACCAACCTTCGTAAGTAGCTAATTCATGGTTTTGGGGAGTTTTAGGTGCTTTACCTGATCTAACTAAATCGACAGATTCTATTATCGCTTCGATTCCTAGAGGGTATAATTTGGTGAAGTATAAAGTACCTAAAGTATCATTTTTTTCAATTTCAACTTGTTTTTGTAGCAAAATTGGTCCAGTGTCTAATCCTTCATCGGGCCAAAATATGCTTAATCCTGTGAAGTTCTCTCCTTTGATAATGGGCCAGTTAATAGAGCTGGGGCCTCGATGTTTTGGGAGTAGAGATGGATGGTATTGAATAGTTCCAAAGTTTGGGTACTCCAGAATTTCGTTTGGAATAATGTCAGTTACAAACGCCATGACACATAAATCTGGTTGCAGTTTTTTGAATGCATTGATTGCTTCTGCTGATCTCATTCTGTTGTATTGAAAAACTTCAATTGAGTGTTCTAAAGAAAAAGATTTGAGTGGATCAGGTTTAGTAGGATCTTTATCTGGGGGACAAAAAACACCTACAATATTTTCATTGTGCTCTATCAAAGCTGATAAAGTATCTTTTGCAAATGCAGCTTGACCTATTAAAACTATTTTCATTGCATGCCCCTGAATTTGTAATAGATAGAAAAAGTTGATTAAATTCTACAATTTTGCAATATCATACATAAAATAATTAAAAATCATACGGGAGAAAATTTTGAACAAAGATTCTTTGCTAGGAGATATAAGAGTTTTGGGTGTTACCGTTTTTTTGGCTGGGCCTTACACTCTTCTTAATTTAGCAAGATTAGGGGCAGAATCTATTAAAGTAGAAGTTCCTGAATTTGGAGACCCAACTAGACAAAATGGTCCTTTTGTAACTCCGGATGGTTATTTTGAAAATCAAGAATCTGATAATCATTTATCTACTAGATTTATTAAAAGATCTGAAGGTTTAAAAAGCATTACATTAAATTTGAAAAATCCAAAAGGTAAGCAAATGTTTTTGGAGTTAGCAAAAGAAAGCGATGTTTTGGTAGAAAATTTAGCTCCCGGCGCTATGAAGAGATTAGGCTTGGGTTATGAAGATGTTGTAAAAGAAAATCCAGAAATAATTTACGCATCCATTTCTGGATATGGTCAAACTGGACCTTATTCTAAAAAAAGAGCTCAAGATCCACAGATTCAAGGAATGAGTGGTTTGATGGACATTAATGGATTTACTGATGGTCCTCCTACAAAAGTTGGTTTTTTAATTGGAGATTTAGTAACTCCATTATTTGCTTGTTATTCGATATTAGCTGCCTTAAGACAGAAGGAAAAAACAGGCCAAGGTCAATATTTAGATGTTTCAATGATGGATACTTTGACTTCTTTAATCATGATGGACACTTTGGAAGAAGACCTTATGAATGGAGAGCCGGTAAGAATGGGAAATATTCTTAGAGGAAGTCCTTCTGGTAACTTTACAACTAAAGATGGAGAAATAACTATTACTGCAGCTAGTGATGATCAATGGGCAAATTTATCTAAAGCTCTAAATGCTCCTGAATTAGTAGAAAATCCTGAATTTTCTACTTTTTTTGCCAGAAACAAAAATATAAATAAAGCTGTAGCTTCAATTCAGCAAATTCTATCAAAATTCACTAGATCTGAAGCTTTAGAGCGATTAGAAAATGGTGGTATTCCCTGTGGGCCAGTAAGATCAGTAGAAGAAGTTATTAAAGATCAACATTATTGGGATAGGGGAACACTAAGAAATATGAAAAATGCTGCTTTTAAAGATTCTGTTCCGGGGATTTCTACAGGTTTTCCAGTAAAATTTTCAGGCGTAGAACTTCCCGATTCAGATGGAGCTCCAACTTTAGGAAT
Organism: SAR202 cluster bacterium AG-426-M11; assembly: GCA_003213095.1. Classification (GTDB taxonomy): domain Bacteria; phylum Chloroflexota; class Dehalococcoidia; order Lucifugimonadales; family UBA826; genus AG-426-M11. The sequence continues at coordinate 57,601 of QCNV01000003.1, read as the reverse complement.
GCATAATGAAGAAATCTTTCGGAAATTGCTCAATCTAGATTTAGAAACTATAAATCAATTAAAAAATGATGGAGTAATTTAAATATGCAAAATCTTCCAAAACCGCTTAGAACACTAATGTATGTTCCTGCTAATAAAGAAGACTGGATTAGAAAAGCACCTAAGTATGGCTCTGATGCTTTGATTTTAGATATTGAAGATTCAGTTCCTTTAGATGAAAAAAGTAAAGCTAGAAAAATTGCTTCCAATTTAATTGAAGAAATTTCTCTTACTGGAGTATCCGTATTTGTGCGAGTGAATGAAATTGGTAGTGGCCTTACTCAAGATGATGTTAGTTATGTAGTTCAGAAAGGATTATATGGAATCACTTTACCCATGGTGAAAAGTTTAGATGATGTAAAACAATTAGATGAAATGTTGAGTCTTGAAGAAGAAAAAAAGGGGCTATCTCAAGGGTCTATATTTATTGATCCTGGATTAGAGACTGCTTTTGCTCTTAGGTTTGCATATGAAATAGCAGTTTCATCTAAAAGGATTGCTCATATGGGTGCCGCTGGAGGTAGAGGAGGTGATATTGCTAGAGCCGTAGGGTACAGATGGACTCCAGGCGGACAAGAAACTTTATATTTGAGATCTAAGGTTTTATTAGATTCGAAAGCTGCTGGAATTCAATATCCAGTCACAGGTTTATGGCAAGATATTAATGATTATGATGGATTAAGAAATTTTGCAATACAATCTCGTAATATTGGTTATACAGGCATGACGGTGATTCATCCATCTCATGTTCCTATAGTTAATGACGTTTTTACTCCATCGAGACAAGAGATAGAGGAGTGGCAATATTTAGTTTCTGCTATGGATCAAGTTAGATCAGAGGGTGGAGCTGCGGTGAATTTTCAGGGAGGAATGGTTGATATTGCTCATGAAAAAACCGCGATAGAAATGTTGGAAATGTGTAAAAAATTAGGGATTATTTGATCAAATTTGTTTTTGGATTTCGATAGAGGCTGAAGAAATTTTTGAAGATAATTCAATGCTAATTTCCCCGCTTTTGTCCCAATCTAAAGGCGATGCATAAATAGTTTGAGAAATTATATTTGATCCCAAGCTTCTTACTAATGGTACTAAACCCATTTCGATAGATAGAAAATGATCTGGGCTACCGCCAGTTTGAATAAGCATACTGGTTTTTCCCTTTAGGCAATCTTGAGGTAATAGATCAAAAAAAACCTTTAGTAATCCTGTATAAGTAGCTCTATAAGTTGGTGTAGCAATAATTATCAGATCTGAATTTATAATTTTTTTAATTGAATGATTAAATTTTTCACTAGGAGTTTTGGTTCTTAAGAGTAAATCATCTGCAGGTAGGGTGGATAAATCAATTTCTTCAAAAGTCCAATCCGTACTCAATGATGCTTCTAATTGACGTGCAATTTTTTCTGAAGATGATTGTGGAAATGGGCTAGCAAGAATAAGTGTAGAGACTTTTTTCATATTAAATGCTCCTGAAAAAATTTGACAATCGTGAAGATTTGTATATTATCCCATCATGTTAAAAATTCTCACAATTGAATGTCCTCAGCAATTTATTTGTAGCTGTTGTTGTCATCAAAACAGGTGGGAATATTAGCTAGTTAGTTAATTAATGGCCCCACTCTTTTAAAGGGTGGGGCCTTTTTTTTTGGGGAGGTAAAAATGAGTTTAGAAATTATAGGAATGATTGGTGCGGCGCCTGAGAAAAACGTATCATCCAAAAGTCAGGTCAGTGTAATTGGTTCTGGTATTGACGGAGATCACGTAATAAATTTTGCTAAAGCACACGATGATAGTGGTTTTGACAAAGTTTTAGTCGGTTATTCTTCAAATTCAGCCGATGGTTTTATAGTAGCAATGCATGCAGCTGCTCATACAAAAAAGGTAGGATTTTTGATCGCACATCGTCCTGGTTTTGTTAGTCCTACTGTTCTAGCTAGAAAGGCAGCTACATTTGATCAGTTAACAAACGGAAGAATTGCTATACATATTATTTCAGGTGGATCAGATGATCAGCAAATGATGGATGGAGATTATTTAGATAAATCTTCAAGATATGATAGATCTGGTGAGTTTATGTACATTTTAAAAAGAATTTGGACAGAAGACTCACCCTTTGACTTCAATGGGATTCATTATCAGTTCAGAAATGCTGTAAGTTCAATTAAATGTTACCAACAACCTAGAATTCCCATTTATTTTGGAGGATCTTCAGAAGCGGCATTAAATGTTGGGTCTAGAGAATGTGATGTTTATGCTACTTTTGGAGAACCCTTAGCAGAGGTAGAAAAAAAGATTGATGATTTTAGATTAAGAGCAAAAAAATCAGGCAGAAACCCTGATGAAATAAGATTTTCAGTTTCCACTCGTCCTATTGTTGCTGATACAGAAGCTGAGGCATGGGATCGAGCGTATTCTGTTTTGGAATCTGTTGATCCTAAAACTAACTCTAATATTTCTGCAGTTTCTGCTACAGGTTCACAGAGATTAGTTGATTTTGCAAAACGTGGTGAAGTACTTGACCAGAGGTTATTTATGCCAATTGCTGCAGCGACAGGAGGAACTGGGAATTCAACAGCATTGGTAGGAACAGCTGACCAAGTCTCGGACGCATTACTTGAATATTATAAATTAGGAGCATCTACATTATTAATCAGAGGATTTGATCCAATTGATGATGCAAAATATTGGGGGAAAGATTTAATTCCAATGTTAAGAGAAAAAGTGTATAAATATGATAAATGAAGAGTATGAGGTGTGAACTTTAAATGTCAGGGAAGCAACATCCATTATCAGACGAAGACTACAAAAGTATTCTTACTCCAATTCAATATGAAGTTACAAGAAATAAGGCAACTGAGCGTGCTTTTACCGGAGAATATTGGAATGTAACTGATTCTGGTGTTTATAAATGTATATGTTGTGGAATTGAGTTGTTTTCTTCTGATACTAAATTCGATTCTATGTGTGGATGGCCTAGTTTTTTTGACGCACTTGATTTAAAAAATATAGTTGAAGAAACCGATACTTCGTATGGCATGATTAGAACTGAGGTGACTTGCAAGAACTGTGGTGCGCATTTGGGACATGTTTTTCCAGATGGGCCTCCTCCAACAGGTTTGAGGTATTGCATTAATTCTGCTTCTTTGAATCTTAAGAGAGAAAATTTGTAAGCTTTTTTATATTGAACTCAATTTATTAATTACTTTAGTTTTCTATCACTCTCATATTTTCCCATTTTCCATTTCTGAATCTTATTAAGTATGTGATACCTAATACTGCAAGAAAAATTGTCCCATTTATGAATGCTGCGTATATACCCATAGAAAATATTTCTAGCACTATATAAACTGGTATTGCCGCAACAAAAGTTCCGATTACTCCTACGGACAACATAATAAATTTCGTATCACCAGCCCCTTTTAAACCTGAAGAAATCATGATGCCTAAAGCATCAAAAAATGACCATAGTGCAACTAGTTTAAGAATATTTTTAGTTAAATCAGCAATTTCGTTGAAATTTTCAGAAGAAGCATTTGATTCAAATGGGAAGACCAAAACTTGTGGGAAAAATATATAAAATATGGATAAAAAACTTAAATAAATCCATGAGATTTGAAGTCCGGAATAAGTAGCTCTTTTAGCTAAATCCGGAGTTTTTGCTCCAATAGCTTGTCCAACAGATACCATCACAGCTATTCCTAGTCCAACCATGGGCATAAATGCTAGCATCGCGACATTCATAGCTATGTTAGTTGCTGCTAATTCGATAATTCCGATTCTGCCTATTAGTAACACAAATATGCTGAAAACTGTCATATTTAAAAAGAATGTGAATCCATTTGGCATTCCAAATTTTATCAATCGATAAAAACTTTTGCGGTTGAAATGAAACGATGAAATTACTTGATATTTAGTATTGTTTTTTGGTTTAAATATTAAATAAGACAGAATTGTTACATTTGTTATTGTTGCAACTATAGTAGATAATCCCGCTCCTGAAATTCCCATTTCTGGGAATCCAAAATTACCAAATATTAAGCAATAATTTAGACCAATGTTTACAAATGTTGCTGCAAAGCTTGCCCACATGATCGGATATGTTTTATTTCGTCCGCTAAAAAAGGAAGTTAATGCTCCGAGTTGAATTTGAAAAATTCCAGCTATTGTTAAGAATCTCCAATACTTAAATTGTTCTTCTCTGACTAACGGATCATGTCCGATGAAATTGAAAATTGTTTCCGAAAAAAAAGAAAGAGTTATTAAGATCAATCCTCCTATAGCTGAAAAGTATATGCCTTGCCAAAGAATATTCCCTATTTTTTCAGGAGATTTTGCCCCAACGTATTGAGCAACAAATGTTCCTACATATTGAGAAGTTCCCATGAAAAAACTCACAATGTTGAAGCTCAAAACACCAGTAGGAAGTGCTGCAGCTAAAGCTTGAGGAGAGTACCAAGACAGAAACATTCTATCTACGAAAACCTGAATGGTGAAAGCACTTGTACTAAGAATCAGTGGATAAGCTATCCACAATAAATCTTTGTACCCATTTTTTCTGGACCATAGGTTGTAAATTAAAGTTTTGATCATTTAAAACTTTGTAATATGAGGTTTTTTAAAAAAAAATGGGTAGTAAAAATTAATCGCATCATGATATTTTAATTCGTACTCACCTATTTTGTAAGATATTTTTTATGGTATTAAATAAACAAGAAGTTTTAGAAATGTATAAAGAGGGTATCCCTCTAGATTCTATAGATTTAAGTGGGTTAAATTTGAGTAGAATTGTTTTAACTGGTGCTGATTTGTCAAATTCTGATCTAAGAGGCACTAATTTCCGTGGTGCAAATTTAAGTGGAGCCAAATTAAATAATATAAAAGCTTCAGAATCTAATTGGGCTCAGATTAATTTACGCCAATCAAGGATTTCTTTTTCAGACTTGAGCTCATGTTATTTGATGGATGCAGTGATGTATGGGGCAGAATTTTTTAAAGTTGATTTGACTAACTCTAATTTGAGTGGATCGTTTATATCGGGTGGAGCATCAATTCTTGATTCTTCATTAGTTAATGTGAATTTAAGAGGTGCAGATTTAAGTATGTCTGATTTTTCTAAATCTGATTTTACTCTTGCTAGAATTAGAAATGTAAATCTGAATCAAACTACTTTTAATCAAGTTAAGATGAATTCATGTGTTCTTACAGGTTCACACATGAATCAATGTGATTTTTCGAGATCTGAGTTATCAGATATCAATTCTGAAGGAGTTGAATTTATAAACTGTAGATTTGATCATGTAAATTTCCAAAGATCAGATTTAAAAAGATGTGTCTTTAAATCTTCCAGTTTTCAAATGTCTGATTTTACTGAATCAATTTTAGACTTTTCAGATTTTGAAGGTGCTGATTTAACGTTTGCAGATTTTACAAATTCCAAACTTAAAGGAACTCTGTTTTTAGCTGCAGATACTAATGGGGTGAATTTTTCTGGGACTGAATTTGAGTGATTAAGATTCAGAAATAGATATTGACTTAATTGCATCTCCAGGTGTTTTAGAAGACCCTGGGTCTCTTTCGGAAATCCCCAAAACTATATCCATTCCATCTACCACTTTACCAAAAACTGAGTGAGCGTTATCTAGATGTGGAGTAGGTACAAAAGTAATAAAAAATTGACTTCCATTTGTTCCCATTCCGTTTCTTGTTCCTGCATTTGCCATTGACAATATGCCAGGAGAATCATGCCTAGCATTGGGGTGAAATTCATCGTCAAATGTATATCCAGGCCCTCCCATTCCAGTTCCTGTGGGGTCTCCGCCTTGGGCCATGAATCCAGGAATTACTCTGTGAAAGGTAACTCCGTTGTAATATCCGTCACGAGACAAGAAAATGAAATTATTTACTGTTTTTGGTGCTTCAGCAGCCAAAAGATCAATAGTAATTGTTCCCCCTTTTTCAAGTTCAATAATTGCTTGATATTTTTTTGTTGGATCTATTTCCATTTTTGGTGCTTGACTGTATTGTTTTTCAGACATTTGTACTCCTGTTTAGAAATTTGTTCCTTCGTATTCATTAACTATTTGTCTAATTTTTTGAGGAACAGGTTTTGCTTCTCCTGATTCAGAGTCAAAGTTAACATATATAACTTCACCTGTGGTTAAAAGTTTTTGGTCAGAAGTGCGATAAAAATTTATTGATGTGGTAACACTGGTATTTCCTATTTTAGTAATTGCGAATCTAAGATCGACTAAATCGTCAATTCGTGCAGAATGTTTGTACTCTAGAGAAACTTTTACTGCAGCTAAATCAAGTATTTTTCTTTCCTCCTCCATCATTAACAGAAAGCCCATATCTCGGAAATACTCATCCATCACTACGTGAATGTAGTCTAGGTAAGTTCCGTAGTAAACAACACCCTGAACGTCACATTCGCTCCATCTTACCCTAACTGTGTATTTAAATTTTTCGCTGTATTCAGTCAAATTATTACCCAATCAATGATGAATTATGAAAAAACTATAGTTTAAAGGCTGTTGATTATCAACAAATCTACGTACAGGTGGTTTTACTTGTTTTTTTTGAGTATTCATACTCGTCACAAAAAAAATGATTAGTGCAATAATTGTGTAGTGTCTAGAATGATGGCAAGTTAGGTAGTAGAATTGTCCTAGATAATTTATTGAAATAAAATAAAGGATTTTTCATGTTGAAAAACACAGTTTTGAAAATAGTTGGCTCCTTGATGATTGCTACTGCTTTTATGGCATGTGGAATTGTTGACTCCGAAGCTGCTCAAGATGTTGTTGATATTCGATCACAAATTTTGGATATACAAACTAACGAAGTTGATCCTTTAATGGCTCAGTTAGAAGAACTTCAAACTCAAATAGATCCAATTGAATCAGAAATTGAAGAATTAGAGAATCAACGAGAAGATTTGTTTCGACAAGGCGAAGAAATTGGTCGATCCTTTGAAGATGAAATGCGCGAAAAATTTGAATTTATGTTTTTGGGTCAAGATGAAGCCAGAGAAAAATTCTACGAAGATTTAGATGAACAATGGCGACAAATGGACGATGACCATAAGTCTCAATGGAATGATCTTGACGATGAGATGGATGAAAGAAGAGAAGAAGTTGATGATGAGAATAAAAAGATCTGGGATGCATGGGATGATGAAAGAAGAGACAAGGAAGATGAGACTAGAAAATTAGAAAATGAATTAAGAAATAATAGTCCTTTTAATGTGGCAAGAAAGAAGATTGATGCTGTAAGGATGGAATTGAATTTTCAAAGCATGGAAATTCAAGAACAGCGAATGATTCTCGACGAGCAACTACAGCCTTTGTATGATCAAATAGAGAATCTTCATAGGCAAAATAGTGATATTTGGGATGATCGTAGTTTTGAGGGTATGGATGAAGACATTAGGAACAGAAGGAAACTTTTAGATAGTTTGCACGATCAATTACAGTTAGCTTGGGATTCTTTTAATCAATCAAGTACAAGTTTTGCTCCTGCTAAAGATTGGAGTAATTATGATTCTGAAATAGATAATGCCTGGAATGAATATCATAATGAGATTCAGAATATTCAAGATCGTAGGTCACAAGCTTATGCTGCTCAGAACCAAGCTGATGCTGCTGCTGCTGTGAAGGATATTTCAGTTATAGAACAAGAGTATGTTTCCAAAATTTCAGACTATAAAGATCAAGTGAATCAAATACAAAATGAAATAGATAGTTTGTCAGCATCTGGCAATTCTACTTCAAGCGCAAAAAGCGCACTAATTTCTGAAATTGAGGCTTTGAAATTTGAGATAGAAAATGCACGCACTAACTTAGATGAATTGAGAAATACAAAAACCGCTGCTCAAGATTCTTTATCTAATACTCCTCAGCAGATTGATGGTGTAGATAATCCTGATTATGCTGCATTGATACAACAAATTGCACAGAATGAATCTTCTATAGAAGGTATAGAACAAGATATCAACTTTAAAGACTCTCAAATTGAAGCCAAAAATGCTGAATTAGATCAACTTAATACTAATTCTTCAGATTCTAACCCTGAATTGACAGCTCTTGTTTCTAAGCGAGACGAATTGAATGCAGTGATAAATGAGCTAAACACAGAACTTCAAAGTAAAAAAGATGAAGCTGCTACACAGCCTACTGATTTTTCAAATCAAAGTACTGTTGATTTGACAGCGTTAGAAAATGAGTTAGCTATACTTGAATCTAATGCACTATCAAAGAGAGAAAATGCTATTGCTGCTATAGATAATTCATATTATGGAACGAATAATGCGAATGAGCCCGCCGCTGCTGCTGGCTTGAAGTCACAAATTAAAGCATTGGAAGATGAAATTGAGTTAATGGAAGACAAAATGCATAAATTCCATAAGAATCGTGAACAACGTGCTAAAGAAATGCAAACTAGAATACGAAATTTAGAATCTCAAATTGATCCTCTTAGGGATCAACAGAAAGAATTGGAGCGACGAGAACGCCCCATTAGAAAACAACAAATGGCTCTAGATAAAGAAAGCATGATGTTAGAAATGCAGCAACAACAGTCAGGTGATGAAGATGATCAAAGGATTCGTGAACAAACTTGGGGTGAATTTGAAAAATGGATGAAGGTTCGCGAGAAAGAAATTCGAGATTTGACTGACCAGAGATGGGATGATCTAGAAGATGAAATGAAAGTGATGAGAAAAGAATTAGAACAAAATATGGAAGACGAGCGAGATGCTTTAGATCAAAAGAGGAAAGATAGTGAAAAAGCATTTAAGGATCAAGAAAGAACTTCAAGGCTTGAGATAGAAAATGAAAAAGAAAGAATTTATGAAGATACAATTGGGCCTTTGGAAGCACAGGCAAGAGATCTAGAATCTCAGATTGATGCAAAATTCGCACAATTGGATTCTTTGTATCAAACTCAAGAACAATATAAATCACAGTTGGAATCTTTGCAGGCTAGAGTCCAAGAATTGGACAGACAAGCAGAATTTGGACTTCTTAGTGTCATAAATGATGCTATTCAGAATGTGGATCAAATCGAAGCAGGTGGAACAGGAAGAGCTATAGGATTTGATTCAATATTGGATTTACCAACTAACAATGATTAGTAATAAATAGGATAGGAGCAGGTTATGTTAAACAAAATCGGTTTGAGAATTATTGGTATTTTATCTATTTGTTTCTCTATGATTGCATGTGGCGTTGTAGATGCGGAAGCTGCTCAATCTGTTCTGGATTTGAGGTCACAAATTTTAGAAATACAAACAAATGAAGTAGATCCATTGGTTCAGCAAATTTCTGATTTAGATTCACGGATTCAACCTATCGAACAAGAAATAGAATCTTTAGAAGAGGAACTTGACATTATTAATCAGCAAGCTGAATTAATTGGACAAGAATTTGAAAATGACATGTCTACTGAACATCAAACCCTATTCTTGAATGAAGATGAAGCTAGAGAAAGATTTGATGAGATGGTAAATGAAGAATTTGAAGCTTTTGAGGATTCAATTGAAGCTCGTTATGACGCTCTAGATGAGGAATTGGAGCAAATACGAGATCAATTAGATGAGCAAAATCATCTAATGTGGGAAGCATTTGAAGGTGAGCTTCGTCAAAGAGAGAAACAAAATCATATTGCCATGGAAGAATGGGAAAATAATAACGAATATCGTTTACAGAAAAATGCTATTAAAGAAGCTTATTTTAAATTAGATCAAATTAGAATTTCATTGGATGAACAAAATATGGCATTTGATGATCAAATGATGGAACTTGACGATAGGCGCGAAATTTGGGAAGACAAAGAAAGAGCATTAAGAGACCAATTAGACGAGCAAGATTGGCGAAAAAATTCTGATGCAAAATCAATGGATTACTATGATGATCTATTTGAAGAAAAACAAAAAGAATTAGATGATTTGTATCATCAATTAGAAGTAGTCTGGTCATCTGCTGACACATCCACTACAGCTGCGACTAATGTAACACAAGTGGATTGGAGTATGTATGACCAAGAAGTTGAGGCTGTTTGGGATAATTTTCACTCTACGATTCAACAAATAGAATCACAGAGAAATACAGCTTATGAAACTAATTCGGCTGCTGCTGATTCCTCATCAAATTTGGCGCAAATAGAGGCACTTAAAGTCTCAACAGCAAACCAAATTGCAGACTTAGAAATGAAGAAAGAGAATGAAATGAATTTCATTCAACAATTAGAAACGAATGTACAGTCTCAAACTCAAGCTAACGCTAATATTAATGTGGAAATAAGCCAATTAATTGCTGAAATTGATAATCGATATGCTGAAATAAATTTGCTTAATCAAAACTTAGAGACAATTCCAGCTACATACACTACTGACCCTCAACCTAATCCAGCGTACACTGATTTGATGACACAGATTGAAGATAAGAAAGCTATCTTGTCTCTTCTACCTCAACAAATAGAAAGTACTACTGATACAGACGGTGATGGAAGAAATGATATGATAGACAATCCAAATATTCCTGAGATTACTCTTGGTATATCTGATTTAGAAGCTCAATTGACTCAGGTACCGCAATTTGTTGCTGGTTCCGAAGTTACTACTGAAAACCCGCAGCATTTAGCCTTATTAAATCAAATCAATATGCTGACTCAAGAAATTCAGCCATTAGATTCTAAATTGCAAGAATTACAACAGTCTGCTGCTGATATTGGTGGTGCTGCTAATGTGTCTGGTCCAGAAGTTACTGCGGCATATGCAAGACTTGAAGAATACCAAAACATAATTAATCAGCTGAATGAAGAACTTCAAAATAAAATTGAATTAATTAATCATCAGAAAAATTCATCTACAAATGGAAAATGGATTAGAGCTATTTTTGAAGGTGGTGCTACTCATTATGCTGGGGACTATGTTGAACAAGGTGAATTTAATGGACACCCAATGTGGGTTAAAAAAGATTGTGGAGCACAAGGTTCACAGTATGAGTTTTGTTACATTTATTCACATAAAGAAGGACTTTGGGTATTACAGCCTGTTACTCCTGTAGCTGGACAATGGTTAGCGCATTCTTACACTTTAGGCACAACTCCTTGGGAAAACTTCTGGGAAGGTGATGTTTTAGAAGTAAAACTAATGGGATCTAATCAAACATCAGTAGATGTTAATGCTTTAGAACAACAACTACAGCAACAAAAAATAGAAGCAGAGAATACTCGCATAAGTCAGATAGCTATAATTGATGAAAAGTATTACGGGGCTAGTAATGCTAATAATGCTATAGAGGAAACATTACAAAATCAGATTGCAGCAGTTGAAGAATCAATTAGACAGCTCAACGAGGAAAGAGAAAATTCTCATAAAGATGATAAGAAAGGCAGAGAAATAATAGAAAAAGAATTGAGAGAAGTTCATAAAGAATTAGATAGTATTCATGATGAGTGGAGAGAAGTCGAAAAATTAATGAAACCTATCCACAAGCAGTTTAAAGCTCTTGAAAGAGAATACCAAATGCTAGATAAACAGCGCATAGGTTTGAATGAAATGAAAGAACAAAGAGACCAAGAAAGACATGTTTTCAATGATAGGTTGTGGAGTGAACTTGATGATTGGAGATATGAGCAAGAAAAAATCATTCATGACGCTATGGACGACGCCTGGGATAATTACGCTGATCAAGAACAAGAGATGTTCAGGAACTTAGATAGGGAAATTCAAAATGAATATGAGTATCTTGAAGCCAAAAAACAAGAAGCTGAGAAAGCTTTTGAAGATGAAATTAATGCCCAAATAGAAAAATTAGAAGAAGAAAAACAAGCTAGAATTGCTGAACATATTATGCCTCTTCAATCTGTAGCAGATGATATTCAGGGCCAGATTTCTGTTAAATGGGATGAGTTGGAAAATTTATACTCTGAACAAGATGAACTGAAACAGCAATTGACAGATATTCAAGCTAGAGTCAAAGATTTGGATAGACAAGCTGAATATGGATTATTGAGTGTCATTAATGGTGCTATTCAGAATGTTGAACAAATTGAAAATGCACCCGTTGCGGTAACTGATTTGTCTTCAGTATTAGATATTGCTACACAACTATCAGGTTCTGGAAATTAAATTTTAAGCTATAAGTATTGAAATAAGGGCTACTTAACACAAAGTAGCCCTTATTGTTTATTATTTATCTTTAATCTGCTTAAATGACCTTAAATGAGGTTATTTAATGAAATACGAAACTAGAAAACAATCCTTAACATCTTCTCAGGCTATGGTGACTTCAAATCATCCTCTAGCTTCTTCTGTAGGCTTGTCTATATTAGCTGCAGGGGGAAATGCATTTGACGCAGCATCGGGAACAGCTTTTGCTTTATCAGTAGTGGAGCCAATGATGGTGGGCCCTTTTGGGGGTGGGTTTACAAATTTTTATATACCCAATCAAGGATTTTTTACTATAGATGGATATGCTTCTGCTCCTGGTAAGTCATCTGAAACAATGTTTAATCCTGTTGAATTTGAGGATGGACCTTCAGGACTTTTTGAAGTTGAAGATAAACTTAATCAAAATGGGTATCTTGCAGTTGCTACACCTGGAAATTTACAGGTGTGGTCTCATTTAGTAGAAAAATTCGGCAAATTTTCTCTAAAGGATGTGATTTCGCCGGCTATACAAATTGCTAGAAACGGATTTCAAGTTTCTGATTATCTGTCAAATAATATTCGTGATAATTTTACAGAGCTTTCAAAACATTCAGAAAGTTCTTCAATTTATTTACCTAATGGAGATATTCCACAAAAAGGCGACATAATTAAAAATCCTAATTTTGCTCTTGTATTAGAAGGTATTGCTAATAATGGTTCTGCATATTTATATGAAGGTGAACTCGGGCAGCATGTGGAAGACGAAATGCTTGATAATGGAGGATTACTCTCACTAGATGACCTGAGAAGGCAAAAGTTTTTTTACAGAAATCCAGTGATAGGCACTTATAAAGATTTTCAAATTCATTCAGTAGGTCCTGTAAGTAGTGGAGGTATTTGTTTAATTCAAATGTTGAATATTTTGGAAAATTTTGATCTTCAAAAATATTCAATTACAGATCCCCAAAGGATTCATATTCTTTCCGAGGTATTCAAGATTGTGTTTGCGGATAGGTATGAATATATTGGTGACCCTGAATATGTCAAAATCCCAGTAGAGGGGCTGATTTCTAAAAAATATGCTTTAGAGCGCTCAAAAGAAATTAATTTGCATAGAGCTCAATCTTATGAGTTTACTCACAACTTCAAATTGAACGATAGTGAAAATACTACTCATTTTAATGTTGCTGATTCTGAAGGAAATATAGTTTCTATGACTCAAACTATCAATAATGCTTTTGGAAGTAAAGTAGCTTTGAAAGGTACTGGAATGTTGTTAAATAATTGCATGGAATTATTTGACCCTAATCCGGGTATGGCAAATTCAATCCATCCCTACAAGAGATGTTTGTCTTCTATGACTCCTACAATTATTACAAAGGGTACTAAGCCCTATTTGGTTTTAGGAACTCCGGGTGGACGGAAAATATTTGGAGCAGTAGCTCAAGCATTATTAGCTCTTACTAATAACGGTTTATCATTACAAGCTTCTGCCGAAGCTCCAAGAATTTGGACAGACGGGGGGGTGTTGGAGTTGGAATATGAATTTGATGAAAACGTAAAAACTTCATTAGCCTCTTTAGGACATCAAGTATCTAGTGTGAATAGAGTTGCAGGTGGATTAAACGCGATCATGTTTGACAATGAATTAATGATTGGCGCTGCATGTCATAGAGCTGATGGATCTCCATCTGGTTTGAGTGGAGGATATGCAATGCCTTCTAAGCCGGGTGATGCATTTAGAGATTATTAGTACATCTTATTATTGGGTTTATGCAACATTAAAGTTATAATATATAAAAAAATACAATAAATCAGCAACACTCTAAATTATTATGGCAACAATAAATCCTAAAGGCGTTAGTAATTGGAAGGATGGGAAAAAAGGTTTTCAATCTGCACTAAATGATTGCCAACAAATTGGATTACTATTAGCTTGGGAACAAAATAATTGGAAAAATTCTTTTGGACATAATTTTCTCCAATCCAGGTATAAAATATCATTACCCCCTAGAACTTTGTCTGCATATAAAAGGCGACTAAAAAATTACTCAAATCAAATTTCTGGCCCTGAACATTTGATTGTTGATTGGGGTGATTTTGAAATATTAAATAAATTTGGGATTCCTCAATCTCAATTTAAACAATTATTTCAAATGAATGAATTTATTCAAAAAATGTGTATGGAAGTAGGTGTTGATCCTGTTTCACCTACTTACAGAAGTTTAAAATGGTGGGCATATGTTAATGAATATTTTTCTGATTCAATTGTTAATCCAACTGATAGGCAAATCATTGGCGATCAATTTTTTGTGAGAGACTTATTTTCAATCATCAATAATACTCAAATTTTCAGAACTGATTTAGATATGTGGTTGATGTACAAGCCGTGGATTTCACAAGCTAACATGAATTCTTACATTTCTAAGATCAGTGAAGGTTTAATTATTCCTGTTGATTTTATGAATTCTGGATGGGGAATAGAAGTAGTTGATAATTCTGATGGAGTAAGAACTTATCCCAAAGGTTATGGTTTGTCAGTTCTCAATTGGCTTTTATCAACTTCACCTGAACCTTTTATATTGCCTTCCCAAATTATTGAGAGATATTCAATTTTTGCAAAGCATTAGTTTATTTATGAAACCAATGATGGGCAGCTGCTTCATCAGGCCACATGAAATCGAAATCGGCTTTAATAGCGTATTGCCTATCTAGATCATCTCTATCTCCTATATGGCAATATACATCAGCTTCAAATTGTTCTTTGACGTCTGGCAACATATGTTTTGATACAGCGAACTCAATTTCAATATCATGTTGAGTAAGTATTTTTCTCTGAGTACTTAAAGGTCGGTCTGAGCAAGTTCCAATTATGAAACCTTTACTTTTTGCGATCCTTACCATTTCCATTGTCAAATCACCAGGAGGATCTCCGACCTCTAAAGTACCGTCTATATCTAAGCTGATTAGAATTCTTTTTGTCATTATTTAGTCTGGTGTCGCACTCCAAACAGTATAGTTGCCACCAAGAGGCATGGGGCCTCCAGATACTGCGATTTCAGGTTTTACTCCAGTGACAGCTCTTGCTCCGGCTCTTCCTTGGATTTGTTGGATACTATCAGTGTGTAGCCAAACTCTGCTTCTGCCTGCACCAATGTTTCCTCCACTGGGAGATACCGGGTTGGGTCCTTCTATGCTAATGTCTGTTTGGTAAAAATCCAAAGCTTCACCAAATTTGATACCTCTGTATCCAAGACCTTCAATATGGAATTGATGAAATTGTGGAAATCCGTCGTACATGTTTTCGAAAGATAAATCTGCTGCTGTAATTCCCGCACCCTCATAAATTTTTCTTGCTGTACTAGCTGTTTCAGCTTCGACTTCGTCTAGTGTGGGAGTGAGGCTTCTTGGGATAGCTTCACTAGATGCATGATTCAAGATATATACAGGTTTTTGTTTCATATCTTTGGCTCTTTCTGCTGTAGTAAACAGGTATGCTCCTGCCATCATAATAGGAATATCATTATCAAAAAGGTTAGCTGGTTTAGCAATCCATCTAGCATATTCATAATCTTCTGCAGTCAATTCTTCAGGTCTATGTTGATACCAATATCCTTCAGGCATCATAAGTCCATTTCTTCTTGAATTGATCATAAATGGGGCCATCATATCGTGAGTTTTGCCATATTTTCTGCAATATTCAGCAAATTGTAGTGCAGTGCCTGAGCATGCAGGGGCACCCCATAATGTTCTTATAGCAGGTGTACCTTGTATTGTGTCGTGAGCATTAGGTCCACTTTGGTAATATCTACCGGGGAGGTTGTGCCAAGCTTTCAAAACTAGACAAACGTTGGTAAGGCCATCACCTACTGCTTGAGAGGCTACATTTAATGCGTTAGACATACATGTAGGACCATACTGAGTGTATTTAACATTTGTGAGTTCTGGCATGTTTTTTAATAACCATTCTGCACTTAATTTGGCAATCCCGTCTAAAGGGTCATCAGTTTGGTTGTATGATTTGATTACATCCCAAGGTAAAGGATCTTCCTCGGGCCAGAATGCACCAGTTGTTGTAACTGGTGTGATAACTAATCCGTCTACTTGATCAGGTGTTACTCCAGCGTCTTCCATTGCTTTTCTTAAGGCAAGAATACTTAAGGCTCCAACTGAGGTATCTCTATGTCCATCCCACCTTCGTTCAGTAGGTGAGTGGCCAATTCCCACAGCCGCGACTTTGCCTCTATGTTCCCAAATTCCCAAACCTTCTTCAGATCGATACATTGATTGTGGTGCATTTTGAGTAGCCATACAATCACTCCTTTTAGAATAAATTAATTAGTTAGTTTCCACTCCGGTACGTGTTGACCATTAGGTAATTTTTCGAAAATCACTTCAACGTCTGCTCCAACTGGAACCTCGTCTGCTGGTACCCCAGGTAAATGCGAATACATTTGAATTCCTGGATCTTCGTCTAACATGACTACAGCAACATTGAAGGGTTGGTCTTCTTGTAGAGTTCTTACAGGACAATCGTACACAACTACATAATTGTATATTTTGCCTTTACCGCTCATTTCTTTCCACTCTAATTCACCATTTTCACAGTCTCGGCATTCTGCTTCAGGAGGGTGTTGGAGTTTATTACATGTGATGCAATTTTGAATCATTAATTTGTTATCGTTAGCACCATCCCAAAATGGTTGACTTAGTTCGTCAGGGTTCACGCCTTGTTTTGACATATTCACCTCAGCTTTCTTTATCTTGTGCGGACTCTATCACATTTTTTATTGTTCATCTAATAAAAAAACCCTCTAGGGAAACCTAGAGGGTTTTAATTTGATATAAGTAGTACTAAAAAGTACACGAACTAAGTTTAGTTTGATTGTTCTCGGATTGTGAATACTCCGTATAAGACTGTAGTAAGAACAAATCCTATCCATATTGGGAGTAATAGTATGTCATCTGAATTAGGATCAATCAGTCCAAAAGCCATCACTACAAAACCAAATGCAGTCGCTATCATTCCTAAAGCAGGTACCCAAATAGGGAAATTCTTTTGCAAAAAATAACCAAGAGATGTGACAAACATGCCCATCATGAAAGTAGACCAGACATTAGGACCCAATATGTCAACTACAGATGTGTTCCCAGCACCATTAAATGCATCTACTATGATTCCTCCAGCGCTTGCAATTATGACGATAAGAAATCCTGCGTTAGCTATATGGTAGCCATTTCCGCCTTGCATAGTATCTTTTTTCATCATCAAAGCTATAGCTAAAGCCAATGTGAACCATGTAGCAATTCTTTCTGTATAAACACTGTCTAGGATTCCAAGAGCTCCATCATACCCCAACACCAGGTAAATGGTGAGAGGTGCAAGCCCTGCAATGATAAATAATAAACCATTAGCCATTTTAGTACTCAAAATTAATCTCCTTTTAAAAATTAGATAAATATATGAAACATTATTGAAACAATACAATAATGAAATATGAAATCAAATGAGTTTATAAACGGATTTTTTAGATTTTTGAGTATAAGAAAAGTAAATCAACAGCGGATTTTTAAATTAATCCGCTGTTGAAAGAAATCTATCTGTTTATTGAATTAATTCCATTTTGAATTCCTTGAGAAGCCCATGTGGCCCAAGGCATAGTAAAGAATTTAAATCCTTTTTCTACAAAAAAGTTAGGATCCATTTCAGGAGGAATGAAATACATTCCGGGAACTACGTTATGTGCCTTACATGCTGCAGCAATTTTATCTAAACCAGCTTGATATGTGTCACTTTCGTACTCTAATGGAACGCCTAGTTCAATAGATAAATCTGAAGGCCCTATAAGTAATACATCAATACCAGGGACACTTAAAATTTCATCAATATTATCGATTGCTTGTTGAGTTTCAATCATAGGAACTATTAGAAGTTCTTCGTTCACTCTGTCTAAGTATTCTCTATAATTTGAAGTTTTTCCCCATTCACCTCTTACACCTGCATTACTTCTGTCTCCAAGCGGAGCATATTTACATGCCCTCATCATAGCTACCATTTGTTCTTTAGTATTCACCATAGGAACAATTATTCCTCTGGCTCCTATGTCTAGAGCGAAGCAAATCTGATTTGGTTGATTAGTACTAACCCTCACAATTGGCGCTGCTTTTTTACCTGACATGGCTTGAATGGCTGCAGCATACTGTTTGGGGTCTGATACTGGTGAGTGTTGAGTATCGAAAAGAATAAAATCTAATCCTGAATCGGCAAGCATTGCTGCGTTGTCTGCATTAGGAGTTCCGCTAGTACCTACAGCTGTTTTCCCTGATTTTATAAGTTCTTTAATTGAGTTCATTTATTTCCTCCAGCATTTAATTTTTTGGTGCCGAAGGTGAGACTCGAACTCACACGAGTGTTACCTCACCGGTTTTTGAGACCGGCGCGTCTACCATTCCGCCACTTCGGCATAAGGCGTTTATTATAAAAGAAGTTATTATAAAAAACAGTTGTGCTGAAGTGATGAGGGGTCACATGGTCCTCATTACACCTACAACTCTACCTTTTACAGCTACATTAGAAGCTGAAACTGTAATTGGTTGCATCATAGAATTTGCAGGCACAAGCCTAACTTTGTTTCCTTCTAAATAGAAATGTTTTAATGTAGCTTCCTCTCTATCTTCTAGCCAAGCAGCGACCATGTCTCCGTTATTAGGTTTAGTAATTGGTTCTAGCAAGACGAGATCTCCGTCTCCGACTAGAGCATCAATCATGGATTCACCTTTTACACGAAGTCCAAATACATTTTCTTTATTTTTGGTTAAAAAAGGAGGAATATCTACATTATCAAAATCTTCATTATTCCATGGCCCCGTTCCCTGTAAAGCCAATGGTTCTCCTGCAGCAATGTTTCCTAGAATGGGAACATTGACTAAATTTCTCAATGAATGACTGGCTGCTTCGCCTAATAACTCTAGTCCTCTTGATACATCTCTTTTTCTTGCTAGGTGCCCCTCTCTTTGTAGGATTTGGAGATTGTAGTCGACCACTGATGTGGAACTGATTTGACAGCCATTTTGTATATCCCTAACAGTAGGAGGGTAGTTATTAGTTTGCATAAAGTTTTTAATGTAAGCCAGCATTTCTTGCTGCCTTTTAGATAATGGTCTTTTCATCATTTTCTCCAAATACGGTTTAATTCAGTACTTATGTTCCGAACATATTATCAGAACATAAGTACTTATTCAAGGCATTTATGCAACATCTATGATAATTAATATCATAATTTTCTTCGTTGACCACTTAAAAACTTTGATGCTACGCTATTTATATGACACTTATTACTAAGGAGTAGTTAATGACAAAGTTGGTTAGTGTAATTTCATTGATGTCTATTTTAATGATTTTTGCGGCATGTGTTCCTCAAAATGAAGACCATGATGCTGTAGATCCCGCACCTGTTCCTCAAACAAGTGCTTCTTCTGCTTCAGTGATGACAGCTCCTCCAGCTCCTGTATCAGCTCCTGCTTCTTCCTCGTCTTCCTCAAGCTCATCAACTACAGCCACTGCAGATAAGGTGATTGATGTTGCAATGAATGATGCTGGAGGTAATTATGTGTTTGAACCTGGCGATTTAACATTTACAACTGGTGAAACAGTTCAATTTAATTTATCGTCTGAAAATGAATTTCATTCTTTTGTGGTCGATGATTTAGGAATAGAAGTAGAAGTTGAAGGCGGTGAGACTGACACTTTAACTTTCACTTTTGATAAGCCTGGTGTTTATACATTGATATGTGTTCCTCACGAGACATTAGGAATGGTAGGTACAATTACAGTTCAATAAACAGGATTCAATTGAAAATTAAAAATATTGGGAATTTATTTTTAGTACCATTTTTATTAATTTCGGTATTTATTTCTTGTTCTGATACCAATACTGTCACAGAAGTTGTTTCTAGTATTGAAAATACTACGGTTCAAAAAACTGTACTTCCCACTCCAACTGTAGGGAAATTGCTTCCTACGCCTACAATACAGAATTTAGATCAAAATCAGCCACAAAGTACACCTCAAATTATTTT
The DNA here is from genome assembly GCA_003213095.1 of SAR202 cluster bacterium AG-426-M11. GTDB lineage: Bacteria > Chloroflexota > Dehalococcoidia > Lucifugimonadales > UBA826 > AG-426-M11. The sequence continues at coordinate 37,329 of QCNV01000003.1, read as the reverse complement.
TGACGACTCAAAACAACAATCAATCCAAATTGTTGTTAACCCATTATCAAAAGCTAGGTACAAAATTGGTGAAGAACTTGTTAGGTTGCCTTTGCCAATAGTAGCTACAGGTGAAACTGGATTAGTATCTGGAACTATTAGTATTGATGAAATGGGGAATGTTGTAGATGATTCAAAAATCTTAGTAGATGTGACTGCCTTGAAAAGTGACGAAGATAGAAGAGACAGATGGGTATTAAGAAACTCAGGAATTGGTAAGGAAGTATTACTAGAGGTTCAAGACATTGTTGGTTTACCAAATCCTGTTCCTAATCAAGGTAATTATAATATTGGAATCATAGGTGATTTAATTATTTCAGGCGTTTCAAAAAATACTAAATGGACTACAGATTTGAATTTTGATGGTTCAGAAGTTTCTGGTTTAGCATCAACTGTGATCACCTGGGATGACTTTAATTTAACAAAACCCACATTTCCTTTTATTCTTTCTTTAGAAGATGAAATTACTTTAGAAATTGAGTTTATTGCTTCTCTTAATTAGTTAACATGCTTCTTCTAGTGTTTTAATAAAATCTTAAAACATATGTTGTGTAATCGTTGACGATGCATATTTCGATCAATATACTAGTTTCAATATTTTCGAGGTTAATATGAAGATATCTTGCCTTCAACAGAACTTAAGTAGAGGATTAGCAATAGTAGGACGAGCTGTTGCTACTAGGAGTAATTTACCTGTACTCCAGAATGTTAAAATTTCAACTCAAAATGATATGTTAGTTTTGACAGGAACTAATTTAGATATTGCAATCACTACAAAGATTGGTGCTCAAATTGAAGAAGAGGGTGAAATTACAATCCCTGCTAGATTACTTACAGACTTTGTTAATACTCTTCCTGATGACCGAATAGATATAGAATCTTCCGCAGACTTGATGAGTGTAACTTTAAAATGTTTAAGATTTGAGGCTAACATAAATGGCACTGATCCTTCAGAATTCCCTCCAATTCCAACAGTAGATGAGGGTTCGACTATTAAAATTGATCCTCAAATTTTGAAAGAAACAGTTGATTATGTTGCTTTTGCAGCCGCAACTGAAGATTCTAGACCTGTACTGACTGGAATTAAAATTGAAGTAAATAATGATGATTTTACTTTTGCAGCGGCGGATGGATTTAGATTAGCCGTTTACCAAGGAAAATTATCAGACTCTATAGAGGACAACTTTGAATTCATTATTCCTGCTAGATCGATGCAAGAAATTGGTAGGCTAATAGGAACAGATTCTTCTCCAGTGGAATTTACTGTAACACCAGCGGGTACTCATGCGTTATTCAATATTGGTAATGTGGAAATTGTATCTCAATTAATGCCTGGATCCTTTCCTAACTACAGATCATTAATCCCTGAAAATTATAAAAATCAAGTATTGGCTGACCTCTCAGATTTTACTAATGCTGTTAAAACTGCATCTATTTTTGCAAGAGATGGAAGTGGAATTGTTAGGATTCAAATCGTTGGTAATGGAGAGTCTGCTGGATTATCTATTTCTTCTAGAGCTGAAGAACTTGGAGAAAATAAGGGTGAAATTGATGCTAGGGTTGAAGGAGAGATAGATGAGGAATCTAGAATTGCGTTCAACAATAAATATTTAGCCGATGTTTTAGATGTTTTGGGTGATGGTGAAGTTGTTTTTGAAATGACTGGTGCTTCTAGTCCTGGTGTTTTAAGGTCTATTAGTAAACCCGGATACACTCATGTAGTCATGCCTATGTTTGTTCAGTGGTAATCATCGTTGGATCTCACTTTATTAGGCACTTCAGGAGCATATCCTACTCAAGGTGATGCTTGTTCTGGGTATTTAGTACAGTCAAAACATACAAATATTCTGATAGATTGTGGAAGTGGAGTTTTTTCCTATTTACAAAAAATTGTAGATTTCAATAATTTGGATGCTGTTTTTATTAGTCATATGCATCCTGATCATTTTATTGATTTGATAGCTATGCGATATGCTATGAGATATAGTGAATTTAAAGATAGATTGAATGTTTATGTACCAAAATCAGCTATCAGATATTTACATCAATTGTCATCATCTTTATCTGATACAAAGCCTTTTTTTGAACAATCATTCAATTTACAAGAATACGATCAAAGACAATATAGTTTTGGAGATATTTCAATCCAACCATTTCGTGTTGAACATTCAGTTTTATCCCATGGGATGAAAGTTAGTCATGACAATAAGACACTTGTTTATAGTTCTGATACCAAGATATGTGATTCTCTGAGGCATAATTTGCACAATGTTGATGTTTTTCTATCTGAAAATGCTTTAGGAGGAGGTGCCCCAATCCATAAGCCCATTAATCATTTATTTTCTTCTGAGGCAGGTGAACTAGCTGAGTCTAGTAATGTCAAAAAACTGGTATTAACTCATTTTTGGGCAACAAGTGATAGAGAATTGTGTAGACAGGAAGCATCCAGTGAGTTTTCCGGTGAAATAATTATTGGGGAGCAGGGACTAACTATTTCTATTTAGTTTTAAATCCAATATTATGTCGAAAAATTACAAGGATATAAGATGATATTTTTAGTTGTTAGTTCTCCAGCTTTACATAGGCCATCTGAAGTTGTTGAACAAAGAAGAAAGTTTTGGCCATGGGCACAAAAACAAAAAGATTCTGGATTTGCTAAAGAATTTTATGCTCGAACTGGAAGAGGCGGTGTGGGAATTTTTGATGTCGATAGCAACGAAACTCTTCATCGTCTGTTAAATGAATGGTCAGAGATTATGCCTGCCACATTTGAAATTTTTCCTTTGTTGGATACTACACAGATTACAGCTTTTTTAGGTAGTAATGATTGATGCTATTTCTAGTGATTGCTACTCCTCAGCCTGCTAGGCCATCTGATGTAGTTGTACAAAGAAGAAAAATGTGGCCGTGGGCTCAAAAAATTTTAGATTTGGGACACGCTAGATCATTTTATGGAAGACCTGGTAGAGGAATGGCAGCTGTGTGGGATGTCGAAGATAATCAAATGTTACATATATATTTAAATCAACAATCAGAAATTATGCCTGCTAATTTTCAAATATTTCCTATGGTTGATATGGATGTAGATTTGGTAAATTAGGAAATGCCTAATTTTTCTGAAAGTTCTTTATTGGTAGGTTCAACCAAAATAGATCCGTCTGGAAATATGATTGTAGGTACTCTTTGCAAACCATTGTTTATTTGAGTTATCAATTTTGCAAATTCAGGATTTTCATCTACATCAGTGTATTCATAGTCTATTTTGTGAGAATCCAGAAATTCTTTTGATCTGTGGCAATCACTGCACCACATGGTTCCGTAGAATTTGATTTTATCCATTAAATTTTACCCATTTCTTGTAATACTTTTTTGATTATTTTCATTCCAGAGATTGCAGAAGGAACTCCAGCATATACTGAAGCATGGATGGCAATTGCTCTCAATTCTTCAGCTGAAACCCCATTATTTATTGCACCTCTTGTATGAAGTGCTATTTCATTTTCTGCTCTTAGAGCAAGTAATACTGACATTGTAATTATACTTTTTGTTTTATTATCCAATTCATCCCTAGTCCACACTTCTCCCCATGCAGATTCTGTTACAAATTCTTGAAAAGGTTTATCAAATTCAGAAGCATTGGCAAATGATTGATTGACATAGTCATCTCCTAGAACTTTTTTCCTCATTTCAAATCCGCGGTCAAATTGTTCAGACATTTGCACTCCTTGTTATTGATCTGTTTTTATAAAATCTGCTATTCGTTCGGCGATAGCCATAACTGTTACATTTATGTTTGCTCTGACACATTCAGGCATGATAGAGGCGTCTACTACTCTCAGATTATCTACTCCATGTACTTTACCAAATTGATCTACTACAGACATTTGGTCTGATTTCGGCCCCATTTTGTTAGTGCATGAAATATGATGACCTGTAGTTATATCCTTTTTCATCCAAGAGATTAGCGTCTCATCTGATTCTAAATCTTGATTTGTTGGTGTAATTCTTTTTTTAATCATTTTTTCCATTTCCGGGTGTTTTTCTAGATCTACAAGCATTTTGATTCCATGTTTGAAACGTTCTATGTCGTCTGTTTCTTCAAGGTAGTTGTAATCTAAGTAGGGTTGATCTTGGTAATTAGAAGAATTGAGCTTAACTTCTCCTTTTCCTTTGGCAAGATTGATACATAAGTTTGCTTGCATACCTATTGGATTAGATCTCAATCCCCCTCTTTCTGGCCTATCGCTTGCTACAGCCATCATGTATACAATCATGTCGTTTTCAAGTTCAGAATTTTCAGCAGTATATCTTAAAGTTAATTGAATTCTCGGCCCTAAGGGGTCTAAATCTATTTCTGGTTTGGTTTCCCAAGTCACATAAAGCATTGGGTGGTCTGCTAAATTTTGCCCTACTCCTGGAAGGTCTTTTATTGTGTCTATATTATGTTCAGACAAATGAGTTTTAGGGCCGATACCAGATAGCATGAGAATTTGAGGTGAGACTACTGCACCTGCACTGAGAATTATGTTTTCTCCTTCGATGAAAAAAGTTTCTCCCTGAGAAACTACTTCAACGCCAATTGCTTTTGGGCATTTTCCATTTGTATCAAATATAATTTTTTTTACATCAACATTTGGCTTAATTGTTAAATTTAATCTATGTCTAGATAGCCCTAAATATCCAATGGCAGTTGACCATCTGATTCCATTTGGATTGTTTAAAGGCAAGGGCCCTACACCAGTACTCCCTGGTGCGTTAGCATCTTCACAATAAGGATGCCCTGCATCTAGGCATGCTTTTTCAAATGCATTGGATCCTGGTAGCCAAGTACTTCTAGGAAATCTATGACAAATTATTGGACCAGAATTACCATGAAAATCTCCGGGATTATCTTGAAATGTAGTATCTGTTTCAATTTTGTTTAAATAGGGAAGGATTTGTTGATAGTCCCATAAATTGTTTCCCATTTCAGCCCAATTATCATAGTCTTCCGGAATACCTCTGAGAAATATTTGGCCGTTGATAGCACTTGAGCCACCTGTAACTTTTCCTCGTGGAACATCTATTTCAGCGTCATCTGTTGCTCTAGCAATATATTGCCAATTATGGTCACTAGTAGAAATTTCAGTTCCAGTTGCGTACCCAAATTTTACTTCGTCAGGTAAAGAATCTATATCAGGATAGTCTGGTCCAGCTTCTAGTAATAGTATGGATTTATTGAGATCTTCACTTAATCTAGTCGCTAAAATTGATCCCGCAGATCCAGCCCCAATAATAATTGTGTCGTATTTCATTGTTTAACACCTTATTTGTATTATTCATCTAGCATTTTTTGAAATTCTTTATCATCAATTTCTAGTCCTAATCCGGGTCTGTTTGGAAGGCTAATTTTTCCGTTTTCCGGGAGTATTGGTTCTTGAAAAAGACTTGCAACTTGTTCTACTGGACCCGTAAATTCTTCAGACATTTCGTGAGGTCGTACGGCATTTGAAATAGTTGAATACAGGTGTAAGCTAGCAGTTGAGTTTGCACCTGAATAAGGAGCATGTGGCATAAGAATTTTATTGTGCAAAACTGCTAATTCGTATACGCGCATCATTCCAGATAGTCCACCAATATTTAAAATGTCTGGTTGTAGTATGTCTGGGTTTCCTAGATTAATTAAATCTCTGAATTTCCAGGGAGAGGTTTCTTGTTCACCTGTGGATACAGCACAATCTAGAGCATCTACTACCTGTTTTAATCCTGGGTAATCATATTCAGGAAGAGGTTCCTCAAAATGTGCTATTCCTATTTCTTCAAATTTTCTTCCCTGTTCTATAGCTGTAGGGACAGAGTATCCACAATTTGCATCAAAGCTTAATGGACAATCATCAGGTAGCCATTCACGACATTTTTTGAAAATTGCAAAATCTTTTTCTGGATTTGAGTCTTGTCTATAACTTCGCCAGTCCATTCTGACTTTAAATGCTCTGTATCCTTTGTTATAGCCTTCTTGTACTTCTTCTAGCATTTCTTCAGGTGTTTTGCTCCATCCATTTCCTCTACTCCAATATAATGGGATTTCGGTTCTAGATGCCCCTCCTAACAATTGATAGATAGGTAAATTTGCAGATTTTCCGGAAATATCCCAAAGTGCAATATCTATTGCACCAACGATTTGTGAAGGGAATTTTGTGGCATATTGACCATGTCCAAAAGTTAACATTTCCCAAATTTGCCTAGGCCTTGTTGCATCTAACCCTTTAAGTAAAGGATTAATTAGCTCATCTAAGTATGCTTGAATAATTTTTAAGTTTCTTCCAGCTTCTGCAATTCCAGTGACCCCATCCTCGGTTTCTATTTGCAAAAGTAATTTTCCTGGCCTACCTACAAAAGGTCTAGCATTATTTTCCTGAGGGCTTTTGATTCTATTAACTTTGATATTTTTTATTTTCATGGTTTTTCCTTGTATTTCATGTGAAAGTATCTGCTAATGATGAATTTAAAGAAAGTTACCTAATTTAGATAATTTCTGCAAATAAATTAACACTCTTCATGTATACTTTTTCTAACTTGATTACCGAAAAAACAATTAAACCAAATCAATCTATTAATACGATTGCTACTAAAGAAGCTTTGAATAAGCTGGTATCAAACGCACTATCTAAAAAACATTTGAGTATTGATATTGAAGGTAATGGATTTTTTAGATATCCAGAGAGAGTATGTTTGATCCAAGTTTCTTTTGATGACCAGGCTCATATCATAGATCCATTAGAAATTGATGATCTAATGGAATTGAGTAGGATTTTTGAGAATTCTAGAATAACTAAAATTTTTCATGCTGGGGATTATGATATTCGTAGTTTGAACAGAGATTATTCTTTTATTTTCAAAAATGTTTTTGACACTAGTATTGGTGCTGCTTTTTTAGGTTCTGAAAAATTAGGTTTAGATTCGATATTGAATGAGTATGTTCAAATTGAGATTAAAAAAGATAAGAAATTTCAAAGAAGTGATTGGACAATTAGGCCCCTTCCTGATGAATCTATAGAATACGCTGCGGATGATGTTTTATACCTTAATAAAACTAGAAAAGTTATGGAAAATAAATTATCAGAATTATCAAGATTAGAATGGGTGAAAGAAGAGTGCGTTAGATTGTCTAATATCAAATTTCAGGCCAAAAATGAATCTAACGCTTTTTTTGATGTAAAAGGGAGTATTGATTTAAACCCTAGAAGTTTGGCTATATTGAAATGTTTATTTGAGTTTCGTGAAGATGAGGCTATAAGTAAAGACAGACCGCCTTTTAAAATTCTTTCCGATTCAGTATTAGTGGAAATTGCTAGAGACCCTAATCAGAATTTTTCCGAAATTTCAGGAATAGGGTATTGGGCAAGTAAGCCGAATATACAACGCCTGAAGGAAGTGATTGAAAATGGCCGAAAAATGGATCCACAATTTAGACCTCAAAAAAATAAACAAAGACAGAAAGGGTTTTCAAACAAACAAAGAGAACAGGCCAATATTAGGCTTAAGCAATTAAAGGACTGGAGAAAAAGTTTAGGTCAAGAATTAAAATTAGACCCCAGTCTTCTTTGGCCTACATCAAGTTTGTCAAGATTGTCACGATCCCCTGAATTATTTGAACAAGAATTTGAACAACCAGAAGTTCGAAAATGGCAAATTAAAGAATTTGGAGATTCCATTTCTCAAAATGTATTAAATTTCTAATCTCTCTGATCCGGAGGTGATATGGAGATTCATCTTTCCTTGGTAGAATTATTATTGATTATTTTTATAAGCGTACTTTCAGTTAGTTTGGTTTTCTTGTACTTTTTTTCTAAAATAATTATTTCTTACAAGAGAAAACTTAGAAGCCAATCAGTGAAATTTGGTCAAATTTCAGAACAATTTATTCCTTTGCACTCTGTTTTTCCATGGGATTCTAAGCAATTTAGGTTTTTGGGAACTCCAATTGATGGTATTCAATTTGAGGAAGATCAAATTATATTAATAGAATTTAAATCAGGAAATAGTGATTTAACTACGAAACAACGTAAAATCAGAAATTTAGTTCAGAATGGAAAAGTTGATTTTCAAGTAATCCGGGTAAAATAATATCCACATTAGGAGGAAAAATGAATTCAGAAATTCTTAAAATATCTTCAGACATTGGTCAAATATTGAAAGATAATCAACAAACAATATCAGTTGCTGAATCATCTTCAGCAGGGTTAATTTCTTCTTCTTTATTAGCTATTCCAGGATCCTCGGCTTATTTCCTAGGCGGAGCAGTAGTTTATACAAAAAGTTCTCAGAACTCTTTGTTAGGTATAACTGATGATGACCGAATTGGAATCAGATCATCTACTGAAGAATGTGCGTTGCTTTATGCAAGAAAAATTAAAGAAAAATTAAATTCTCATTGGGCTTTAAGTGAAACAGGTGCGGCTGGCCCTACTGGAAATAGTTATGGAGATTCTGCTGGGCATTCATGTTTCGGGATTGTAGGCCCTATTACCGAATCTATGACTTTAGAATCAGGAATTTCAAACAGAGAACAAAATATGTTTATTTTTACTGAAAAAGCATTGAATTATTTTTTGACGCATTTAAAGTCTTATAATTTTCATTCATGATCACATATAATTTATAACACCATAATGTTCCTAAAAATATTTTTTATTGAGGAGTTCAATGACTTACTTTACTGATTTGGCATTAAAAAGAGCGTCGGTAACTATTTTGGCATTTTTGTTAGTGCTAGGTTATGGGATTTTTACATTTAGTCAGTTACCTGTAGAAGTTTTGCCTAGAGTTCAATTTCCGTTATTAACAGTAAGTGCTGCGTACCCAAATGCTGGTTCTGAAGACGTAGTTCAATACGTAACTGAACCATTGGAGAATCAAGTTTCAGGTCTTGAAGGATTAAATTCTGTACAATCGATTACTTTTGAGGGCTCCACATTGCTATTGATGTTTTATGACTATGGTATTGATATGGACATTGCGAAAAAAGAAGTTGAATCTCGGTTGGTTTCTATGGATTTACCGAGCAACGTTGAAACTCCAACTGTAAATAAATTAGACCCTGGTGCACAAGCAGTTCTAGAATTTAGTTTTATTACTGAAGGTGATATTAATTCATTACAAGAGATAGTTTCTAAAGAAATTGAACCATCTATTTCATCAATTGATGGAGTGAGTGACGTTGTTATAAGTGGAATTCAGAAATTTGATGTAAATGTAAATGCAGATACAGAATCCCTTTATCAAAATGATATTAGTTTAGATAAAATTTCTGAAATTTTTGACGAAATGAATTTTTCAATGTCTTCAGGATTTATTTTCGACGGAACAGGTGTGGTTTCACTAAGAACATCTCATTCTGTATCTACTTTAGAAGATTTACAGAATATAGCTATTGGATCTAGGGATGGAAACCCTGTTTTGTTAAAAGATGTTGCTACAATTTCCAGAATTCCATCTTCATCAAATTCTATTTCAAGGACAAATGGTAACCCTAGTGTAGGAGTCAGTGTATTTAAGGATCCAGAAGCTAATACTGTGGATGTGACTCAAGCAGTTTTAAATTCTGCCAATTCTCAGGCTGAAAAATCAGGGTTAGATACTGTAGTTATTTATAACGCAGGTCCTGACATAGAAAGTCAATTACAAACTTTATTCAGTGAAGGAATTTATGGATTCTTGTTTGCTGTTGGTGGAGTATTTATATTTTTGTTAAATATTAAACCAGGTTTGATGAAAGGTTTAGCATTATCATTGAGACCCACCTTAGTTATTGCTTTAACCATTCCTGTAAGTATTTTAGGTGGTGTATTGATTATGGGCTTTACAGATCTAACTCTTAATGTGATGACGTTAGGCGGTTTAGCTTTAGCTGTTGGACGAGTTGTTGACGATAGTATTGTTGTTTTAGAAAATGTTTATCGGCATATGCAAATGGGTGAATCAAAATTTGATGCCGCTTTATCTGCTACAAAAGAAGTAGCAGCTGCTATTACATCTTCAACACTAGCTACAATAGTTGTTTTTGCTCCTCTTGCATTCATTCAAGGTTTAGTAGGCTCCTTCTTTTTACCTTTTTGTATAGCTGTTTCTTCAGCATTGTTTGCTTCTTTAATTGTTTCGATTACTTTTGTTCCGGTAGTAGGTGCAGCTATTTTGAGACCTGGGGATATGGTTCAAGATACTGAGAAAACTGGTAATAGTTTATCTTTTCTACAAAGGATTTATAAACCCGCACTCATTTGGTCTTTACAACATAAAATTATTACTATTTTTATAGCTTTGATACTCACTGCAGGTAGCGTTTCTTTGCCTGCATTAGGGTTGATTCCTGTCACTCTTTTTCCTACAGGTCCAGCAAGGATTTTGGCAGTAGATATTTCAGTTCCACCGATACTTACCGAAGAACAAAAACTATCTAAAGTTTTAGATTTAGAGAAAGAATTGAAATCTAGACTTGATAGAGGTGAGATAGAAAACTTTGTTACCACAATAGGTGGTTCAGGCGTTTTTTCTAATCCTGATGAGGTAGGAGGTTTTGCTAGTATATTCGTTAGGCTTACTTCTGAAGCTCCTGATGATGTAGCAGAAATACTAACTAACCAATTCCCTTCAGAGAGTTATGGAACTCAATATGAATTTGAAGAATTAAATGCAGCTGGTCCTCCTCAACCTGGAGTAGAAGTAAAAATAGTAGGTAATGATTTAGAGGACTTATCTAGAGTGAACAATGAATTATTGGTAGCTCTAAGAAGCTTAGATGGAGTTGATAATATTGAATCAGATTTAACTGGAACAAGACCAGAGATGAATTTGGTTGTAAATTCAGCAATTGCTTCAACTATTGGTATGACACCTCAAGAGGTAGCTATAGCAATCAGTGCCCCTATGAAAGGACAAGATTTAGGGGATTTAATGTTAAATAATGAAGAAGTGAATTTGAAATTAAAATTAATTACTTCTTCTATGTATGGTGCTCAAGATCCTTTTCAGGGTTTCAATAATTTATCTATTAACGGTCCTTTAGGATCTGCAACAATAGGTGAGTTAGTTACTATGAACAGAGTGGAATCTCCTATTACTATTGCTAGAACAGACACAAATCGTTCAGCTACTATTACGGGAAAAATCACCAATGAGGATTCACGTTCTGTTCAAATGGCGATAGATGCAGAAATAGATGCTATTGAATTACCTAATGGAATAGAAATTAAAACGGGTGGAATTTTTTCAGATATTGCTGAAGGGTTTCAAGATATATTTTTGGCAATGGCCATAAGTATAGTTCTGGTGTTTTTGGTAGTTTCAGGTAGTTTGGGATCTTTGAGGGATTCTTTAGTGATTTTACTTAGTTTGCCTTTAGCTAGTATTGGTGCATTTGTTGGCTTAGCTATCACAGGCCGATCTTTAGGTTTACCGGCAATGATGGGATTGTTGTTACTTATTGGTTTAGTTGTAACAAATGCGATTGTTTTGATTGCATTTGTTCAACAGTTACGTGACGATAATTTTTCAGTAAGAGAAGCTCTTGTTGAAGGAGGATTGGTGAGATTAAGGCCTATATTGATGACAGCCTTTACTACTGGTTTGGCCTTACTTCCTTTGGCGGCATTTGTCGGCAATGAGGGTGGCGGAATTATAGGTGAAGATTTGGCTACTGTTGTAATTGGTGGATTGGCAAGTTCTACCTTTTTGACCTTACTAATCGTGCCCATAGCTTACGAGTTTATGCATTCCACTTTACCTAAGGTGTTTCGCAAAAAATAAAAAGAGTCCATTATATGGGCTCTTTTTTATACTCTAATGAACTTTTGCATTCTTGCGCCTTCTAATGTTTCCCCTACATATAGGCTTCCTTCAGAATCAATTCCCAAAGCATGAGCGGCCATAATATCTCCATGTTCTCTTGTACTTTGTCCCCAACCACCTAGCCATTGTCCTGTTTTGGTTAAGATTTTTACTCCTGAATTTGGAGAAACTAAGTTTGGAGTAACTTTAGTACCTTGGCGATGTCCCAATTCTGAAACAAATGCTGCTCCATCATTACCTAAAACAATTTGGTTAGGTCTATGTACGCCTTTCCAGTGGGAAACATATTGCCCTTCAGGTGTGAAAATTTGAATTCTATTGTTTTCTCTATCACACACGTACACAAGTCCAGTTGGGTCTACGGCTACTCCATGAGGGAGCATAAATTGACCAGGTCCTGTACCTCTTTCTCCCCATGATCTGATTAATTTTCCTTGAGGTGAGTAATGATGGACTCTGGAATTGCCATATCCATCTGAAATATATATAGATCCGTCTAATCCAAAAGCAATATCTGTAGGTTGATTAAAAGGTTCTCCACTTTGCTCTACGGATGGTTCATTTGGAGTTCCTAGAATCATTAATTGTTTACCGTCTATAGTCCATTTTCTGACTGTATGGTCTCCTACATCTGTTGTCCAAATTGAACCATCTGGGCCAATTTCTATATGATGAGCCCTTGTGAATTGACCTTCACCCCAAGAATCAAGAATTTTTCCAGATTTATCTAAAACTATTATGGGATGTTCACTTCTGTTATATGCAAAAATTCTATCTTCATTATCTACAGCAACGCCAACTACATGATTCCATTCCCATCCTTTAGGTAAAGGAGCCCATTCCGGAACACTTTCGTAGGTATATTCTCCATAACTTACTCTTAATGCTTTATCAGACATGGTTAAATCCTTCTATAATTTAATTAATTGATTCTCAGAGATGTTCTGAGATTTGGTATGTTAACAGATGGGTTGATTGACACAAAATTTTCTGAAATATAGACTAAAATTGTAGTTATAACCAATGAGAGTAGTTTGTATAACCTTATTAATCAGTATTCTTTAATTTTTGCAACTGCATTTTTGTTAATTGTCTTTTCGTTAATAGGGTTAAGATTTTTTTCATCAAAATACATACTTGTTTTTGTTCTTGCAAGTTTAATTGTTATGGTTTTATTCCAGTCAATTCAAAAAAATTCGAATGAAAACATGTCAACTGTACAAAGTTTTGAAAATATTCGCTCTTCAGGTTCACCTTATCTTCTTTATATGTATTCTGATTATTGAGTGGGGTGCTTAACGTTGAATCCTATCGTGAATAGGTTAGAGTCTGAATTGAGAAATGAATACAAGTTATATAGAGTTGATGTTCACTCTGTTGTGGGGAATCATATTAGTGACTTAATATCTACTAAAATGATTCCAACATTTGTGTTTTTTGACAAAAATGGCAAAGATATTTTTATCAAGCATAGTGTTCCAACAAAAGAAGAAGTTTATGAAAAATTTAGAGAGTAGGTGTAATTAATTTGAATAAAAAAGTTTTTGTCAGTAGGCCAATAGTTCCTGATGCTATAGATAAGCTTAAAAGTTTTTTTCAAGTTGAGGTTTGGAATGAAACTACGCCTCCACCTAAATCAGTGCTTATAGAAAAATCTGTTGAATGTGATGCTTTTATGATTGAAGCAAATGATCCCATAGATTTTGATGTGATCAACGCTGCCAAAAAATTAAAAATTGTATCTACTAGAGCTGTAGGATATGACAATATAGATTTATCATCTGCTACAGAAAAGGGGATTTTGATTGGAAATACCCCTGGAATTTTACATGAATCTTGTGCAGATTTTGCTATGGGGCTGATTTTGACTTTAGGGAGAAGAATCTCATATTCTCATCACAACGTGTTAAAAGGTAATTGGAAAGTTTTTGATCAAACTCCATATTTAGGAACTGATGTACATGGAAAAACTTTAGGTCTTTTGGGTGTGGGTATGATAGGTAGTGCAGTTGCGAAAAGAGCAAGCGGGTTCAATATGAAAATCATTTATCATTCTCGTTCCCGTAAGATTGATCTTGAAAATCAACTAGGATTAATTTGGAAATCAAGTTTGGATGAGATGTTGCAAGAATCTGATTATGTTTCAATTCATGTGCCTCTGAATGATGATACAAAAAAAATTATTGGTAAACGTGAACTAGATTTGATGAGATCAGATTCATTTTTGATTAACACTTCTAGAGGTGGAACTATTGATCAAGTTGCTTTAACAAATGCACTAAAAACCCATCAAATTTCAGGAGCTGCTTTAGATGTTACTGATCCTGAACCTATTGCACATGATGATCCTTTAGTTTCAATGGAAAATGTGATTATTACTCCGCATATTTCTAGCGCTAGTGCAGCTACTTTACGAAATATGGGAATCATGGCAGCAGATAATATTATCCACTTCTTTACGGAAGGAAAAATGCTAGCATGTTTGAACCCAGAACTGATGAGTTAATTCTGATCAAATCCTTCTACAACAAAACTTTCACTAGTTGAAGCTCCTTGACGAATAGCTGCAACTGGTTTGTACTCTTCTGATTCGCGAAACTCTTTCATTTGTTCTATAGTGGGGAATTCTAAAATCACGACTCTGTTTGGTTTCCATGTTGTTGTGTCTGAGTGAATTTCTCCACCCCTGACGATATATCGTCCTCCAAATTTTTTAATGATCGGTGGAACTAATCTCATATATTCGTTATATGCATCCCAATCTTTTACATTAATACTTGTAATTGAATAAACTGACATTAAATCTCCTTATTTTGAACTTGCTAGAATTCCTGTTCCTGGATATTGATTTGTAATCATTGTTTTGTTGTGAACTAGATGATGCCCTCCTACTATTACGTTCGAAATTCCATTAGGAGGTGAAGTGGGATTGGTGTATGACGAAGTATCAATAATTGTATTAGGATTAAATGTCACAATATCTGCATGAGTTCCTACTTGAAGTCTTCCCTTTTTTTTGAAAATTGGAGCTCTTTTTTCTAATCTTTGAGCAGGCATGATAGTCATTTTTTTGAGAGCATCTATAAGAGTTATTTGTTTTTTTTCTCTAACATATTCACCTAGAACTTTTGAGAAAGTTCCTGCAGTTCTAGGATGACCTTTTCCATTTTCAATAATGCTATCTGTAGCAATCATTGTGAGAGGATGTTTAACTGCATAATCTAAATCATTTTGAGGGGTAGAAAATGCAATAACCCATCCTCCTGTTTCTCTGTAAGTATGGAATGTGGTTTCTGTTAAATATTCTCCCGTGTCTGGTCGCATCAGTTTGTCATAGGAAATTCCATATTGTGATTGCCATCCTTCTTCGAATAGCTTAGATTCAATTTTAGTCATTCCAGCAGTGTATGGGTAACATTCTGTTGAAACATCTAATCCGGAATTTTTTGCTCCTTGGATCATATCTAAAAGTATTGGGACAGCTTTCATTCCTGTGCTATTGATATGCACCACATGTAATGCAGCTCCAGTAACGGCAGATGCTGCTATTACTTCCTCTAATGCCTCTATAGAGTTGTTAGG
The DNA here is from genome assembly GCA_003213095.1 of SAR202 cluster bacterium AG-426-M11. GTDB lineage: Bacteria > Chloroflexota > Dehalococcoidia > Lucifugimonadales > UBA826 > AG-426-M11. Next base: position 21,882 of record QCNV01000003.1, on the reverse strand, counting down.
TTCCCTATGGCCTTTTCCTCTTAAGTGAACATGACAAGATACATTATATTTAGCAGCGATTTTAAAAAGTTCAATCACTTCTAATTTGGTACATGCTCTAGTGTAATCTAAGCCAAATCCTACAGCTAAAGCACCTTGTTCTAATCCTTCACTAATTAAATCTTTCATTTTTAAAATTTCATTATTAGAGGCTTCTCGGTTTCCTGCATCTCCTGCTGGAACAAAATCTCCTGGATCATCCATCACTTTCATCCTTACAGGTATATGTCCTATACTTGCGCCAAAATTGATCCTAGATTGTCCTTCCCATTTTTTATAAAAGCTTTTAATGTCGGCAGTTCCCACTTCTAATTCTAGAGTAGTAGTTACTCCATCAAATGCTTGTAGTTCAAATATTTGATTATCCTGAGGGTGTGAGTGTAGATCAATAAAACCAGGGGAGATGATTTCGTTTTTCGCATCGATGATTTTTTCAGAATCAATGTGACCATCGGATATTTCAGTAATTATCCCATTGGTAATCCCAACATTTTTAAATGCAATGAATTCTGTTTCTGGATCAATGATTTGACCATTTATAATAGACAGATTATTTTTCATCAGTCACCCATAGTTTTGGGATCTACCATTTCATAAAATTCTATATGCTGGCTTTCCAATAATGGTCTATATTTTTTAGCGACTTCAATTGCTTCGGGTGGAACTTTATTTCCTGCTCGACTAGGGGATTGGATGGATTCATCTTGCCATTCCAGTATTACTATATTTTGTTCGCCGGGAAGAGTGTAACCATTATATGAAACTGTAAAATCACCTCTATGTCCAGCATCTCTGTAAATTTTTGCTTGTTCGTATACTAGTTTTGCTACGTCAGAAGCAACTCCGGGTTGTGTTTTGTATACTCGTCGAATTCTATACATTTTTTACCTACTTTTTTAGATTTTCATTTAAGCTTTTAGCACCTGTTTGAATCCAAGAAATCCAACTAAATGCAATAAAAGTAACTCCTAGATCAACAAAATCATTGACTTCGTTCAATGGGGATAAAGTCCCGGCAATTTTGTTTTTTGATACTATTTTTTTGATAGTACTTTTGACAACTTGTTTGACTTCAGGATTATTTGCGCCACCAAGAAAACCCATAGTTTGAGCTAAATCACCCGGTGCAACAAAAAACACGTCGATGTTATCTACTTCTAATATTTCATCAATATTGTTAACAGCTAAAATATCTTCTATCAAAACAATTACTAGTGTTTGATCATTAGCTTTTGAAAAATAGTTTTCTACTCCAATTCCTTGTCTGCTTGTGAACGAACCTCTATGTCCAATCGGATGGAATTTACTTGCATCGACAACTGCTAAAGCTTCTTCTCTACTATTCACATGAGGTACAACAATTCCTTGTGCTCCTAAATCTAATGTACGATATATGACTCCTGGGTCGTTTTGGTGTACCCTGACAATAGGTGTTAGATTGGATAAATCACATGCTCTAGAGAGATCTGGTATGTTGCTAAAATCAACTGGTCCATGTTCACCTTCCAACCAAATTCCATCTATGTTTAATGTTGCAAAATGTTCGATTAGATCACTTGAAAAAGGCCCCAATGGCACTTTAACAATTTCATGGTTATGTAATTTTTGTTTTGTTAAATTTACTCTTAATTCTCTCATGAAATTTTAAAACCACTTTTCCTTGTCTACAACATTGATTAAATCTTGGTTTTTTAAAAATAATTTTGCATTGTTCTCCAATATCTCATATCGCCTATTGTTGAGATTTGCAGCTTCGGCTACAGCTATGTGTGGAGTTAACATTACATTGTCTAATGACCATAATTTATGATTGTCTGGTAAAGGTTCAATTTCATACACATCTAACCCGCACCCCGAAATTTCATTGGATTCTATAGCATGAACTAAATCATCCAATTTACATACCATCCCTCTTCCAACATTGATAAAATAGGCTGAATTTTTCATTATCTTGAATCTTTTTGAGTTGAACATAAATTCAGTTTCAGGTGTATGAGGCACAGTAGAAATTACAAAGTCTGCTTCAGGTAAATACTTGTCTATATCTGTAGGTAAATGCATTTCTACGCCGTCAATTTGATATTCTGGGCGAGGGTCAATACCAATGACTTTCATTCCAAATTCTTTGCATAATCTTGCAGTTTCATGTCCTATGCCACCTACTCCATTAATCAAAACTGTTGAATCGCCCAAAAAAAACATATGGAGTTTTTCTAGCGTTTCTATCCCATCTTTTGTCTGATTTTGATTTTGAATACCATGGTAAGCCTCTAGAGAGACCTAACAAAAACATCATGATGTGATGTGAAATATGATCCCAATAAATCCCTCTGGGATTAGTGATAGTTAATTCATGTTTACACAAGTCTTCGTAATAGTATCCAAAAAAAGGTCCAGCATCAGGATTATGCAACCATTTAATTTTTCGTGCTTGTTTTAATGTTTCAGGTGGAATCCATCCCATTGCTGCATCTGCATCGACTATAAGTTCTGCGGCAATTTCATCGGTTTCAGGTGAATGAACTTCATAATCTGGAAGTGTGTCAGATAGTCTAGCTGCGAATTCTTTCTTTAAATCATCTTGAGGGGGCATGAAAACGAATTTAGGCAAATGTAACTCCTTATATTGACCATTAAAGTAAAAATCAATTATTTTATCAATAGTGAGAATATAACATTTTGTAGGAAGAATAGACATGGAAACAAGAAGACTTGGAAAAACAGAACATAAAAGCACTATTGTAACTTTTGGAGCCTATTCAATTGGTAAAGTTTCACAAAATGAAGCCGATCTAGCTATTCAGATGTGTTTGGATTATGGAGTGAATCATATAGATATAGCACCAGGATATGCTGATTCTATGGAGAGGGTGGCTTCTTGGATGCCCAAATTGCGATCTGAAATGTTTTTGGGGTGTAAAACTCCAATGAGAACTCGTGATGAAGCTTGGAGAAATGTTGAAGATATTATGAAGCGCATGAATGTTGATTCATTTGATTTATTTCAATTACATTCAGTAATTGATATGGATACTTTGGATGTTGTAATGGGTCCAAACGGTGCCATAGAAACTCTAATAGAGATGAGGGATCAAGGAATAACTCAATTTTTAGGAATTACTGGCCATGGGCCTACTGTTGCACAAACTCATTTAGAGGCTTTAAATAGATTTGATTTTGATACCGTGATGTTTCCTGTAAATGTTGCGATGTATAAGGGCCAAGAATACAAAAATAATGCAGAAAAATTGATAAAAGAATGTCATAGAAAGGATGTTGGAATTCAATGTATTAAAATGATCGCAAGAGGTGGTTGGGGTGATTCGAAGAAAGAATGTGGAACTTGGTATGACCCGTTCAGAACTCAGTTAGATATTGATGAGGCTCTTTGGTGGCAGCTTTCTCAAGAAATTCACACTGCTCCCACTTGTGGTGAATATAGTTTACTCCAGAAAGTTTTAGATTCAGCTTCCAGATTTCATCAGCTTTCCAATATGGATCAAAATTCAATTTCAGATCGATTAACTCTATCTAGACCTGAACCAAAATTAGCTATATCCATCTAATCTAAGGGTATCTGTAATTTCTTAATCCTGAAACAAATTTAAAAATTGCTAAAACTACACAAATTGAGACTATTCCGCCTAGTATCATTGTGTTTCCAGCTCCTATTCGTGAAGACATGAATCCCACATGAAAAGTTCCTATGTTATTTGCTCCCATCGCGCAAAAAGAATGAAAACTTACAGCTCTTCCTCTCATGTTGTCAGGAGTAGTAAGTTGTACTGTAGTTTGTCTAGTCGTCATACCTATAGCATCAGTAGCTCCAAGCCCTGCTATTATGACTGATCCGACAGTGAGGATAAAAATTGTATTGAGTTCTATATATTGTATGGACCCGAATGCAAACAACAATAATGCATATGTGCCTGTAGCATATAGCACTAACATTCCTTTTGATCTGTAATTTGCAAGAGATAATACTAAGAAACTACCTGCAACTCCTCCTAATGAGTTCGCTGCTGACAATGGACCTATAGCCCAAGGGCCTTGTCTAAATAATTTATCTACAATTAAAGGCATGATTTCTCTGTAAAAACTTACTACAGTAACTCCTATGTCTAGAGCATAAAGCCCTGGTAATATTGGGTGATTTTTTACAAATTTAAAACCTTCATAAATTCTTTTAATCATTGATATATTTTGGGTATTTTCATTAGTGTCAATGTTGTATTTGAGGTTAACGAATAATGGGAATATTGTTGCAGGTATAGAAAAAATTACAGCAGTTAAAAATGCGCCTTCTAGTCCTATCAATTCTATAGTCGAAGAAAAAAGTAATGGGGTAAGTATCATGCTTATTTGAAAAGTTGCTGTATTTGAAGTTACTGCATGCATCATATGAGATGAAGGAATAACGTTTGCGGTTAAAGCAGATCTAGCTGGAGCGCCCAAAGTGCTAGTTAACCCTAAAATTCCAACCATAGAGTATATATGCCAAGGTTTTAAATTATCAGTTATGAATAAAATTGAAGACAAACCTATCAAGAAAAAACTGAATGATTGAGTAAATGCAATTAGTCTTCTTCTGTCTAATTGGTCAGCGAATGCTCCTCCAAATAGGTTTGAAGGCATTTGAACAGCTAATTGAACTAAGCCTAGTAGACCTAGTTGTAATCCAGAGCCCGTTTCCTGGTATAACCACACTCCAAATGTAAGAATTCTAGTTTGCATAGTTACTGATGCACATAACCCAGAAATCCAAAGAAGTCTGAAATCTCTAAAAGAGAAAGCAGACCAAGCCTTTATATTGTTAGTCTTTTGGAAATGATTTGACAAAAGTTACACGATTTTAATGAATTTAATATTTTAATTTATCACAAATTCATTATTTTGCGTGTTATCCTAATAATTTATAATGGAGAGTTCATGAAGCAAATAGATCCAATTAGAAAATATATTTATTATCTTGCTGGGTTTTTATTTTTAGGAATTGGTATAGCCGGTTATTATTTACCCGTGTTGCCAGGCACAGTGTTTTTAATTATTTCAGCTTCATGTTTTATTCGCTCTAGCGATAGGATGTATAAATGGGTTACTGAACATAAGTTGTTTGGGGCATTAGTTAAAAATTATTTAGACACAGGTGCCATACCTAAAAAAATAAAATACATAGCAATTTCATGTATTTGGATTGCTTCTTCAATATCTACAGTTTCTATTTATTTAGGAAAATATGAGTATTTCTATATTTTGTTAATTATGTTGCTAACGTTAGCTTCAATAGGTACTTGGTTTATTGCTTCAAGACCTACCAAATATTAGTCCAAGACTGATATTTTAATTTGAGGATCTTTTTCTCCCTTTTCTAAAGCTTTGATAATTGTTTCAGCTAGTAATTTTGCAGATTGAGGGCTAAGTTCAACAGAAACTCGAGATCCTACGCCAATAGATTTATTAACAAAATCTATATTCACTCCATACTCCCACGGGGCATGAAATGGATGGTCATAAAAGACATTTGCTTGTTGAAGAGGGAACCATCCTTCAACACCTTTTGCGCTTCCTTCCAAATTTGCTTGTTCACAAATCATAGTACACATATATCACCTAAGAAAGATTTTTTTGTAAAAAAGAGAAAACTTTTTGCCAGGCGTCTACAGAAGAGCTCTGGTGGTAAATGGGTCGGTCATAATACATGAATCCATGTCCGGCATCAGGGTATCTGTAAAATTCAAATGTTTTTCCTGCAGATTTGAGTTCTTGTTCATGTTGGTTAACTTGTGCTGGAGTTGGACTTTGGTCTAAATCTCCAAATAATCCTAATAATGGTGCCGAAAGCTGAGAAGTGTACTCATTTGGTGATTTTGGTTGCTTTTCAGTCAATTGATCGGGATTCATGATGACATTGCCTCCCCAGCATTCCACTATTGCGTCAAATATATCTAATCTACAGCCAGCCAAAAACGCATGTCTCCCACCTGAGCAAGTTCCAAATGTTCCTACTTTTCCGTTTGAATTAGGTAAAGACAAAACAAATTCGGCACTAGCTTGAAGATCCCCCATACATTGGTCATCAGAAACGCCTCCTTCAGCCCTAACAGCTGCAGCCACATCTTCTGGAGTTCCTTTTCCTTCTCTTGAATATAGATCTGGGCTAATAGCTAGATACCCATGGTGAGCAAATTTTCTTGTAAATTCTCTATAAAGTTCATCCCAACCCGGTAAATGATGAATTACTACTATTGCTGGGAAAGGCCCTGGTCCTTCAGGTCTAGCATAGTATGCATTGATTTCATCACCGTTATAGCCTTTGATAGTTGTTGTGTTAGCTATCATTCCTTCAAATTGATCGGTAGTGTACATAATTTCTCCTAGTTTATTTACATAAATACTGCTGAACCAACCCCACCCCCAGCTGCTATGGCTTCACCTGCGATAGATGATGAAAGAGGAGAAGCTAAAAATGTTGCTACTACTGCTATGTCATCGGCAGTAGGGACTTTTCTAGTGTCTAATCCTTGAGAGGCTCGAGTTTCAATTTCTTGTAAGGTTACACCTTCATCTTTTGCTTGTTGTGTGAGTTTTGGTTCAGTGGCTTCAGTTACAGTAATTCCAGGATGAATGATATTTACATTGATGCCCTTAGGTCCTAACTCTGATGATAAAGTTTTTGTCATATGGGTTAACGCTAGATTCCTCATTCCACTTAATGCTCCTCCACTTCTAGCTGCTAATCCTCCTATATTAATGATTCTTCCCCAACCATTTTTAATTAAATATGGAGCAGAATATTTAGACACTCTCAGATATCCAACAACTTTTGTATCTATATCTTGAATCAGATCAGATTCACTTGCAGTTTCTAAAGGGCCCATTACTAACCCTCCTGGTGCTGCTGCATTATTTACGACTATCTCGATCCCACCTAAAAAGTCTGCAGAGTTATTGATGAAATTTTTAACTTCTTCGGTATTTAATGTATCTGTGGCAGAATAATTTACTTGTACGCCAAAAACTGAACTAATTTCTTGTGCTGTATTTTTGATAGACTCTAGATTTCTTGAGCAAATTGATAAATTCACGCCTTCTTTTGCTAACGAAACAGCTATTGCTTTTCCAATACCTCTACTAGCACCAGTAATAATTGCTTTTTTATTATTTAGATTTAATTCCATATTTATTCACCTTGTAGAGCTCTGATTATTTTTTCTCCTTCATTTTTCCAAAAAGAATAAAGGATTGTGATATCTGTCCCCACAGAAAAGTGTCTTACTCCCATATCTAAGTATTTTTTTGTTTCGTCAGAAGAATTAATTTCTGCTCTGGGATGAACACCTTTTTCTAAAGCCATTTTGAATGTTTTCATTTGAGCTTCTACAACTTCCGGATCATTCATCTGTCTTGGTTTACCAATATTCATTGAGAAATCAGCTCCTCCCCATTGAACCATTTCAACTGCAGGGTTTTCGAGAATCTCTTCTAGATTATCTACTGCACCTTTTTTTTCAATCATGAATGCTAGAACTACATCAGCTATGTTATCTACATATTCTTGGCTTCCACCATAGCCCATATATGAATTTCTTCTAGTAGCTACTCCGTATAACCCTCTATGGTCTGGGTGATCAGGTCTAGCGGATTTAATGCACTCGTTCACTTCTTCTATAGTTCTTACGTCAGTAAACAGGATGCTTTGGTATCCTGCCCCTATTCCCCTTTGAGCTAAATATGGCATAAGGCTTTGATCAATTTTTAGCATACTTCCCATGTTGAATAGTTCAGAAGTTCTACACATGTTGTCTAAATCATGTAAATCGGACGGGCCATATTCTGCTACAAACTCAACATAATCATATAGGCCTGTATAACCTATTGCCTCAATTTCAGCAGGCCAAACACTATGAATATGAGTGCTTAATGTAGGTTCTCCTGCTTCCAATTTTTGTCTTATAATATTCTCACGCATTAGATTCTCCCTCACATTTATTCATTTTTTGTAAAGCGTTGCTAGATTAACAGAAATCTTAGTGAGAAATCACATATTAGTTTTGTAATTTATTTGTGTTGTGTATTTTTTTTATAAGTTTATAATTCTGCTACACAATCTTAAAGGGTGATGAAATTAATAAAACATGGGTTTTTGGAGTTCCAATTCAATTTTTTTTAGTAGCATTAATTAGTTTTATGATATTTATTTATTTGATTGCTGCAATAGCTGACTCTAGGATTGAAGCACGATCAGATACTTTAGTTAAATCAAATGATTCACAAACCACATATGCATGGGAAAAAGCTGCATTGTGGGCTTGTCCCCTACATTAATATGACTGTTAAATATTCAGAAAAAACATTTTATTGGCATTATGCTTGGGTAATAGTTTTTATAATATTTGGAATGCAAATTGTAGGTTCATCAATCAGAATGGCATTTGGGGTTTTTGTTGATCCATTAGAGCAACGATTTGCTTGGAGTCAGTCAAATATTGGGATTGCATACGCTATTGGCATGATTGTTACTGCTATTTCATCTCCTTGGGCAGGAAATCTTGGAGATCGCTTGGGTGCAAAAAAAACTATGTATTTAGGAGTCATTCTTTTTTTAATGGGAATGATTTTGACTGCATTTATTAGAAATTGGTTTTCGTGGGAATTTCATGTGTTTAACATCCAAATTTCATTGGGATTACTACATTTTTGGATTTCATATGGAGTAATTTTAGGTGTGGCACAGTCAATATTTTTGGTGCCTTTGATTCCTGCTGCAATGATTTGGTTTAGAAGACATTTAGGTTTAGCTATGGGATTAATAATGACTTCATGGGGAGTAGGTCCTGCCATTGCAACACCACTTGTTGCAATTTTGGTTGAATCTATGGGATGGAGAAATGCATTTTTATCTATAGGTTTTGGATCTAGTGCTCTGATGATACTTATGATTTTTTATTTTAGAGATAGGCCCTCTGATATAGGACTTTTAGAATACGGGAGCCGGCCTGGAGATGAACCCATATCTACATCTTTGCCCCCTGTAGTTCTTTTAACTGAATTTCATAAACATATGAAAAAAACAGCAGCATATTGGAATATGAGTTCTATACATTTTTTAGGTTGCGTTGGGCACGCTGTAATTTTGATTTGGATAATTCCTTTTGCTACCACAAAAGGATTGACCGTACTCGAAGCATCTTTAATTTCTAGCTTAATGGCTATGGTAAGTGTTAGTACACGATTAGCAACACCCATGTTATGTGAAAAATTGGGTGTTAAGTTAGTGATGACTATATTTTATATTTTACAGGGAGCACCTGTATTGATTTTATTTTTTACTGATATCCCATTTGTTTTTATTTTGTTTGCTGTTACTTTTGGAATTGGTTATGGTGGTGAAACTGGTGGCTTCCCAATATTAAACAGAAAATATTTTGGCCATGCTCCTATGGGCAGAGCTCATGGATTTCAGATGTTGGGTGCAGGTATTGGAATGGCCCTTGGCGGATGGATTGGTGGTCCTATTTATGACATTTTGGGTTCATATAATTGGGCTTTGGCTATAAGTGTTGTAGCTAGTTTTGGTGGGGCACTTAGTATAGTGCTCTTAGAAAATACGTCACGATTGTTAATTCCTGAATGGAAAAGTGCAGAAAAAGCTTATATAGAATCCAACACTTAAATCAATTAAAAAAGGAAAGAAAATGTCATATAAAGAGATAGTAAATTTTACTGCCACTAAAATGCGGCAATTAATTTCTGACAAACAAATTTCCTCTGTGGAATTAATGGAAGCGCATTTGAGTCAGATTAATGATGTCAATCCTCATGTGAATGCTATTGTGACACTTGATGGAGATTTAGCTATGAATCAAGCAAAAAAATCTGACAAATTACTTAGCGAAAATCACCAGGTCGGAATTTTACAAGGTTTACCAACTGCACACAAAGATTTAGTTCCTACTAAGGGGATGCGTACAACTTTTGGGTCTCCACTCTATAAGGACTATGTTCCTGACTTTAGTTCTCTAATTGTTGAGAGAATGCAATCTGCTGGGGCTATTACTATAGGAAAAACTAATACCCCTGAATTTGGAGCCGGATCTCAAACTTATAATGAGGTTTTTGGAGAAACATTAAATCCTTATGATTTGACTAAGACTTGTGGAGGCAGTAGCGGAGGAGCCGCTGTTTCATTAGCCTCTAGAATGTTGCCGATTGCTGATGGATCTGATACTGGTGGTTCTTTAAGAAATCCCGCTAACTACTGTAATGTGGTTGGTTTTCGTACTTCTCCCGGTCGAGTTCCAGTTTTTCCTTCAAATGCTGGTTGGAGTCCAACTTCAGTTCAAGGTCCTATGGCTAGAAACATAGAGGATTGCGCTTTATTATTAGCAGCTATTTCCGGACCTGACAACAGAGTTCCTATTTCAATCACTGAGCCGGGGGATACATTTTTGAAATCATTGGCAAGAAGCTTTAAAGGTACAAAAATCGCATGGAGTAGTGATCTAGGGGGCTTGCCTGTTGATTCTAGAACCATAAATGTAATTGAATCTCAGAAAAATGTGTTTTCTTCTTTAGGTTGTGAAATAGTGGATGATTGTCCTGATTTTTCAGAGGCTGATGAAAGTTTTAGAATATGGCGAGGATGGGGTCGAGAACTTAATCAAGGTGAATTATTAAAAAATCATAGAGAATCTTTAAAAGAGACAATGGTTTGGGATATCGAACAAGGTGTTAATTTGACTGGACCTCAGGTAGGGTTGGCTGAGAAGAAACGAATGAGTTTATTCCAAAAAATGAATTCCTTTATGAATGAGTATGAGTTTTTCATATGTCCCGTAAGTCAAGTTCCTCCATTTGATGTTAAACAAAGATGGATTACTGAAATTAATGGGGTTCAAATGAATGATTTTCTTGAGTGGATGAAATCGTGTTATTTCATTACTGCTACAGCTCATCCATCAATTTCAGTTCCTTGCGGATTTACTAAAGATGGCTTACCTGTGGGTATTCAAATAGTTGGAAGATACAGAGATGAATTTGGAATTTTGCAATTTGCGAAGGCATTTGAAGACATGACTGAAGTTTGGAAGAAAATTCCAGATATAGCAAAATAAATAGGGGGTTTTATGAAGATTACAAATGTAAAAATAGAATTATTTGATTGGGCTACAGAGCCTTGGAAAACTACTGATTGGACTCAGTTTGGAGGTACTTCTCAACTTGGGGTAGTAACTGTGGAAACTGATGAAGGGATCAGTGGAAATTCATTTTTAGGATCTTCTCGAATTGGTGCTGATCACTTTGCTCTAGGTTTGATTGAGTTTATTAAGCCTATAATTATGGGAAGAAACCCTCAAGATATTGGTGCAATTTGGTGGGATTTATGGAAAATGAATCGTTCTGTTTCAACTTATGTAATTGGTGCTATAGATATTTGTCTATGGGACATTAATGGCAAAATTGCAAACCAACCGATTCACAGGTTATTGGGAACATGTAAAGAAACTGTCCCTGTATATTCAAGCACTGCATACCATTCTACAAAAGAAGAGTATGCTGAAGAAGCTATCAAATTTAAAGAAATGGGATGGACCGCTCATAAAATTCATCCACATGGTAATCCCAAATATGACATAGAAATTTCTAAGGCAGTGAGAGAAGCCGTTGGAGACGACATGAAGCTAATGCTTGATTCTATGTGGGCATATCAATATGAAGATGCAATGAGAGTAGGAAGAGCAATAGAAGATTTAAACTTTTACTGGTATGAAGATCCACTAGTTGAGGAAGATATTTATAACTATATTAAACTTCATGACAAATTAGATATTCCCATAATGTCTACAGAATATGCTCCTGGTAGATATTATGGAATGACTCAATGGATCACTCAATTTGCCACAGATATTTTGAGAGGTGATGTTGCCGTTACAGGAGGAATAACCCCGATGATTAGACTTAGTCATTTGGCTGAAGGTTTTAACATGAAATGTGAAATTCATCATGGGGGAAATTCTCTAAATAATGTTGCAAATTTACATGTAACTATGGCCGTGCCAAATTGTGAATTTTTTGAGTATTTTCCATGTACTGGAGCAAATATGTTTGGTTTAGTAGAAGATATTCAATTTGATTCAGGATATGTTCATGCCCCCACAAAACCAGGATTGGGTTATGACATAGATTGGGAATTATTACATAAAGGATTTAAAGGTAAACTTGAATAATTTTGTTTCACGTCTTTAAATTTTTAATATGAAAATACCAAGAATTCAAACTTTTGATTCATTAATTGCACATAAAAATTACAGGCATTTGTGGATGGGCAATTTTTGTGCAAATACTTCAATTTGGCTTCAATTACTCACACTAGGTTGGTTAGTTAAGTATTTAACTGACTCTCATGATACTTCTGCATTGTTTGTGGTAGGTATTGGAGGCATGATAGCTTTACCCGGTCTTATTATTGGCCCCTTTGCTGCAGTATTGGGAGATAAATTAGATAGAAGAAAATTGGTGATTTTTGTTGAAATTCTAATGTTCATGATTGCAGTAGGTTTTGGATTTCTAACTACTACAGATTTGATACAAGTATGGCACGTTTACTGTTATGCATTTTTAGCAGGGACTAGGGAGGCAATTACATTTCCTGTTAGGCAAGCATTAATTGCAAATACTGTTCCAAGATCGCACTTAAGTAATGCCTTTGCTACAAGTGTGTTAACAATTCCTGGTACAAGAATGTTAGGTCCTTTTGTAGGGGGTATATTATTAAATTCTACAGGGTTTTTCTGGAATTTTATGTTAGAAGGGTTATTGTATTTAGGGGTTGTATTATCTTTTTGGGGAATGAAAACTCCTTATACTGAAAAAACTAATATCAGTGTTAATTCTTCTGAGTTTTCATTTTTTAAAACACTATTTGGTGATGTGATTGAAGGGTTAAAATACCTATGGTTTAAACAAAGAGTTATTCCCCTCCTTTATTTTTTGGCAGTAGTTCCTAACGGTATTTTACATCCAGTATTGTTTCTTCTTCCAATGTATACCGCCAATGTTTTGCTTGAAGGTCCAGATTTTGGAGGTTATTTAATGGCAATGAATGGTGTGGGAGGGTTTTTGATGGTTTTGATGTTGTCTGCATTTGGATTTCCTTCAAGAAAAGGATTCCTCTGCTTAATAGCTGCTATTGGAGGATCTGTTTTAACATTTACACTCAGTTTTAATTTTGGTTTGATATTTGCTTTCATAGTTTTAGCATCACATGGAATTACTCAGACAATTTATAGAACCACTAATGGGCTAATTACTCAAACATTAGTAAAAGACGAGTTTAGAGTTAGAGCAAATAGTTTATATCGTATTTCCAATGGATCGGTTGTGTTTTTTGTTATTGCAGTTGGTTGGCTAGCTACACGTTTTAGTGTTTCTACTACATTACTTTTGATGGGTTCTGTAGGAATATTTATTTCATTATTATTTTTCGGGTCTGAAAAAATTAGAAGTCTCAAAAATGAAATTTAAAATTCGCCCTTTTTTGATTTATGGAGTAGAATCCTGAAATATTATTCTTGATTTTTTTTGCATGAATGTCTAGTTTGAAATTGAAAATTCGTTATAAATCTGTTTTTTATGGTTGGTATTTATTGCCCGTTTTTGGTGCTGTAATGTTACTAGCAACTGTTCCTTTATTTCATGCAATGGGAATTTGGGCTGTCGCAATGGAAAGGGCATTTGGTTGGAATCGAACTAAATTATCTTTGGCATTATCTTTTACTAGAATTGAAGGTGGCATTCTAGGTCCTGTAGAAGGTTATTTGGTTGATAGATTTGGTACTCGATTAATGGTGTTAATTGGATTATTAATTATGGGAATCGGGTGGGTGTTGTTTAGTCTGATTAATAATATTTGGATGTTTTATTTTTCTTATTTAATTATTGCATTGGGACAAGGTTTGGGTAGTTGGTTGGCTTTAAATACAATGTTGAATAATTGGTTTATTAAAAGACGTTCTTTTGCTATGGGTGTTTCAAATTCTCTAGCTAGAATAGGTACATTGTTTCTTATCCCTCTTTTAGCCTGGATGGTTGATCCAGATTTTCCAACAAGACCGGGTTGGAGTTCTACAGCTTTATTTTTGGGGATTTTTATAATACTAGCTGCGTATCCTCTAACTAGATTGATTAGAAATACTCCTGAAGAATATGGAATGTTACCAGATGGTGATTCTCCCACTAAATATCACAGTGATCCAAATACAGAATCAGGTGATTTAGTTTCAGATCAGATAGATTTTACAGTGAAACAAGCTTTGAAAACTAAATCTTTTTGGTTAATTAGTTTAGGTCATGGTTTTACTTCAATGGTTTTATTAGCTCTAATGCTACATTTGGCCCCATTATTAACAGATTTAAATTACAGTTTACAAACTGCATCATTTGTTGTGACTGGATACACTGCAGTATCTATGATTTTTCAAATGGTTGGGGGATATGTTGGAGATAGAATGCCCAAAAATATTGCTTTGATGATTTTTTCAATGAGTCAGGCATTTGGTGTTTTGATTCTAACTTTTGCTCCTCCAGGATTGCTAAGCGCATATGGATTTGCTTTATTTTTTGGTATAGGTTTTGGGGGTAGAAATCCTATCAATGCCTCGATTAGGGGAGAATATTTTGGTAGGAAAAATTTTGGAAAAATTTTGGGAATTTCACAAGTACCTATGAATGTACTTCTGCTTATAGGACCAGTATTTGCTGGAATTTTAAGGGATGTGACCGGTAGTTACACCTTTGCATTTGCCGTTTTGGGTGTATTGTGTGCAATTGGAGGGTTGTGCTTTCTGTTTTCTACTAAACCGAGTTTGCCTAATTGATTTTTACGTTTTCTACAGATGTTTGATTAAATATTTTGCTGACTAATTCGTAAGATTTCAATCTATCCTCAAAATAGTAACAATTTGTCACAATTCCAATTTCATTTGTTTCATAACGTTCAGACGATTTCAAAATTCCAATTTCTACTTGTGATGGATCGCCTTCTATGAAACTTTGAGTTGATTGTTCTAAATATAATTTTTCTTGGAAGGTAAGATTTATTTGGGTAGCTTCTTCAGGGGGTATTAATCCTGACTGAGCTCTTCCTGTCAAAGATAGAATTTTATTAATATTTCTAGAAGATCCAATAAATTTTGCTTGTTCTTCAGTATCTGCACAAAATACTTGTAATCCGATGTGAACTTTAGGCTCTGACAAATATTCTGATGGTTGAAATTGTTCTCTATAAATTTGAGTAATTTTAGGACCGTAGTCTGATGTGTTGCCGAAAAAATCTGCAAAACTAAATGGGAGACCTAGTTGAGCTGCTAGTTTAGCACTGAAGTCACTTGATCCTAATAACCATATTTCAGGAAAAGTATTTTTAGATGAGGGTTGAGCTTGAATTCCATATAGGGGATTATCAGGAGTAATTGTTGATTTAAGAAAACCCAACAGATCATTGACCATTTGAGGAAAATCATTAAAAACGTCCATAGTTGGTCTAGGAAAAGTAAGGGCAGCTGCAGTTCTACGATCACTACCCGGTGCCCTACCAATTCCAAGGTCGATTCTATTCGGGTGAAAAGAATCTAAGATACTAAATTGTTCTGCTACTTTTAACGCTGAGTAGTGACTTAACATTACTCCGCCACTGCCAACTCTGATAGTTTTGGTGTTGGCTGCAATTTGGGCAATTAAAATTTCGGGACTAGTCCCTGAAAATGAATTGGAATTATGGTGTTCAGAGACCCAATATCTCGTATATCCTAGGGTTTCAGCATGTTGAGCTAGTCTAACAGTTTCGTTTAATGCCTCTACAGCGGAACCGTCTCGTCTAGTAGGCGACTGATCTACCACACTAAGGTTTATATCTTTTTTGCATGTCATATGTAATTTATAAGTGATTGATTGAAAAGATACAAGGTAATTAAGTTAGAATGCGCTTAATTGAAGGTTTTATTATGACTATTAAACATGAAAAAAGGAAACCAGCAGGTTTTTATCCTAGTATTTTTCAAATTTTATTATCGATGTTGTGGGGAGGTAATCATACAAGCATTAAGGTTGCTTTAGATTATTCACCACCTTTGCAAATTGGTTGGATGAGATTCGTTTCAGGAGGTTTAGTTACTGTAATTTACATGTGTTTCAAGCGAGAAAGCTTTGTGATTAAAAGTGCCGAAGTTTTTCCTCTGACTTTAATAGGGATATTATTTTCAGTTCAAATAGTTTTTATGAATTATGGCCAGTATTTAACTACTGCTGGTCATGCTACTGCTTTGAATGCAACGTTTCCTATTTGGGCTGCATGTTTATCACATTTTTTAGTTCCAAATGATTTAATGACAAGATATAAATTATTGGCAATTATTCTTTCATATTTGGGTGTTCTTTCAATAGTATTTTTGGATACAGGCTTAGTCACACCTGGAATTTCATTGTCTGGAGATTTATTGAGTATTACATCTGCAATCTTATTAGGGCTTAGATTAGTATTGACTTCAAATTTTGCTCAAAACATGTCTGAGGTTAAATTGATGCTAGGGCAATTAATTATGGGGACTATAGTTTTTTTGATTGCTAGTCAATTGATTGAAACTACTCAATTCTCCTATGAATTAAATTACTGGATCGCAATTTTTTATCAAGGTAGTGTAATTGCTGGGTTTGGTTTTTTAGCCAATGCTTGGTTAATGAAGAGGTATTTACCTTCAACCATTACTTTTTTTTCTTTCATTCAACCATTATCGGGCGTTACCGTTGCCTGGTTGATTTTAGGAGAAAATCCTGGGAGGGGTTTGATAGTTGGATTAATACTTATAGTGATAGGCGCAATAATATTTAGTGGAGAGTCGTATTATAGATCTACAAGAGTTTTTAAATAGTTGTAAGCAGTTCTCTAACTATATTTCGTTCGAGTTCTAATCCTAAGTTTGTAACTAATTCTGTTCTACCATGATCTCCTACGGTTACAATGAAAGAAACTCCTAAAAGGCGTCCGATACTGAAATCTATTACAGTGGTAGACAAAACTCCCTCTTCACTATCTTGAATAGCTCGAACACCCACAGATTGATAGTAGAAATCATCAATTTCTAATTTTTCAACAGCGACTAATTTTTGATTTTCTCCAACTTCATGACCGATATTATCCAAGAACTGATTAATAAATACCTCATTCATCCAAGTTTCAGTGGCTTTTTCATCTTTAAATAGGTGAACTACAGTGGCAGCCACAATGTCTGCGCCATCTTTTTTTTGAGGAATAGCTGACGCGGAAGCAAATTCTCTTAAGTAACCTGTAATTCTGCCTATATTGTAATAGTCCTCCTCTGATTTACCAGGAAAACCATGAGTTGCCATGGTTTTATTAGATAAAGTGCTTTCACGAAGTAATGAAAATCCGGAAATTTTTTCAGGTAGTTGATGAAGATGTAAAGGCATCTCTTTTAAAGATTCTTCTGAGACTTTATGTGTTACTTGTTCTATAGCTTTAGTCATAATGAAAATTTAACAAAGTATTTTCTACATTCAATATCAGTTATCTTACACCTAAAATTTTTCCATTTAAAGAGGAGTTACCTCTGATAAAATCTGATGCGTTTAATGGCTTTCTTCCTTCAAGTTGTAATTTATGAACTATAATCTTGCCTGTTTTTGTACCTATGTTGATATTGTGATCTAAATATATTTCTCCAATATCTAAATTTGATTGTTTTTCAAAAGATACTGAAATGATTTTTAATAATTTTTGATCTAGATATGTATATGATCCTGGCCAAGGATCAAGAGCTCTAATTTTAGAAACTATTGTTTGAGCGGATAAATTCCAATTAATTTCTCCGTCTTTTTTCGAAAAAAGTTTTGTAAATGAAGCATTTTGATGAATTTGACTCTCAGGAGTAATTTTTCCGTTGATCCACTTGTTAAGTGTATTTGACATAAGAATTGATCCTTGTATAAATAGACGATTCGTTAATTCTCCTGTAGTTTCATTTGGCAATATTTTAGTTTTTTCTTGAGAGAGAATTGGGCCACTATCCATTCCTTCGTCGAGTAACATGATAGATACACCAGTTTCTGAATCATTATTCATAATGGCGGATGCGACAGGTGAAGGGCCTCTATATTTAGGTAAAACCGAAGGATGTAAGTTTAAGCAACCGAATTTAAAGGAATCTAAAATATTTTTAGGAAGTATGATTCCGTATGCTGCAATAACTGCCACTTCTGCATCCCAACTTTTTAAATTCTTAATATCTCTATCAGACTTGAAATTTGCCGGTTGAATTACAGGAATATTTTGGTTTATTCCAAAATTTTTAATTGGGTTTTGTGCAAGCTTTCTACCTCTACCTGATGGCTGATTTTGTTTAGTATAAATAGATACTATTTCATGGCCATCATCGATCAGTTTTTTAAGAACATGCAAAGAGAACTCAGGGGTTCCCATAAATATGATTTTCATTATGCCCCATTATTTAATTTAATAATTTCATATATTTAATTTTAACAGTTACGAAACAAGAGATTATGTGAGATTATTTTCATATAAACATTTTTTAGGATGAAATTTGAAATTATCAAATTGGAATTTTGAAATAGCGAGTTTTCTTTCTACACGACCAAATTTTTCTGTAGTTTTCGTATTGATTTTGACTGTATTTTTTATATTTCCAATGTTTGTTTTTGCACCTACGGAACAAGCTGGACCAAATCCCCCTGGTGAAGTTTATGATTTACAAAAAGACATTGATGATAAATTTCCTACACCCGTACATTATGCAAGTTTTGTAATTGAGGCGAAAAATGGTGATGTTTTAACTCAGGATGTTTTGTATGAATTAGATCAAAATATTTTTTCACTTCTTGAAAAAGATAAAATCGGTGAACTTTCAACTAATACTTTAGAAATTCAACCTTATTTATTTTCTTACTATGATTTTGATTTAGGTCAAAACGTTAACGGTGTAGCTTCTATACTTGGACCAATCAAGATAATTTTAGAGAAAATGGGTACTGATCTTGGATCTGCCTCAAATGATCAAGTGAAAATTGCAGTTTCTCAAATGATGTCTAATGAAAATTTTAAAGAAGTTTGGGATTTTCTTGCATCGCAAACAACTTCTTATAAACAAATTGTTATGGGTCAAGAAATTGATTATTGGACTTCTCCTGCTATGACTTTAGTAGTAATGGCTGATAACAAAAAATTGGGTGGGAGTGGCTTAGAAATTGGATTAGGTGGTGGCGAAGAAGTTATAAACAAAGAACATTTAAACAGAAAATTTGCTGATGTGGTTGCTGGAAATCAAGAAAACTTTTCATTGCTAGGAATTGCTAATGATGTAAATTTGGAAGCTGAAGAGCAAGGTAAAACTGCCGGTCCATTCATTATGTTTACAGTTATTGCTGCTGTACTAGTTGTTGGAACTAGTTCAGGATCTTACTGGGTAACAGCCGTAACTGGAATTGGTATCGGAATTATGATGGTTTGGTTAAAAGGAATTTCTGCTTTAATTGGATTAAAAATGGGATTAGTAATTGATCTGATTGTTCCTATTAGTATGGTCGCATTAGGGGTAGATTTTGTAGTTCATGCTATAAGAAGATACAAGGAAGAATTAAATGATGGTAATTTACCTAGAGATGCTCTCAGGATAGGGTATGCTGGCGTAGTTGGAGCGCTTTTATTGGCTATGGCTAGTGATAGTATAGCTTTTTTGTCTAATCTTTCTTCAAATATTGAAGCTGTCATTCATTTTGGGGCTGCCGCAGGAATTGCAGTCTTGTCCTCATATTTTATTTTAGGGGTGATTGCTCCAATTGTAGTAATGCAAACTGATCAATTGATTTTAAAAACGGGTACAGCATTTCATGGGAACAGCTTCCTTTTTCGTATTGCGTGGCTTGGCTTCAGAGTATTTAGTTCGATGTTAGTAGCTATAGTTTCTGGTGCTGCAGTAATTTTGATTGTAGCTTTGGATAAAACATGGGGACTTTTGTTACTTTCAGGTTGCTTGATAGTGTTTGTTTTGATTCCCGTTTTGGTGATGTCAAGATTTGTTAGAGATAATGAACTTTCATCTATTCAATCACAACCTTCATTAATTGAGTCAGATAAAATCATCATTAAAAATTTAATTGTACTTAGGAATATTCCAAGTGTTATTACTCAAAATTTAGTTTCTTTTTCCTCAAAAAGATCAATGATAGTTTTGATAATCACAGCTTTAGTGACTGTTTTATCCACATATTATGCTGTTCAATTGAGACCTTCTTTTGATGTAAAAGATTTTTTTGATTCCAATTCTCAATTTGTATTAGGTTTAGATAAGTTTGATGAATATATGGGAGAACAGGGTGGAGAGCCTGGTATAGCATATGTTCGTGGAGATTTAACAGATCCATCAGCCTTGAGTGAGATTTATGTTTTTATAGAGAAACTTAGGGATGTTGAATATGTAGCAGTTACTCCTAGTGGCGAAGTTACTTTTGGGCCTCATGTAATTAATATGATTCAATCAGTTATGAAAAGTCCCGTTGCCAGGGAAATGATTTCCAAATCTCAAGGAATAGTAATTTCAGATTTGGATGATAATGGCTTTCCTGACTCCTCTGATCAAGTACGTGGAATTTATGATTATGCATTGATTAATGGGGTAATAGGTGAAGGCGGTCAACTAATTGCCTCTCCTGATCAAGTCAGTGGGTCTGTATATTACAGAGAAAATGAAGAAAGTTTGACGGCTATTTCATTTCAAATTCCAGGAACTAGGGATCAAAAAATTGTTTCTAAAACAAAAGAATTAGTCGATCCTTTGCTTGATGAACTTGAAAATCATCCATCAATTTCTCGTGCTGCTTTAACTGGATCTCCGTTTACTAGAGATTTACAGCTTGAAGCTTCTGCAAATACTCTTTTTACAGCGCTCCCTATAGCTATTATCGCAGCTATAATTTTACTAGTTGTAGCTATGCGATCATTTAAATATGCGATTGTAACTGTTATTCCTGTTGGGTTAGTGGCTGCATGGTTGTATGGAATTATGTACCTTTTTGGTTTTTCCTTAAATTTTGTGACAGCAATGATAGGTGCGATTTCTATTGGTGTTGGAATAGATTATTCGATTCATATGACTGCTAGGTTTAGGGAAGAAATGAAAAGAAACCCCACGAGATTAGCAGCAATCATGTGTGCTGCAAGGGGTACAGGTCTTGCTTTGGTTGCATCTGCTATATCTAGTATTGCAGGATTTGTGATTCTAGGATTTGCTCCAATGCCAATGTTTGCAGCTTATGGTCAGTTAACTGCGGCAATGATTTTGTTTGCTCTTTTAGCTTCATTGATAGTATTACCATCGTTATTGATGGTAATTACAAAAGAAATTCAAGAGCCGTTAGATTCAAATTAATGTGACTATCGTTGATCCAATTTCCCCTTTGGAGTCAGCTTCTTGATCGAAACTTTTAACCAGAGGGTGATTTGTGAGCAATTCTTTTACAGTAGATCGCAAGGCTCCACTGCCTTTTCCATGAATTATTCTTACTTCATTTAATCCCTCTTTAAGGCTTTGGTCTAAAAATATATCTAATTTTTGTTGAGCTTCAGCTACTCTGATTCCTCTAATGTCAATCTCTAAATGATGAATATTTGTAGAATCAATTAAGGTTATATTTGAAGTGATTGTTTTTGATGGTTCAATATCTTCTTTTATCACTGAGATTTGATGGCCTAATACTTTCATAGAAATTTTTCCTACTTGAACTTCTACAGTTTGATCAGAATAGTTGATTTTTTTG
>QCNV01000002.1 GCA_003213095.1 SAR202 cluster bacterium AG-426-M11 | reverse complement strand
ATGAAAAAAGTGCTATTGGGGCTAAATGAATAAAATCACCGGTGACAGCACTCCAGCCTATTACCGGAGGGATTGCTCCAGCGGCACCTCCGATTACAATATTTTGTGATGTGTAACGTTTTAATCCAATGGTATAAATGAATACGTAAAATAGTGTGGCACTAATAGCCAATATTCCACTAATTAAATTTGTAAATTGCCATAAAATTACAAACCCAACCAAATTTAATGCGATTCCAAAAATTAAAGCTCCAATAGGGGGTACTTTTCCTGTAGCAACATGCCTTTTATGTTTTGTTCTATCCATTTTTTGGTCAATATCACGATCCCAAAAATTGTTGATAGAGTTAGCTCCTCCTGCAGTTAAGGCACCGCCAATCAGTACTGATAAAGTAATAATTAAATTGGGCCATCCGTCTGATGCAAGAAATAAACCTCCTGCAGCGGTCACAAGGAGAAGTATAATGATTTTAGGTTTAGTGACGGCAAAATACAAACTGATAATTTGCATTTTTTTCCTTATTTTTACTATAGATTCTTATTGTTTTTTGAAACTGAGTAATAGATTACTACAGAGAAATATATTGTAGCCACCCATACAACTGTTGCCAGCGAAAGGTGTGCGGTCTTGATGTGTCCGTTAAATCCGGACCAAATTACCCATGCTCCAATAATGACTTGGAGAGCTATAGCACCAAAAGTTGAATGAAGTGAACGTTTAACATCAGGAATATGTTTTGCTTTTTTATAAAAAGTTAATCCTAAATAAACACAAACAATTAAACCAATTAGTGCAATATATCTGTGAATCATGTGAATAGCATAGACATGATTGTCTGTTGGAAAAATTTCCCCCCTACATAAAGGCCAGGTAGAGCAAGCTGAGCTTGCTCCCATTCCTACCATATAAGAACCTGAAATCATTAATAAGTAAATCAGGGTAATCATGATAATGATTTTACTTCTCCATTTTGGGTCTTCAAAATGTTCTATTTTATTAATATGAGGCATAGAAAATGAATACCAGGTCATTACTGTTAAACAAGCAATTAAAGATTGTGCCAAAGCTAAATGTATTAATCTCACCCACCATGCTAATTCGGTGATTACTGTAATTCCTCCTAATATAGCAGTGATGATTACTAGGATTACATTGGTAACAGAAAAGTTTGTTAATACTCGGATATTTTTATATTGTATGAGTGTAAAAAAACATAGCGCAAAAACTAGCATCATTAATACAGATGCATTTAATCTATGTGACCATTCAACCCAAGTGTGAAAGTCCATTGGAGGTATGATTTGTCCATAACATAATGGCCAATCGGGACACCCTAGACCAGATTCAGAGGTTCTCACGAAACCTCCCAAAGTAATTTGTGCAAAAGCTGACAACAACGTTGAGACAGACAAATACTTATACCCGGATTTGATATTAAGATTTATACTTGATAGGTTAATTGTCACGATACACTATGGAGCTACAGCTAATTCTGAGAGTAACTTTTTAGTAGATACTAAATGTTTATTTAGTCGCATTTTTTCTGGTGCTATTCCTAGAGCTAACCCAACTAGTTGTGGGAGATGAATGATTGGAAGATCAATGTCTCGTTTAGCTAAAGCGGCAGCATTGGGTTGATATCCGTCTAGATTGAGATGACAAAGAGGGCAAGGTGTAACCATTGCATCAGCACCTCGATCTTTGGCGTCAATAGTATGGTTTGCAACCATAGTTTGAGAATTTTTAGGATTAATGGTTAGGATTGGGAATCCACAGCAAAGAGTACTACCAGGAAACTCTACGACTTCAGCTCCAACTGTTTCAATTACTTGTTCTAGGGCTTGTTTTCTATTAGGGTTTTCATCTAGCTTGAGTGCTTTTGACGGCCTAACTATGTAACATCCATAAAAAGGAGCAAATTTAAAACCTTCTAGCTTGCGAACGATTTTTGATTCTAAGAAATCAATTCCTAGATCTTCAGCAATGATCCACAATAAGTGCTTTGGATCTATTGTTCCTTTATATTCTAACCCCTCGTCAGCTAATGTTTCGTTTACCTTAGCTAAGTATTCTGGATCTTCAGTTAACCTTTGGTTTGCTTGAGACATGACTCCTTGGCAAGTACTACAAATTGTCATTAAAGGGAGCCCTGATTTTTCAGCCAAAGCAAATGTTCTGGCGTTTAGTGTGTCTGCGAGTAGTAGGTTTTTTTCTTGCAAAACACCTGCACCAGTACAAGCTGCACCCTCTAATGCTTGTTCGTCTAGTTCAATCCCTAAAATTTCACAAACCTCTAGAGTGGCACTGTAAAGTTCGGGGCATGCACCTCTAGCAACACATCCCGGGTAAAAAGCATATTTCATTTTTTAGACTCAACTTTTTCAAATATTTTTTTGATTTCTTTTGCACTGGATAATTTGTGATGGAAAATAGGGGGGCGTTTGCCAGCAAGCTGTGACCTGATTCCTAATGGTATAAGTCCTATCATAGCCTTAATATTAAAAATCCCAAAGCTCAAGACGGGTAATCTGAGTTCATCTAACCATCCGCTATTTTTAAGAAATTTTGCAAAAGCGTTAGCATGCCTAGCGCCACTTGTATTATTGTGACCTGCATCCATCACTTTTTCTCTAAGTAACATTATTCTATCCATAGGGTCAACGCCCTTAGGGCAGACTTCGACACATTTCATACATCTGGTGCAATCCCAAACTCCACCAGGTTGGTTTAGTTGTGCTAACCTTTGATTGTCTGACTCATCTCTTGGGTCTCTAGAAAATCTGTAAGCTTTGGCTAATGCCGCTGGTCCTAAAAAGTTGTCGTCAACTTCTAATACAGTACAGTCTGACACACAAGCTCCACATAAAATACACGATACAACTCCAGCTAAGTGAATCATGTCTTCTTCTGGCGCAAGATATTCACCTTCAGGTTCAATCTCTCCAGGCTGTAGCCAAGGTTCAACTGCTTTAAATTTTGACCAAAAAGGTTGAAAATCAACAATTAAATCTTTTATCACTGGAAGGTTTCCGGCAGGTTCAATAGTGATTGGTGATCCATCTGATGGAATGACGTCAACAATTTTTGTGTTACAGGCAAGTCCTGCTTCACCATTAATTCTCATAGCGCATGATCCACATATAGCAGCTCTACAAGAGCATCTCAGGCTCAATGTTCCATCATCTTCTTCGCGTATTTTGATCAGACCATCTAAAACTGTAGATGATTCTGTCATTTCAACTTGGTAATTTTGATAGTGTGAAACCAAATCTGTCGATTCAGGATCAAATCTTTGAACTTTAAAGTTGACTTCCATTTTTCCTCTCAAATATTAATTTAGTATTGTCTAATGACGGGTTCCCAATCTGTAATAATTACATCAAGAAACGAAATGTCATGACTGTCATCTTTTTTAGTTACCAAAATATGTTTTAACCAATTTTCATCATCTCTATCAGGCATGTCAGTTCGCGTATGAGCCCCTCTGCTTTCTTTCCTTTGTATTGCACTTGCAGCAATTGCTTCTGCACATTCAGTCATGAATCCTAGTTCTATAGAGAACATAAGATTTGTGTTAAATGTTTTAGATTTATCAGCAACATAAATACTCTTGGCTCTTTCTTTCACGTCTTTTACAAGCTCAAGAGCTTTTTCCATGCTGTTTTGGTCTCTGTAAACTCCTAGATGATTTTTCATTCCCGTACCCATGTCTAGCCTTACTTGACCGAATGATTCATTTTTTTCATTGGATAGTAAACTGTTTATGTTATCAATATCATCTTGGGCAGCAGAATCATCAATAGATAGATGTTGGACTGATTTGATCATTTCAGCAGCATGAATTCCCGATCTTCTTCCAAAAACTAATGTGTCTAATAGTGAGTTGGCACCTAATCTGTTCCCTCCATGAACACTGATACAGGCTACTTCACCTGCGGCATATAATCCTGGGATAGCTGTTTTTCCGTCTATATCAGCTTTAACTCCACCCATTGCGTAATGCATTCCAGGCATTACGGGAACTGGTTCTTTGACCATGTCAACGTTCGCAAAATCCATGGCCAACTCTCGAATCTGTGAAAGTCTTTCACTGATATATTTTTCTCCTAAGTGTCTGAGGTCAAGTAAAACACATCCGTCTACACCTCTTCCTTCGTCTATTTCTGTTTGTTCACACCTAGAGACCACATCTCTTGATGCTAATTCTTTAAATTCAGGAGCATATTTCAACATGAATCGTTCGTTTTCAGAGTTTAATAAGTAAGCTCCTTCTCCTCTAGCAGCTTCACTGAGCAATACTCCACTTCCTTTGAGTGTGGTGGGGTGGTATTGAACCATTTCCATATCCATTAATTCTGCCCCTGCTCTATACGCAAGGCTCATTCCGTCTCCAGTACAGATAAGAGCATTAGTACTGGGTTCAAATACTCTGCCTAATCCTCCAGTAGCAAGGATTACAGCTTTAGCTCGAACGACTTCGATCTTTCCTGTTCTAATATCCATCATCACAACTCCACCACATTTGCCATCTCTGACTATGAGCGAAAGTACGAACCATTCTTCGTATACAAAAGCTCCAGCTTTAACAATTTGTTCGTAAAGTACATGTAATAATGCTTGTCCAGTGAAGTCAGCTACAAAAAATGTCCTAGCTTCTCTTTGTCCGCCAAAACTTCTTGTTCCTAATTTACCGTTTTCATCCCTGTTGAATATAGCTCCCATGTTTTCCATGGAAATAACTTCATCACCAGCTTCACGACACATGACTTCAATAGCGTCTTGATCTCCGAGAAAATCGCTTCCTTTGATAGTGTCATATGCATGGTCTCTCCAGTCATCACCTCTATCAGTTAAGGCTGCGTTGATTCCTCCTTGAGCGGCGTTTGAGTGACTTCTTACAGGATGCACTTTAGTGACTACCGCTACATCTGCTCCAGCTTCTTTTGCTGAAAGAGCTGCTCTCAATCCAGCTAATCCTGCGCCAATAATTAATACGTCGTGGTCAATCATATGCTTTATTACCTCTCAATAATTATTATTATAATACAGATTCTTGGCTGGCGATGCCTTGGATAATTATAGTCAGTGTTGAAATGTTGTTAAATTTTATTGACCATATTGTGGCGATAATGCTAATATTTCACTCCTAAAACTGAATAATTTAATTGCTTAGACCGGGAGTAGTAACTACTTAGAGATATTATAGAGAATAGGAGCAAGGCTGAAACTCCTTACATCTTGAACAGTGAACTCGCCCGTGAGCTTCTAGTTTGAACAGGAATAATTAGATCTAGACGTTAGCTTCGTAAAAGCTTAATTAAGTGGTCATTTATGACAATTTGGGTGGTACCGCGGGAAAATGTACCAATTTAAATCCCGTCCCTTATGAAATTTGGGCGGGATTATTTTTTGGGTTTAAAAAATAAAAATTTTATTAATATTTATTAGGGGAAATTGATGATCAAAAAAGGGTCACAGATAGTTTGCGAAAGTTTGTTAAGAGAGGGGTGTGATGTGGTTTTTGGTATTCCTGGAGGAGCAATTTTGCCCCTTTATCAAACTTTGCCTGAATACCCGGAATTGAGGCATATTTTAGTAAGGCATGAACAGGGGGCTTCTTTAGCTGCAGATGCATATGCACGAATTACCGGAAAGCCAGGAGTAGCATTTGCTACATCTGGGCCTGGTGCTACGAACTTAGTGACAGGAATTGCTTCAGCTCAGATGGATTCTGTTCCATTAGTTATAGTGACAGGACAAGTTAATAGTTGGACTTTAGGTACTGACGCATTTCAAGAAACAGATATTACTGGAATTACCTTACCTATAACTAAACATAATTTTTTAGTTATGGATGCTAGAGATATAGCAGACACAATTAAAGAAGCCTTTTATATTGCTAATTCTGGACGACCAGGTCCGGTCCTTGTGGATATACCTAGAGATGCTTTTATTCAGCAGGTAGATTATTCTGATGAGCCGTCTATTGATTTACCTGGATATTCTCCTAGCATAAAAGGAAATAATCGCCAAATCAAAAGAGCTGCAAAATTAATATCTCAAGCTGAAAAGCCAGTGATTATAGCAGGTCATGGAATAATTATTTCTAAAGCATATGATGAGCTGAGAAATTTAGCAGAGAAAGCCCAAATTCCTGTAATAACTACTCTTTTGGGAATTAGTTGTTTTCCAGAAGATCATGTTCTTTGGACTGGATGGCCTGGTATGCATGGGATGGCATACTCTAGTTTAGCCTTAGATGAAGCTGACTTAATAATTGCTTTAGGAATGAGGTTTGACGACAGGATTACAGGTAATCCTCAGAAATTTGCTGTTAATTCTCGGAAAATTCATATTGATATTGATCCCTCAGAAATAGGAAAAAATATATCTGTTGATGTTCCTATTGTGGGAGACGTAAAAGAAATACTACTAGAGTTGAATCCTATTATTGAGGAATCGGTTCATCCTGAATGGTTAAAGAGAATTGATCAATTAAAAATAGAACATCCTTCATTGAAGCTTCCTCAGACTGATAAGTTATTGGCACGCCAAGTAATTAAAGACATTTCAGAAATTACTGATGGTCAAGCTACTTTAGTTACTGGAGTAGGCCAACATCAAATGTGGGCAGCTCAACATTATAGATTCAAAAAACTGTGCTCCTTTTTGACTTCAGGGGGTTCAGGTACTATGGGGTATGAGGTCCCTGCGGCTATGGGTGCTCAAGTTGCAGATCCTGATGCAACAGTTTGGTCTATTTGTGGAGATGGAGGATTTCAGATGACTATGTCTGAACTAGCGACGATTGTTGAAAACAGACTTCCTGTTAAATTTGCTATTTTGAATAATGGATTTTTAGGAATGGTTCGTCAATGGCAAGAAATATTTTTTGAGAGTTCATATGTGTCTACAGGTTATTCAGGTAATCCAGACTTCGTGAAATTAGCAGAAGCATATGGAATTAAAGGAATTCGCGTGACTGATAAAACTCAAGTTAAACCTGCTATTACTGAGGCGATGGATCACGATGGACCAGTTTTAATAGATTTTATTGTTGAACAAGAAGACAATGTTTATCCCATGATTCCTTCAGGTATGACAGTTAATGAAATTATTGAAGAAAATCTTGACCAAAAGGTGACTTCATAATGAGTTCTTTTTCTGAAAAGCACACAATTACAGCATTGGTTGAAGATCGTCCTGGAGTATTGAATCGGATTTCGAGTATGTTTCGCCGGAGAGGTTATAACATATCTAGTCTAGCTGTTGGTCAAAGTGAAACATCAGGATTGTCTAGGATGACATTTGTAGTTCAAGGTGATACTAAAACTGTTGAAATGGTAGCTAAAAATTTAAATAAATTGGTTGAAGTTATTAAAGTACTAGATATTTCTGATGAAAATGCTGTTTCTAGAGAATTAGCATTAATTAGAGTCAATTCCGATGTTTCTAATCGCGGAGAAATAATGCAGATAGTAGAGATTTTTAGAGCAAAAATTGTAGATGTTTCTAAAGATACATTGATGGTAGAAGTGACTGGAGATGAAGATAAAGTAGATTCTTTAGTAGATTTATTAGCTACATTTGGTGTTCATGAAGTCATGAGGACAGGCACGGTGGCTATGAGTAGAGGAGTTGCCTTTGAGTCTCTTAGTGGTCCAGAAAATTAATTGATAAGATTTAAGGAGTAAAGAAATGGCAGAAATGTACTATGAAACAGATGCGGATTTAAGTGTTTTAGAAGATAAAATTATAGGGATTATTGGATATGGAAGCCAAGGTCATGCACATGCTTTGAATTTGAGAGATTCGGGTTTGAATGTGATGGTTGGATTGTATGATGGAAGTAAAAGTTGGGCCAAAGCTGAAAGTGATGATTTAGAAGTAGCGATTGTTTCAGAAGTAGCTGAAAAATCTGATGTGATTATGATGTTACTTCCTGATCATTTACAAGCAAGCGTTTATAAAGAATCTATTCAACAGCATATGCTACCTGGAAAAACCCTGATGTTTGCACATGGGTTCAATATTCATTACGAAGCAATAGTAGCTCCTAATGGAGTAGATGTTTCTATGGTAGCCCCCAAAGCTCCTGGTCATCGAATGAGAGAAGTCTACACCAAAAATTCTGGAGTACCAGGCTTATTAGCAGTCCATCAAGATGCTTCTGGAGAAGCACATCAAATTGGGTTAGCTTACGCAAGAGGTGTTGGGTGTACTAGAGCAGGAGTTTTAGATACTACATTTAAGGAAGAAACTGAAACAGATTTGTTTGGAGAGCAAGCAGTTTTATGTGGTGGAGTAGCTGAACTAGTTAAAGCAGCATTTGAGACTTTAGTAGAGGCAGGATATCAACCTGAGTCGGCATATTTTGAATGTATGCATGAATTAAAATTGATTGTTGATTTGTTTTATGAAGGTGGTATGGAGTACATGCGATATTCTATTAGTGATACTGCCGAATATGGAGATTACACTAGAGGTCCACAAGTAGTGGATAAGAATGTGAAAGCAAACATGAAAAATGTTTTGGCGCAGATTCAAGACGGTACTTTTGCCAGAGAATGGATTGCTGAAAACGATGAAGGTCGGCATACATTTAACAAATTGAGGGAAGAAAATGCAGGTCATCCGATTGAAAAAGTTGGAAAAGAACTTAGAGGAATGATGACTTTTCTTGCTGATACCGACTAATAAGAGGAGATTATGATGGGAAAAGATAAGGTGATCATTTTTGATACTACATTAAGAGATGGAGAGCAATCTGCAGGCATAGGTTTGACTACTGCTGAAAAACTAGAAATTGCTAAGCAATTAGAAAAGCTAGGAGTTGATGTTATTGAGGCTGGGTTTGCTGCTAGTTCTCCTGGAGACTTAGAGGCAGTTAAAACTATTGCTTCCGAAGTACGTAAACCTATCATTGCCTCATTAGCTAGATGTTATATAGACGATGTTGATAAAGCATGGGAAGGTGTAAAGGATGCACAATCACCTAGAATCCATGTATTCATATCTAGTTCAGATATTCAAATAATGAATCAACTTAGAAAAAATCCTGAAGAGGTATTAGACATCGCTGTATCCTCTGTAGAAAGGGCAAAATCATATTGCGAAGATGTTGAGTTTTCTCCTATGGATGCTACTAGAACTGATCCTGAATATTTATATCAATTATTAGAAGCAGTAATTGATGCTGGTGCTACGACTGTGAATATTGCTGATACAGTTGGATACACGATTCCTTCAGAATTTGCAAAAAGAATAGAGGATATTAAATCTAATGTTCCAAATATATCTAAAGCAGTATTAAGTGTACATTGTCATAATGATTTAGGGCTTTCTGTTGCAAATAGTTTAGCTGCTATTGGTTCTGGTGTAAGACAAGTAGAAGGTTGTATTAATGGTTTAGGAGAGAGGGCTGGGAATGCTTCTTTGGAAGAAATCATCATGGCTATTGATACAAGAGAAGATTTGTTTAATGTATCTACTGATATTGACACTACACAAATTTATAGAACTAGTAGACTGGTAAGTGACATTACAGGCTTTCCCGTTCAGCCAAATAAAGCAATTGTTGGAGCCAACGCATTTCGTCATGCTTCAGGGATACATCAAGATGGAGTTCTTAAGGATAAAACTACTTTTGAATTGATTGATCCCCAAAAAGTAGGATGGCCAAGTAATTCATTAGTTTTGGGTAAATTAAGCGGTAGGGCAGGCTTGCGTTCTCGGCTTGAAGAGTTAGGATTTCATTTAGATCAAGAAGAGCTAAGTGAAGTTTTTGAAGAATTTAAGCTTTTAGCTGATAGAAAAAGAGAAATTAATGATCAAGATTTAGAAGCTTTGATGTCTAATTCTAGACGAACTTCTGATGTCCCTAATTTATATCAATTGCAACATGTCCAAGTATCAACAGGTGATCAAGGTATACCCACTGCTACTGTCAAATTAATTGATCGAGATGGAACTGAGTTTACTGATGCTGCTACAGGCACTGGCCCAGTAGATGCTGTATACCAAGCAATTAATCGAATTATAGCTGTTGAAAATGTTCTTACAGAATTTAGAGTTGATTCTGTTACTGAAGGTATAGATGCTATCGGTGATGTGACTATTAGAATAGAAAAAGATGAGAATATTTTTGTTGGTAGAGGAAGTGATACTGATATTATCGTAGCTAGCGCTAAAGCTTATATGAATGCTTTGAATAGAGCTGTAAGTATAGATGAAAAATTTCAAGATTAAATAAGGAGTATTTAATTGATGAGGCCTCGCACATTATTTGAAAAAATTTGGGATTCACATGTCATCAAAGAAGAAGAAGGTAAGCCTTCACTGTTGTATGTTGATTTACATTTGGTGCACGAAGTAACTTCACCTCAGGCTTTTGATGGTTTAAGGATGTCAGGTCGTAAAGTTAGAAGGCCAGATTTGACCGTTGCTGTCGCTGACCATAATACCCCTACATGGGATTTGTCTTTGCCTATTACTGATCCTATTGCACAACAGCAACTGGATACTTTGTCTAATAATTGTGATGAATTTGGAGTCACTTTATATGATAGATTTAGTGCTATGCAAGGTATAGTCCATGTAATTGGACCTGAACAAGGGCATACCCAACCTGGGAAAATTATTGTTTGTGGTGATAGTCATACTTCTACTCATGGTGCTTTTGGTGCATTTGCTATGGGAATAGGTACATCTGAAGTGGAACATGTTTTGGCAACTCAAACATTGAGACAATTTAAACCTAAAACTATGGAAATCAGAGTGGAAGGATCGGTCTCGGAAGGGGTTACTGCTAAAGATATAATTTTGGCTATTATAGGAAAAATAGGGACTGCGGGTGCTACAGGATTTGCTGTTGAATATACAGGTGAAGCCATTACATCTCTTTCAATGGAAGGTCGCATGACAGTATGCAATATGAGCATAGAAGCAGGAGCTAGAGCCGGGATGGTGGCACCAGATCATAAAACTTTTGAATATATGAAAGGGAAAGAATTTGTTCCGCAAGGAACTGATTTTGATATCGCTACTGAGAAATGGGCTCAATTAGTTTCTGACAAAGACGCAAAATACGATCAAGTTATTATAATTAAAGGTAGTGAAATTGAACCTCATGTTACATGGGGAACAAACCCTGGAATGGTTTTACCCGTTAATTCTGAAGTACCCAATCCTATGGATTATGATGATCCTAGTGAAAAAGAATCTGTAGAAAGAGCTTTAGAGTATATGGATTTAGAACCCGGTACCAAATTCGAAGATATTTTTATAGATAGAGTATTTATTGGGTCATGTACTAATTCTAGGATTGAGGATTTACGGGCTGTAGCAAAAATTGCTGAAGGAAAAAAAGTTAGTGATGATGTGTATGCAATGGTAGTGCCAGGATCTGTGGCTGTAAAAAGACAAGCAGAGAATGAAGGTCTAGATAAAATTTTGACCGAAGCGGGATTTGATTGGCGTGAAGCTGGATGCTCTATGTGTTTAGGAATGAACCCTGATATTCTTCAGCCTGGGGAAAGATGTGCGTCGACTTCTAATAGAAATTTTGAAGGTAGGCAAGGAAAAGGTGGAAGGACTCATTTGGTGAGTCCTGAAATGGCAGCAGCAGCAGCAATTGAAGGCCATTTTGTTGATATTCGTAATTGGTAAACATCAAAAATGAGAGGAAATAATGGAACCTATTAGAGTAATTGAAGGCAATGTTGCTCCATTAGACAGAGTGAATGTAGATACGGATCAAATTATCCCTAAACAATTCCTTAAACGAGTGGAAAGGACTGGGTTTGGAGAATTTCTGTTTTACGATTGGAGGTACTTAGAAGACGGGTCTGAAAATCCGGATTTTATTTTAAATCAAAAGCCATACACAGATGCAAGTATATTAGTTAGCGGTAGGAATTTTGGTTCAGGTTCTTCAAGAGAGCATGCTCCTTGGGCCTTACAAGATTTTGGTATTAAATGTATTCTTGCTCCTAGTTTTGCAGATATTTTTTATAACAATTGCTTTCAAAATGGTGTTTTACCTATAGTTCTTCCTGAAGAAGTTGTGAAAAAAATTATATCTAACTCAGAATTAGACGGAAATTACAGTCTTTCAATAGATTTAGAGTCGCAACAAATATGGGACTCTAATGAAGAAATTGTATTGGATTTTGATATTGAGCCATTTCGTAGACATTGTCTATTAAATGGACTAGATGATATAGGGTTAACGTTAGAAGAAGAGGATAGTATTAATTCATTTGAGTCTAGCAGATCGCAGTATGGAGGAGTGTTATAGTTAGGAACTGATTAAAACATCTCTTGATTTTGATCCATCGCTAGCGCTGACAATTCCCATATCTTCAAGTTCGTCCATAAGCCTAGCAGCTCTTGGATAACCTATCCTCAGCCTTCTTTGTAACAGAGATGTGGATATTTTGTTGTTTTTTTGTGCTACTGCAATTGCTTGATCAATCAATTGATCCGACTTTGAAGATGCATCTATATTAGATTGTAAACCTATAGGGTCGCCTATTGTGTGAATATCGATTTGAGGTTTAAACCCTTTAGGATTGTTTTTCCAATGTGAGACTAAATTTTTAATTTCATCATCACTTATAAATACATTTTGAACCCTAGAAGGTCTTGTTCCATCAATAGGTTGGTATAACATGTCGCCTCTTCCCAATAATTTTTCTGCTCCAGAAGTATCCATAATAGTTCTAGAATCGATTTGAGAAGTTACAGCAAAACTGATTCTACTAGGGAAATTTGCTTTGATTAAGCCTGTGATTACATCTACGGATGGTCGTTGAGTAGCAATTATCAGATGGATGCCAGTAGCTCTACCTAACTGTGCTAGCCTACAAATGGATTGTTCTACATCAAATGCTGCAGTCATCATTAAATCAGCCAATTCATCTATAGCAACGACAATGTAAGGAAACTTTGAAGATGATTTTTGATTGTAAGATTCTATATTTCTTGCTCCTATTTCTTCCATTTGTCGATACCTGTCCATCATTTCGCGAATAATCCCTTTTAAAGTATTCACAACTTGATCAGTTTCAACTATTACTGGCTCTATTAGGTGCGGTATTTGATTATATGGTGTCAGTTCTACTCTTTTTGGATCTACCAATACCATTTGAAGTTGTTCTGGAGTTCTTTCCATTATCAAGCAAGAAATTATTGCATTTATACATACACTTTTCCCGCTTCCTGTTGCCCCAGCTATTAGTAAGTGAGGCATTTTAGTGAGATCAAATACTACTTCATCTCCATCAGAGCCCTTGCCAAGAGCTATAGGTAAGGCCGCTTTAGATTCAAAATCTTTATAAATTTTGCTTTCCATTACATTTCTTAGAGCAACTAAGCTAGGATTGGGGTTTGGGACTTCAATCCCTAATAATGATTCCCCCATTACAGGAGTTTCTATTCTAAGGCTAGGAGTTTTTAGTGCAAGGGCAAGGTCTTTCTCTCGTCTTAAAATATTGTCAACGCTTACCCTAGTTTTTTCTTCAACCTTTGAGATGATTTGATTCCCATTTTCATCTTTAGTTTTTTCGTTTCTGTTTTTTCTGACCCAACCTGGCTGAATCCCATACATAGTTACTGTAGGCCCAGGCCGAACTTTTTCAACCTCAATTTCTACTTTATATTCAGCGAAGGTCTTTTTAATTATTTGGGATGTTTCAGAAATTTCTTCAGGGCTAATGCCTCCGTGAGATGCTGAAGATAGAAGTGATACGTCAGGTAAAGCCCATTTTTTTTTTGAAGTATTTGTTGTGGTGATTTCCTCAGTATTTTTAATTGGATCCTTCATAGGAGAAGTTTCCCAAAATTGGTTTTGGCGTTTGGGATCAGTGTCTACCTCATTAGGGTCACTGAATCGAGCATTATGTTGATTATTGAAATCTGAGACTGTTCCCTCAGATTTTTCCTCCGATAAAATTTCTTGATGAGGTTTTTGTTCTTCTTTTTCGTTAACAACAAAATATCCTAGGTTATTTGCTGCTGAGCCCCAAGATGATTTTGAGGTACTCCTACTCCTGTCATCAACAGTTTTAGTAATTAGTGGGGAGTTTTCAGGAATTAGTGTTGATTTGTTTGTTGAGTATTCAGGAATTGGTGTTGACTTGTTTGTTGAGTTTTTAGACCAGTAATTTGAAATAATCTTCTTAAACATAATTCGAAGTAATTGGAAAATAATTTTAATAAATTTAACTATTAAAATTGAAGATTTAGGTTTAATTACAATTAGGGTCAGAAAAATCAAACTAGAGATTCTTAAAATTTGATTAATTAGAGAATCCCCTAAGATCATTGATCCTATTGATCCTCCCAAGTTGGAGTTTATGGATTGTTTTGTCCATCCAGGAAATCCGTTTGGAGGATTAATTAGACTAAATAATCCCCATATAGCTACGGTAAAAATTATAAATCCTAGAATCACTTGATATCTAAATAACAAAAATTCTCTAATTGACTTAAATTTTAAAGCACCTAAAAAGTAAAATATCCAAGCTGTGATTAAGAAAATTCCTAATCCCCCAATCATAAAAATTTTTTCTATACTTTCAATTAGACTGGTCACTATTTTTGTCCCTAATTTAGTGTTGGATTTCAACTATGACTACTGGTTTTTTCCCAGTATTTTTTGAAACAAATGACTTCACTTCTGTAATTATTTTACTTTTTATGTTATCTAAATTTATATCTTTAGAAGTGGAATTGGCTAGCAGTGTTTGTACATAATTTTTAGTATTTTCTAGGATTTCAGTATCAGTTACATGCTCAAATAATCCATGAGAATTTAAAGTAAAAGATTTCTGCGATCGAGTATTTGTTAAAGAGGAAATATGAATATAAATTATGCCGTTACGTGAAAGATCTTTTCTGTCAGAAATCAAATGACTTTTTACATTTCTGATTGTTTTACCGTCAAAATATAGGTTTTCAGCTGGGACTTGATCAACTATTGATGCTTTTACTGAATCAATTTCCAGTATATCTCCATTTTGCATGACAAAGTTGTTTTCACTTGAGATTCCCATTTGTTGTGCTAATTTAGAGTGTGCAATTAAATGTCTGTGTTCTCCGTGAACAGGGATAAAATATTTAGGTTTTGCTATTCCAATCATTAATTTTAAATCTTCTTGACTCCCGTGCCCTCTGACATGAACTTTTGCAATTTTGTTGTAAATTACATCAGCTCCTTGTTTAAAAAGTTTGTCGATATTCTTTACAACTTGAAGCTCATTTCCTGGAATAGGAGAGGACGAAAAAATGAATTTGTCTCCATTTTTAACGATAATTCTAGGGTGAATTTGATTTGCAATTTGTGTCATTACTGAAGTGGGTTCACCTTGTGATCCTGTAGTAATTAATACACATTTTTTATCAGGTAATTTTAATAAAGAATTGATATCAGTAATACAATTTTTTGAATCTTGTAAGTAGCCTAACTTTAATGCCATTTTGATATTAGTACTCATTTTTCTTCCAACGATTGAGACTTTTTTATCAGTCATTTTGCAGGCATCAATAATTTGCTGAATTCTATAAATCTGAGAAGCAAAAGTAGAAATAATTACTCTTCCCTTAGATTCTCTGATTTCATCATATAAAGTGCGAGTGACTTGAGACTCAGATGGCGTAAATCCTTTGAGTTCAGCATAGGTTGAATCGGAACAGAGTGCTAAAACGCCACTTGAAAATAATGATCCGAGAGCTTGAAAATCTATTAATTTGCCATCCGTAGGAGAGTGGTCAATTTTAAAGTCTCCAGTATGCACAATCATACCTAACGGAGTGTTTACTGTAATACCCATCGCATCGGGGATTGAGTGGCATACGTTGAAAAATTGGACAGAAAATTTGGAAATATTTATATTTTTAAATGGTTGAATAATATTTAAACTAGTTTTGGAAATTGCTCCAAATTCTTTTAATTTCACACTTATCAATCCGTGTGTTAGTTTTGAAGAAAAAATAGGTGCGTTTGTGTGATTTAATAAGAACGGAAGACCTCCTATATGATCTTCATGTCCATGCGTAATAAGAATACCTTTGATTTTGTTGGAAATTTTGTCAATAAATGTCATGTCAGGAATTCCTAAATCTACCCCTAATAGATCAGAAGGAGGAAAAGAAATTCCGCAATCTATGATTAGATATTCTTCTTCGAATCCAATTAACATCATGTTTCGGCCGATTTCGCCTAGTCCGCCCAAGTGAATAATTTTGATTTTCGAATCATTATTCATAATAAATTTATTTGTTTGAGTTTGTTATCTAAGACAACTTCATTAAGGATATTTTGGATTTGTTCAAAATCACTCAACATTTTTGTCTTTAGATTGGGGTTATATAAAGCTGCAGCCGGGTGGTATACCGGAAAAATCATTAAATCATTCCATTTTTGAGGGGCTCCTCTATTATCACTCATCGATTGAATTGGGAAGAACTTTTTGAATGCAAATTTACCTAATGTGATTATCAATTTAGGATTTATATATGCAATTTGTTGATCCAAAAAAGTGTTACATTGCAAAATTTCTGATTTAAAAGGATCTCTATTTTTAGGAGGTCTGCACTTAACCATATTAGTAATAAAAATATCTTCTCTAGATAAGTTGATGTGATTTAAAAGTTCGTCAAGAACTTTGCCTGCTCTCCCAATAAACGGGCTTCCCTCTAGATCTTCTTTTGCTCCTGGAGCTTCACCAATCAAAAGTATGTCTGCATTTGGATTGCCTTGCCCTGGGACTGTTTTGGTTCTGTATTTATTTAGAGGGCAGTTAGTGCAATTTGAGATATAGTGAGCTATTCGTTCGATTTTTTGGGATGAAGATTGTAGATGAATGATAAAATCCTAGTAACTAACTTAAATTGATCCTAACAGTCAAAAAGTTTGAAATCAACTATAAGAGGAATGATTTGTATCAAGTCGGAATTTTTGGGGAAAAGCTTTCGCATTCTCTTTCGCCTGTTTTTCAAAATGTAGCTTTTAAATATTGTCAAATACCTGCATTGTATGAAGTTTGGGAATTCTCTAAGGATGAATTGCACGAAAGAGTAAATTTGTTAAGGAAACCTAATAGTTTGGGAGCAAACGTTACTATTCCATATAAAGAATTAGCTTATGGTATGGTTGATGAATTGGATGGAACTGCAAAACAAATTGGTGCTATTAATACCATAGTCAATAATTCAGGAAAGTTAAAAGGTTATAACACTGATGTTTCAGGATTTATTCGATCTTTGAAGGAAATAGCATCTTTTGATCCTATAGGGAAAAATGTTTTAATTTTAGGTGCTGGAGGAGCTGCTAGAGCTGCTATTTTTGGGTTAGTCAATGAAAAAGTAAATTCAATTACTATAGCTAATAGAACTGTAGACAGGGCTGTAAAACTGATAAACGATTTTGGAGTAAACCAAGAAATTTTTAGTATTCTTTCAATTTATGATGAAAAAATTTCAGAAATTTCTCTTAGATCTGACTTGATAATTAATGCTACATCCGTAGGAATGAAGCATTCCTCAATGGAATTTGAATCATTATTGAGTCCAGATCAAATTCCTGTAAATTGTGTTGTGTATGACATAGTTTATAACCCTTTAATCACACCTCTTTTAAAAAATGCTCAAGAAGCTGGAGCTGAAATAATCCAAGGGTTATGGATGTTAATTTTTCAAGGAGTAGATTCATTTGAATTATGGACAGGTAAATCTGCTCCTGTTCAGAATATGTATCAAAAAGCTATGGAACATTTCAAATCTCTCGGTTGATTTTCAGTCGATTATTTTTCGTTTTAGATCATCTAGGATGGTTAATGCTTCTAATGGAGTGATTTCGTCAATGTTGATTCTTGAAAGTAATTGTTTGATTTCCTGATTTTTTGATGGTATCAACGATAATTGTTTGGACGATTCTGGATTTATTTTTGTCGCAGTTGAGTTTTCAAATTCATTTAGTAACTTTCTAGCTCTGTCGATAATGTCTTTGGGTATTCCAGCTAAATCAGCAACGTGAATGCCATAACTTTTACCTGCACCACCTTGATCTATTTTTCTTAAAAATATTATGTCACCAAAATTTTCCTCTACAGTAACATGTAAATTGTTAGCATTTTCAAGTTGATCGGCTACATCTATCATTTCATGATAATGAGTCGCAAAAATTGTTTTGCTTTGTAGTTTAGGGTGATTATGGATAAATTCCACAACTGA
The DNA here is from genome assembly GCA_003213095.1 of SAR202 cluster bacterium AG-426-M11. GTDB lineage: Bacteria > Chloroflexota > Dehalococcoidia > Lucifugimonadales > UBA826 > AG-426-M11. The sequence continues at coordinate 56,600 of QCNV01000002.1, read as the reverse complement.
TTGGGCAATAGCTAGTCCATCATAGGTACTAGTTCCTCTACCAATTTCGTCCAATAAAATTAGAGATTTAGAAGTAGCGTTATTCAGAATTGTTGCTGTTTCAACCATTTCAACCATGAATGTTGATTGTCCAATACTTAAGTCATCTTGAAGTCCAACTCTAGTAAAAATTCTATCTACTAAACTGATTTCTGCAGATGAAGCTGGAACAAAACTCCCTATTTGTGCCATTAGATTAATTAATCCGATTTGTCTCAAATAAGTGGACTTACCTGCCATGTTAGGTCCTGTTAAAACATTAATTTTATTTTCAGGATTTCCAATTTTAATATCATTGGGAATGTAGTCATTTTTAGAGAGAATTTTTTCAACTACTGGATGCCGACTGTCAATGACTTCTGTATTCAGATTATTGGAAATATTGGGTCGGATATAATTATTCTCTTGTGCTGCAATGGTCAAACTCGATATGACATCTACAATTGCAATAGTATTTGCCGAAATAATGATTGAGTTAATAGACAATGAAATTTGATGGCAAATTTTTTGAAAAATCTCATTTTCTATGATTTCTATTTTTTCTTTTGCTGTAAGAATTTCGTCTTCAAGTTGTTTTAATTCTTCAGTAATAAACCTTTCTGCACCTGTTAAAGTTTGTTTTCGAATATACCCTTCTGGTATTTGCGCAAGGTTACTTTTGCTGATTTCGATATAGTACCCAAACACTCTATTAAATCCTATTTTTAAAGATTTTATGCCACTGTTTTCTTTTTCTTTATTTTCTAGATTTGCTATAGATATTTGAGAGTTTTGAGAAAGTTCTATTAAGCTGTCTAAATTTTTTGAATACCCTTTTTGTATTGTTTTTCCGTTTCCTACCAATGTTGATGAATCAATATTAATAGCTGAGTTAATTAAACTGATTGTTTTTAAGTGAGTTTTAATAGGAGATTCGAGCCATTTCAATTTTGAAATATTAGATTTTTTAAGAATAGTTTTTATATGAGTTATCTGTTCTAAACTACTTGATATTGATATTAGATCTCGAGGATTAGCTGTTCCTGAGTTTACTTTTGTAATCAATCTTTCTAGGTCAGAAATATTTTCTAAGTGATCTGAAATTTTTTTAAAAGTTTCAGGATTATTTTTAAATTCTGTAATCGAATCTGCTCTTTGAGATATTTCTTTAATATCTAACAATGGTTGACTAATCCAATTTCTTAAAAGCCTACTACCCATGGGAGTTTGAGTGAAATTTAGAATATTAAACAAAGAAGAGTTTTTAGATTCTGATCGTCCTGCCTTAAATAGCTCAAGGTTATTTATAGTCTGACTGTCTAAAGTCATAAAAGAATTAGTTGAAAATGTTTTTAAATTTGTGATGTTGGGAATAGATAAAGGTTGATTTTTCTGTACATATGAAATTATTCCAGCAGAAGCTCTAATTGCTAAATGTAATTTAGAGCACCCAAATGGTTCAAGAGATTTCACTTGAAAATGGGTTTTTAAGATTTGTTCTGCAGATTCCAAATATGGGATCATTGAAGAATCTTCTTGAATTACAAATGAAGATTTGTTTTGGGGATTTAGTAATGATTTATTTGAAACTAAAATTTCTTTAGGATTAATTCTAGCTATTTCTGCGTGCAAATATTCTAATGGAAGTTCTGTTGTGAAAAATTCACATGTAGTGATATCTATATACGCTAGTCCAGCAGATTTGTTGTCAGCGACTAAGCACATTAGAAAATTATTTAGGTTTTTATCAATTAAATTGTCCTCAGTGACAGTTCCTGCAGTCACAACTCGAACCACAGACCTGTCAACAATTCCTTTTGAATCTTTAGGGTCACTAGTTTGTTCACAAATAGCGACCCTGTATCCGTTATTAATTAATTTAGGTAAATAGTTATTTATCGCGTGATAAGGAATTCCTGCTAATGGTACTTTGTTGCCCTTGCCCATTTCTTTTGAGGTTAATGCAATTTGTAATTCTTTAGATAAAATTTTTGCATCATTGTCAAATGTCTCGTAAAAGTCCCCCATCCTAAAAAACAGAATCTCATTTTGATATTTTTCTTTGATTTTAAGATATTGAACTCTAGCAGGTGTGGTCATAATGTTAGCTGATTGTGACAGTTTGGAGGGTATTTGAAGATTCGTATACCCCTAATGCTATTTTTAAAACGTGAGTAGAAAAATCTATATTCATGTCGATTGGAGAGTCATTATTTATTGATTCTATAAACGCGTGTGCTGCTCCCTTAAATCCTGAAATCCAATCTGAATCAATTTGATAGTGTGTCGATTTATTTCCATTAAATATCATTAAAGGAGGTAAATCTAACATCTCGCCAGTACATCTAGTAATCCAAATTGTTCCTTCACTTCCAATGATTTCAAAGAATTCGTCTACCGAGTAATATTTTGATCTTAGATACATTTCAGGAGATGATGCATAATCAATGGATACAAGACATTTTTGATTTTTTACTTCAAAGATTGTAGAGCTAGGAGTTTCATCAATAAAATCTTCATTTTTTGAAACAAAAGCGGAAATTTTAGATATTTCACCTGCTAAATGTACAGCAGTCGCATAATGATGCCAACCACCATCATATAGTCCTCCACCAGGGTTTTTATTAGAGTCTCTACGCCATACATTTGTGTCATCTTCTAGTCTATATGAATTTGAAGATTTTCCTCGAAGATGCCTAATTCTAATCATGTTAGGCTCTCCGATTGCTCCTGAATCGATGAGCTGTTTTGCTTTAATTATGGGAGGGTAATATAAATAATTTTCAGTAATTCGAAATTTTGATTTTGATTCATTTAATGTTGTTTTGATTTTTTCAGCTTCATCTAATGTTGTGCATAAGGGTTTTTGGCAAGATACGTGTTTTTTTTGATTTAATGATTTAATAATTTGTTCTGAATGAAGAAAAGTTGGAGTTAATATCTCTATTGCGTCCATTTCTTTATCAGAGATAAATTCATCAAAATTTGTATATATTTTAGGACTGATTCCCCATTGTTCAGATCGAGATTCAGCTCGTGCATGTTGAGTGTCACACAAACTGATTATTTCACAGTTAGAATTTTCTAAATATCCTGGTACATTTAATTGTGAAATTGCTCCACAACCTACAATGCCAACTTTGATCTTTTTCATATAGACTCCACTGATATCACTTAATCTCTTTTTCGAAATATTTTTTCTAGAATTAAAGATATAAATTTAGATCATTATTTTTATATCTGCTATCATTTCAAGATGCCCGCAAGCATATACCATTGTGTTTCATGGAGAAAGATTGAAGGATTTGATTTAGTCAAATTATCTCCAACAAGAATATTTAAGGTTTCTCTATTCTCACAGGAATTAAAGTCAACTCGTCGAAATACAACATAGGATCTTCAGTTTTATGCTCTTGAACTTTTTCTATAAGCGATCCAAAAAGTTGAGTTGTGGAAACAGTCCCACTGTTTATTCCGTTGAGGTGAGCTACACCAGAAAGTTCGAAATTTTCTCCAATAATTTTTACGGGATCACCCTCCAAAATATTGATATCGGCAGCATCTTGAGAGTTTAATTCAATTATTTCGTTTCTTGTAATAGAGTTTTTATCATTCACTAATTCGATTTTTGCATCTACTGTTGATTCTTCTAAAATTCTTCCTCGTGTTAGTATCATAGGGAATGTGTCAGTCGCAATAGATCCTTTAGATAGAGTCATGCTTAAAGGTTTAAATTTATAATTTCTTTCAACTCCATAAATTTGACCACTTTCAGAAATTTTATCAAAACTAATTTCATCAGTAGTTTGGATAAATGTTGAAAGCTCAGTGAATACTTCATGGGACGTATTGTAATTGAATGCATTTGATCCCATTCGTAAGGCTATTTGACAGAGAATTCGCCAATCCTCGTCTTCGTCAAATTTACTCCCAAGTGCAGGATTGACCTTATGGATTCGTCGCTCGAGGTTAGTAAAAGTTCCATCTTTTTCTGCAAATAAACTGGACGGAAAAACTACGTCTGCACAGTCAGTGAATTCATTTTCGAAACTTTCATGTACTACAAGAAATTCTACTTTATCGACTATGTTTTTAATAGTTTTGCCTGATTCAGAACCTATTGAAGCTTGATTTCCTAAAATGTGTAAAGCCTTAATATCACCTCGATTGATAGATTCATTTAATTGTTTCAAACCTATTCCACTTGTAGGATTGTGATTGTACCCAGGCATGAAATTGGGTGTGCAGCCTATGTCTCTAGCTCCTTGTTCATTAGGCCCTGAGAATAATGGGTAAATACCAGCACCAGGTTTGTCTGTATTTCCAGTTAATAGAGCCAAATTTATTATTGATGTTGATGCTGAAGATTTCAATTCTGAAGATATTGTATCTAATGAATATAAAAATGATGTAGATTGAGATTCAGCAATTAGTTTTGCTAAATTTTGAATTTCATCTTGAGCAATTCCTGTTTCTGTAGAAACTCTAGAAAGATCGAAGTCCCAAATACTGTTTCGAAACTCGTCAAAGTTTTCGCATGATTTAGTTGAAAAATCATGATCTTCTAATGATTGGTCTATTACTGACCGAATGATTCCGCCAATTAATATGTGTTCTGTGTTGATATTGGGTTTAATCCAATTGTCAGAGAATCTTGAAAGGTCTGTTTCTCTAGGGTCTATAATTATTGCTTTTGCTCCCTTAGATATAGCTTGTTTTATAGGAACTCCTAATACGTTGTGTTGTTCTGTTATATTCGAAGAAATTATCACAAACAATTCAGATTTTAATAAGTTCCAAATTGTATTTGTAGCGGATGGATGCCCAATCATATCTGACAAATTATCGAATATCTCAGTATTAGTGTTGGAAGAGAAATCTATGTTATTTGAATCCATGACTTGTCTAGCAAATTTTTGAGCAATGAAATGATCTTCATTAGTTCCTCTGTCAGAAGAGATTAATGAGTACGAATTTCCTTTATATTGAGAAAATTTAGAAGCTACTAAATCTAAGGCTTCTGGCCAAGAAGATTCAGTTAATTGTCCATTTTTTTTGATTAAAGGAGTTTTGATTCTATTCCTATTATTGACGTAATCAAGTCCAAATTTACCTTTAAAGCAAGTCATGCCTTGATTTGCTTCTGCTTCGCGAACTGGAATTGAGCGAATTAATTTATTTCGTTTATTAATATCCAATGATGTTTGGCATCCCACTGGGCAATGAGGGCAGGTTGTAGTGGTTTTGGTTTCTGCTTTATCCCATTTATAATCTCGTTCGACTATAGCACCTGTTGGGCATACATCTATACATGCACCGCAAAATTCACAACCGGATTCTAATAATGAGATTCCATTTGACGTTCCAATAATACTTCTTCCAGATCTATCTTTTAATGTGATAGCTTGATCAACTCTAACTTCATCACACGCTCTCACGCATCTTGAACAAACAATACACAAGTTCATATCCATATCCCAGTAAGGATCTTTAACTTCTAATGGTAAATGTCTATTGTTGTAAGTTAATGGTGTAGTCAATTCCATTTCCATGTATCTAACAGTATCTTTTAGTTCACATCTTTCATTTTTAGGACAAGTGACACACCTGTCATTTACTGTTACATGTCTTAGGCAGACATCTGTAGGTCCACAAAGATCAATTCTGTGACAATTCAAACATCCGTGAGGATGCTCAGAAATAAGTAATTCCATTATTCCTTTACGAAGAGAAATTAATTCGTCAGTGTTTGTCTCTACACGCATTCCTTCAGAAATGGGCGTAGTGCAGGAAGCAGGATTTCCTGGTAACGACCTGTAGGAACCGTCGGGTGTTGGTGTTTCAGCTTTTACAACGCACATTCGACACGCGCCGTAAGGTTTCATTCCTGGATAATAGCATAGATATGGGATGTACATCCCATTGTCCATAGCAGCTTGAATTATCATGCTTCCTGGTTCAGCTTGTATTTCTTTACCATCAATAATCAAGTTTATCTTTTCAGTCATTTTTCACTCCTGCGACAAAGTCTTGAGCATATGGACGTGTATTTTTTGGGACAATTTTTGGGTTGTTACAAGATCCCGTCGGGCATATCCTTTCCTCTATGTGTAAACGAAAGTCTTCTTCAAAGTGAGTAATTGCAGATCGAATTGGTCCAAAACCTAATTGCCCATGACCACAAAGTGATCCAGATTCCATTGTTCCTCCCACACTTTTCATTAAATCCATATCTCCCGGCTGGCTTTCAAAATTAGAAATCCTTTCGACAATCTCAAGAAGATGCTCCATTCCTAATCTACATGGGAAGCATTTTCCACAAGATTCAAATTGACAAAATGCGACAAGAATTCTTGTTAGATCCACTGCACAAACTTTATTACTTCCAACAATGATTCCACCAGATCCGAATATAGCTCCAGCAGCTCTCATCTCATCAAAATCAATATGGATATCTGTGCTGTCAGGACCAAGGACACCACCCAAAGGGCCTCCAGTTTGTAGTAGCTTTAGGGTTTGGTCTTTCTTCATTCCGCCACCTAAATCATTGATTACTTGTTGCAGTGTAAGTCCCATTGGAACTTCGTATAAACCTGGTTGATTAACATCACCACTTAAACACACAATAGCAGTTCCAGTACTTTTATTCACTCCGATTGATGAGAACCAATCTGCACCTTTTGATATAATTTCGGGAGCATAAGATAAAGATTTCACATTATTAATATTACTTGGCTTACCCCATACCCCAAATGCAGCCGGGAATGGTGGACGATACCTAGGCATAGATCTTTTTCCTTCAACAGCTTCCATTAAGGCTGTTTCTTCTCCTGCAACGTAAGACTCTCCAGTTAAAGACACTTCAATGTCAAAATCAAAACCTGAACCAAATATATCTTTACCTAATATGCCTAATTCTTTTGCTTGTTTGATGGCTTCTTCTGTTCTGTTGATAGGTCCGTCATGTCCGTGTCTGATAAATACGATTCCGTTACTTGCTCCTGTTGCGTATCCAGCGATCAATAAGCCTTCTAATAGAGTGTGTGGGTCACTTTCTAATATACCTTTGTCATTAAAAGCTCCTGGGTCACCTTCTTCACAATTGCAAAGAATATATTTTGTAGGTCCTGGTGACCCAACCAAAAAACTCCATTTGATTCCTGTAGGAAATGCAGCTCCCCCACGTCCCCTTAATCCAGAATTTTTGACTTCTTCTATTACGTCTGATGGTTCCATAGTTGATAAAGCTTTGTTGAGCCCACTGTAACCCCCGTTAGCAATATATTGAAATATGTCTCCAGGGGCTGTGTGTCCAGCATTTCTAAGTGCAATTCTTTCTTGTAATGCTATTCCTGGGAGAGTGTTTAAGTCTGGCTCATTGAAAACTGACCCTTCTTTTCCAAGATATCCTAATGTTGAAGCATTTTTAATCTTATTGTTGACTAAATATTCTTCAACAATTTCTTCTATATTATTTACACTGACGTTATTGAAGAACAGTCTTGATTTACCTTGTTTTTTGATATCAATTAAGGGTTCTGCATAACATAATCCTATACATCCCACTTCTTCAATAATTGCATCAATTTTTTTCTCGGCCAATAAAGTTTTTAACGCTTGGATTACTCTAAATGCTCCAGAAGCATGTCCACACATAGCGGTACCAACCCTAATTACAGGAGTAGGGGAGTCATTTAATTGATTCCATTTTTCATCTGCTTGATTTTTTAATTCTTCAAAATTCATTATTTGTGATGTGGGTCCGATGATTTAATTTTATTTATTATGTTAATAGACTCATCTGGAGAAATTTTTCCAAACAACTCGTGATTTACGCTGATTACCGGAGCTTGAGAGCAAGCTCCTAAGCAAGTATTGAACCTAAAAGAGAATTCTCCATCTTCAGTATCTCCTTCTTCTTTTAGCTCTAGATAATTTAGTACTGCTTGTAAAATGTTGGATGACCCTTGTAAATGACAGGTAGGTCCCCAACATACTTCAATCGAATGCTTATTGGGCGGACTAAATCGAAAGTTAGGGTAAAATGAAGCAACACCAAATACAGCGTTCACTGTGGTATTTTGCTGCACTGCAACTTCTTCAATTGCTTCATCGGGTATGTAACCAATAGAGTCTTGAATTGCAAGTAAAGAAGACAAAACGGTTACAGTAGGTCTATGTTGGGAAGCAATAGCTTCAATAATTTGTTTTCTTAAAGTGTCGTTATCAGCGGGCAAAGATGTACTCCTCATCTTTGTAAACTAAAACAAGCATATCATAGGGTTTATATACTCTCAATCAATTGTTTATTGATTTTTTTATTAGCAATTCAGCTAATTTTTCTCCAAGTTCTACACTGTAATTTGTTCCTCTATCTTCAGGGTATATTTGAGAAGTGTTTCCCAAATATAAATTTTTGATACCTGTTTCGTGTGTGGGCATTTTGTTTGAATATTGTGATTCAATAATTGGTTGCGCTCCAGGGATTTTTTGATAATGAGATTTTATAATCCAATTTTCTGAAAATTTATTGTTGATTTGATACAGAAATGGGAGATATTTTTCTAGCAATTCAGTTTTATTAAGATGATACAGTGAGTTTTTAGGAGTAAGATAATTTGATAAATAAACTATATGACTATTTCCGTAAATTGATTCATTAACCAAATTTGTGTGTTCAATTACTCCTACAAATGGGAAACTTCTATCAGCGATGTTTAGCCAATAATATTTTGAAAGCTGGTGCTTTAATTCTAGTATTATTTGTACAGCTGACATATAGCGTGTATTTTGAAGTTTTTCTATATAAGATTCCTCTAACCCAGTGGTGATTCTATGAAAAACATTAGAAGGGACCGTAGCAATTACTGCGTCGAAATTTAATGTTTCTGCATCACTAATAGATACTTCAAGACTTCCGTGGTTGTTTTTTATTTGATTGACCTGAGAATTTAAGTGGATTTTTACTCCTAAATTTTCGCATTTTTGTGACAAAGAATTGAAAAGAATATCAAAACTTCCAATTGGGTATCCAAGTTTTTCCTTGGACAAGAACCCTTCTCTAGATTTGAATCTAGTATTCATTTTTCCCCATAGCCACGGCATTCCTACTTCTTTATAGTGTTCTTCGCCAAATTTTCCTATCAACATTGGTTCCCAAAATGCGTGATAAATTTGAGGCTTGACGTTTTTGTTTAACCAATCAACGGCGGTAAAGTTTTCAAGATCATGCCAGTTTTTTATTTTACTAATTTTTAAGCTAGATAATCCTAAGGAAATTCTGTTAATTATAGAAAGAGGTTTGTATCTTAGTAGGTCTATAGGAGTCATGAAATCATAAATTTTTGAATTAAAAACAGTCCCTACAGAAGATTCATACCATCCAATGTGATTTTGTAATCCTAATTCACTCATTAATTCTATGATTTTATTATCGCTAGTGAACCAGTGATGATATCCTTTTTCTATTGGAGTGCTGTTAACTTGGAATGTTGAAGCATGTCCCCCTAAAAAAGAGTCTTTTTCAAAAACGGTAATTTCAGATGATGTTTTTTGAGCAAGTCTTAAGGCTGTAGTTAGTCCAGTAGCGCCTGCTCCAAGGATGGCAATTTTCATTTTATTTGTTTGAATTTCCCTTATTTAATTTAATGTTTTTGATAGACAATCCATTTTTCCATAGAAAAAACTGCCCCAAAATTACTACTGGAATAATTAATAATGCATGAGTCATTCCAGCAAAAACTGCTGCTTCAGACCTGGAAGTATTGGAATATGGGATGAGTAGTAATGTTTCTCGTGCAATAATTTCAAATAGCCCAATCCCTCCAGGAGTGATAGGTATAGAAGCTCCTAAATTAACTATCCCTGTAATCATAATAGAGGATTCGATTAAATAAAGGTGTGATTCAAAATTATGATCTATTCCTATACTGACACAAACAAAATAAAACAATAGTGATTCAAGGATCCAAATAGGTACTGACAGAAATAAGGTGACAGTTAAAGTTTTTCTGTTATTTAAATATTTGAACCCATCGAAGAATTGATTAAACAATTCTAAGTATATTTTAGAGATTTTGTTTGGAAGAAATTGAGAAGAAAATCCTACGAAATTTAACGTTATTTTCGGGAGAAAAGCTGAAATTAATAATAGGGTAAAGATTAATAAAAAAGGTATCGAAAAAATTAAAATAAGGATTAAAGAATTAATTTTTGTTAGATTTTCAAAATGGTCAAGAATGTCTGAAATTGGTATGAAGAATGACATTGTTATTACTAGAAATATCAATGCTAGAGCATCCATAATTCTTTCTACAAAAATGGTGCTAATTCCAGTTGCCAACTTGATTGATGATTTTTGAGATAGCAAATAGCTCCTTATAAATTCCCCAGCTCTTAAGGGTAAAATATTGTTTGCCATATACCCTATAACAACCATTGGAAATAAAGTTTTATTTTTAAGTTTGTGTTGTGTGCCTATCAGATATTTCCATCGAATTGTCCTGACCCATAAGCTAATGAAATAACATACTAATCCAGGAATTAATATGTAATAGTTAGATTGTTCTAGGTGTTCTAGCATTTTAGAAATATCAGAAGTCCAAATAAAAAAAACTAAAAGTAATATCCCTGAAAAAATCATTAAAAAAGTTTTTATCATTATTTATTCCATATTAGTTATTTGAAATTTTCAGAAATCATTTTTAAATCAGGGAAGTCTGACTTGATAAACAAATAGGCATCCTCACTGCCAATTTTTGAAGATATTCCATTAGTGAAGATTAGGTAGTCAAATAATCTTATAATTTTTTGAGGTTCTAAAATCATTTGAAAATTTAAATTTCTGTATGTTGATTCAGGAAACCACCATCTGTGAGGGAAAATAATAGGTTCATGATATTTTTTAGTTATTTCAGAAGGTACTTTTGAAATATTTGTAGAATGTATAATCAAAACGTCCAAATCAGATTGTGCTATAGGCTGCGATGTTAAGTTTTGATACAAAATATTTTCATTGTTTCTTAGGTACCAAACCCATGGCCAAACAAATCCGCTAGTTGTATCAATTAAAATGTTTTGTTGTTTGTTGGAAGGATTTTGGTAAATATTGATTGCATCACTTATTGATTTCAAATCGGGGGATGTTTGTGTGTAAATTAACATTTCTCTTGGAATATCACTATTAATAAAATTTACTCTATAAGTGACCCATAAATTGAAAATTAAAATCAAACTAATACCTGATAAAACTATTGATTGATATTTCAGTGTTCCTTTTAAACTTAACGATGTTAAGGTGTCACCTAAAAATTTGCCTGATAAAAATATCATAGGAACAGATAAATTAAATAGTAACCATGGCATTTTTTCGCTGGCTAATGTGTAAATTATCCAAGATGTAATTACCCAAAAAATTAAAAAAAAAGTGAAATCATTGGGTTTGATTTTTTTGATTTTTATATAGTAAATGATTGCAATTAAACTCAATATTAGTATTGCTAATTCATAAATAGAACTCAAAACAAAATAGTAATAAAAAGGTTGATTGCCTCTACCCTCTCCTTGTTGAACTATCCAATATCCCAAAGATTGCCACAATCCTTTGTAAATCCCATCAGGCATATTGGTAAATAATGTAGTGTAGATTGATGCCCATATTACCCAAAAAAACATTGAACATTTTAGCCACAATAATTTACCCCATTTGAATCCAATAAGAACAGATAAAAAAAACAAACATGATGTGATTAGAATAGCTAATAAATTACTTTTATCAGCAGGCATTCCAATTTCTGAATTGGTATCCGAAGATATCAAGATGGTTTCTATAGGTAAAAAATTAAAAAGTATTCCTGAAAAAGCTGCCCAAAGAGGGAGAGTGAGTGTGATTAAAAATACGCTCATTGACACAAATTTATTATCAGTGATTCTTTGTGAAGAACGTTTGAATATGCTAAGTGTTTCTGTTAAAACACCCGCAACTATTTGAGCGATAGTTAGTTCAGAAAATGTTAAATAATTTGAATACATGCGTAATTTAAATTGTGATACACCAATATATCCAATATTTAGTAAATTGAAGGATACGAGCATAAATATCAGTAAATATGAAGATTCTTTAGTTCCAAAAATCAATGCTAAAACTATTGAAATTAGATATAAGTATTTTGAATCTTTATTCGAAAAATATTTCCAAATTAGAAGGATCAATATTATTGAAAATAAATTCATTAAAACATCATTTCTAGCAAATCTGCTGAAATATACAACTGTGGGGGACACCGCGAGAAACAGACTTATTAATATGCATGATATTAAATTCATGTGTTTGATGAAAAAATATGGCATCAAAACTAAAATACTTCCACAAATTGCATAAAGTAATCGACTAGAAAAGTCAGAGTCTCCTAAAAATGAAAAAATTATGGATGTTAGTTCCATTTGTAATGGGCCATGCATCATAGGGTTGTGCTCATACCCTAGCCCCTTAAATAATTTCCAAGAATAAAAAACATGTAAACTTTCATCGTGATGCATTGCTCTAGATGAAAGGTCATATAGGCGTAAAACTAAAGCTATAAAAAATATTGAAGGGAATATAATAAATTCTTTTTTTATAAATGATGAATTCTTAAGATATTTATTCATTATTTAGTTTCATGATTTTAATTTCTTGCCCATTATATGTTTCTGAAAATATTGTAGTTGCCATTAAGTTGAATTTTTTTAATGATACTGGATTATATTTAATTGATTCATTTTGTCCTATGAATATAAAACTGATGCCATATAGGTCTAAAAGTTGCCTGGCTTCATTGAGATTAGTTGTTTTGAAAATAATGTCTACGTTTTTTACTCTAGATTGAATTTCTAAATTGTTTCCTCTCCATTGTTTTTCATGGTCAGGCCAATTGATAATATTACTGATTCCAGTATTACTAGAAATGACTCCAAAATTATTCCATTCACCCACAGACTCTAAAATTCCTTCTTCGGGTGGGATATGTTTTTTTGCATAAAAGATAGCATTATGGGTATGAGGACTATACTTTTTGATGTGAGAAAAGCCATCTATTGAGAATTTATATGAATTTGGCATAATATTTTGAACTGTAGCAGGAATGTATAAAAGTCCTAACAAAAATGGGATCAAGATTACTGACATTAATGAGATTTTTTTAACTATTGTTTTTTTAATCAAAACATTCTGTACTTCATATAAACATATTCCGCTTGTAATTGATAATAAAATCCATGCTAGATAATAAGATTTAAATATTGTATTCATTCTGTTATTAAAAATATCACCTATAAATACGAATTCTGGGATAGCTAACATGAAGAACGCCACTCCAATTAATGCAAGTGGAATGACCGATTTGTGGTTTAAATAATTTTGATTTAAAGAAAACGTGTAAAAAATACTGGTGGCAGAAAAAAATAAAAATAAAAATCCAGTAAATGTTTTGTTAGTGAGTTCTGGATTGATTGATGGTAAAAATAATGCAATAAATATTGGGGAAATTACAACTGTTACTGATACCAATAAAGATTTTTTCCAGTTTTTACCTATAGGATGTCTACAGATTATTAGGCTTAAATAAATAAAATGGATTAATAAAAATGGAAACCAAATAATTACCTCTTGTGAAAAATCACTTTGTATATTTGTTGCATAAATTCCATGAATTGAAGATCCAAATGAATTTATTAGCGGCAATATCAGTATTGCTGATATTGCCGCTAATAATGAAATGAATACAATTAATTGGTTTTTTGAATAATTTTGATAATTCAATATTTTTAATAGGGAAATCCCTATAATAATCAATGTAATTATTGAAATATTCCATACACTAAGGAAAGTAATACTCCATCCTATTAATCCTAATAAGATGAAATAAACAATGTTTTTAATTGGATCAATTGTAGGGTTTTTTGCAATAATAACTGCAAAAATTATATAAGTGACAACGAATGGGATGCTCATTACATGAGGGTGTAAATCTCCTAATAAGAAACTAAAAAATGGAAATTCATTGATTGTGTAATCAACTCCGGGCTGATCGCATTTGTTTCCAAAATGGTTAATTATTCTAGTACTTTTGAACCACCACCAAAATTCTTGAGGAAATAAACTAGGATTTATAGAGATTTCTGAGCTTGAGAGCCCTTCTACACACCAGAAATCCCAAAATGTTTTAGGCATTTTGAAATTTTCTTGAAGCATTTTTAGTGGGGTATATAGATTTCCTAAGAAAACTAAACTAGAAGATGCAAAAATAGTGGGAACTAATAATTTTTTAAATCTGACAGACTTCAGATTAATTAAGTATATTAATATTCCGGAAATTGCACTGAAAGATAGGTATGGAATTGAAATTATCGCTAAGTTGTAAGTTATTTGTGATGGTATATAAAGTAGTGTTCCGTATTTGCCGAAAATCCAATATCCAAAGTAATAATAATGTATTACTTCTCCTTTGAACCAAGGGTCCATGGGTAGGTTAATATAAGTGTTGTAAATTGCATTTAAAAAAGCAAAATCCATTGGTTGTTCTGTGTGAGAAATTGAAGGATCTAATGATTTTATGAGTAAAAAAATACCAAATATGATTAGAGAACTACAAAATATATAACCAATTATCAGTGAATTCGATTTTATTGAATTAATGTATGAAACTATAAACCGCCTACTAAAATATATGCAAAATGCCACGTATACAAATACCAAACCTATTAATGTTATAGGTGATATCTCAATAGGAGTTAATGCGTGTAATGACCATGTCAGTCCACCAAACAAAAGTAAAAATAATGGCTTAGCTATAGAGAATCCTAGATATGAGAAATTTTTAAATAAATTAAATATTAATAGATGGGTAATTATGCCTAAAATTTCTAGTGTTAAGATCCACAGAATAATGCTCATGATTAAATTTCTATTTAGTTAAAGACATATTTGGAAAATAAGTTAGGGTTGAATATAGATATGTCAGATGATTGTTCTCCTGTTCCAATAAACGAAATAGGTATATTTAGTTCTTCAATGATCGGTATAATAATTCCAGCCTTAGATGTCCCGTCTAATTTTGTTAAAAAAATGCCATCGCATTTAACAGTTTCATTAAATGCCTTTGCTTGTAAGAGCCCATTTTGTCCGGTAGTTGCGTCTAAGGTTAATAAGACATTTAATTTGAAATTCTCTTTAGCTTGATTTAGGACTCTATGAATTTTTTTAAATTCATCCATTAAATTTGAATTTTCATGTAATCTTCCTGCTGTATCTATGAGAACTAAATCAATATTTCTTTTTTTTGCTGCAGATATTGTGTCAAAAGCTACTGCGCTAGGATCGCTTCCAGGTTGATGAGATATTACATCAAAGTTTTCTTTCTCGCCCCATACTTTGATTTGATCTATTGCTGCAGCTCTATAAGTATCAGCGGCGCCACATAAAATAGTTTTTCCTTGTTGTTGAAAAAAATTAGAAATTTTTGCAATAGCAGTGGTTTTACCAACTCCGTTGACTCCTGCCATTATTAGTATTTTAGGAAAGTTATCTTGTTTAGAAATATCGTCATTTTTAGATGATTTTAATATGTTTAGGATTTCATTTTGAATTAGAGTGCTTAAATTGCCCGTATTCTGTTTGTTTTTATTTATAGTTGTTTGAATAGATTCAATGATTTTTTGAGTTGAATTCATTCCAACATCTGAACTGATTAATATATCTTCTAATTCTTCTAAATCACTTGATGTAAGTTGTGAAGATTTGAACAGTGAGGGGATTTGCCCAAATAAAGAATTTTTGGTTTTTGAAAAAGCAGTACTTAAGTTTTTATTTTTATTTCTATACATATTTTTTTCTCAGTGATTAATTTATCATCTCATTATAAGTATTTACAGGGGTAATAAAACTATTTACAATTATCTTTAAAACAAATAACAAGGTGGGCTTTTGGAAATAAGAGATTTGAGAAGTTTTGAGTCTGCAGCTAGAAATAGAAGTATTTCTAAGGCTGCACATGAGCTGGGTTGTGGGCAACCAACAGTTACTACTCATATTAAAAAACTAGAACAAGAATTATCTATGGTTTTATTCGATAGAGTTACTAGACCAATTGGTGTGACTTTGTCGGGTCAAATGATTTATGATCTGATTAAACCACTTTTAGACGGATTAGATTCTCTAGCAGCTAAGACTTCTGCAGCAGAAGAAAAAGGTCCTGTGATTATTGCAGCTACTCCTGATATTATTCCTCACACCCTGCTTACGGTAGTCAAAGAGTTTAATATTCGATTTCCTGATGTTTTTATTAAAATCATTTCTGGCAATCGAACAGAAGTAACTAACATGGTGAAAACAGGCGATGCAGATGCTGGAATTATTCAGCATCCAGATAGAGGAACTGATTTACATTTCGAGCCACTGTTTTTATATGAAAGAGTTCTCATTGCCCCTAAAAATCATGAGTTGTTAACTAAAGAGTTTATTGACTTGGAAGATGTAGCAAAATTTCCTTTAATTATGATGGCTAAAGGGACATATACTAGAGAAATTGTTGAGGAGCAATTTCAGAAAAAAAATATTGCTTATGATGTAGTGATGGAATTAGAAAGTATGGATATGATTAAGAAATTTGTGGCTTTAGGCATGGGGATATCTGTTGGTCCCAAATTAGCAATTGAAGAAGATGATTTAGAAGAATTAGAAGTGTTGTCACTTGCTAATTATTTACCCGTAGATCAAGCAGGATTACTTACATTGCCGGGAAAAAGCTTTTCCACCCCATCAAATCAGTTTTTTGATGTGATGAGGGAAGTATTAGCATAATTACTTTTTGATTTCTCCGATAAGTTTTGCTGAAACTATGAATCTGTAGTCATAAAATGGCCTGTTTGAACATGTGACTAGCTTGATAATGTCTAATCCCGGATTAAAAATTATTAGGTCATCCTCGTGAATTTCTTCAGAAGAGTATGCTTCATAAACTAACTGATAATTTTCTCCGATTAAATAAACATAAACTACATCTCCATTTTTAATTGCATTTGCAATATTGGGTAATTCTTGAAACACATTTCCTTCACCTTTTATAGGGCTTTCTAAATGTCCGAAATACCATCCTGTTGCATCTGTGGATCCCAAAAATTCATTAGGAATCCTGCCAACTATATTTTTAGGAGAATCAAAAGATTTAATCCCGTCTATAGAGATTACTTTTAGGTTTTCTACAGCAGAATTTACTTTTATGTGTGGTATGACTATTTGAATAGGGGTTCCAGATAATTTTGATATAGATAAATTTGAAAGTATTTCTGAAGAAAATTTATCATGATTATATATGTAAAAATTATCATAGTTTAAATTCATCCATCTAGATGTAAGCCACGATTTGGGGTGATAAACATTAATTAATGAATTATTGGAATAATTTGTAATAATGTTGTTAGTAATTAAGATGTTTTTTTGATCAGTGAAATCGGAGTTAATTGATTTTGAAATATTGAGAAGGTTATTTCCATTTCTAGAATTAAAGTTTAGCGATAGTATTAAAAATCCTATTAATAGCAAAACTATGCCTACAATTAAGGGCAGAATAACAATCTTATTACGAATCAATAATCCCATTAAAAAATCCCCTTTAGGGATAGATATGGTTTATGAAAGAACTTATCTTGGCCTTGGAGAATGAGATGCCCCACTTGCGATAGGTTCGTTAATATAGACATCACCATTTCGAATTTTAATATTGTAACCGCATGAAGATGCAGTACACACCCACGCTTTATAATGAATTGGTGCCCCTTGGCTACCAAAATCTGACAATGGAAGCAAACTTCCTGAGGAGCATTCTTGACATTCAGGCCATGAATTTTCTGACATTTTTTACCTCTTTTCCCACCACCGGGTTTTTAATCTAAGTTTGAGTATAGCATAGGTTTGTGATTAATTTAACGACTTAAACAGATAGAATCTTTTGAGCATTTTTCCAGTAAATATTATCTAATTGTTTTTTGTCTATCTCAAGATTATCTATATATTTAGTTATTCTAGATGGCTCTATCAGTGGGAAATCTGATCCAAAAAGTAATTTTTTGGAATCTATGATTTTCAAAGCTATTTCGTAAATTCTAGAATCATATAACAATGGTGAAGCAGAACAGTCATAAAATACATTTTTAAGTGATTTTGCAATTTCAGGCATCAATTCATAGAAAAATAATCCACCTCCCCAATGAGATAGAACAAAAATATTTTTTGGGAAGTATTCTATGGTTTTTAATAGTTTTTCAGGTGTAGTAGATCCTTTTCCTGGGTAAATATGACCCACGGGTTCTGAAGCATGAATGACTATTGGTAGATTAGATTCTTCTAAAATTCTCATATATGGTTCCATTAATTCTTTGTCATTAATATTGAAGTTTTGAAAATCACTATGAATTTCTCCTAAACCTTTACTTCCCAATTCAATGCATCTTATTGCTTCATTAATTCCAGATTTTAAATTAGATGGATTAATTCCAGTAAAAGGGATAATTTTTCCTTTAGAATTATTAGCTGAATCAAGAATATAATCGTTGATAAATGAATTTAATCCAGGATCAGTCCACCCCATTCCTAAAACTACAGATTTACAAATTTGATACTCGCTCATCTTTTCTATAAGTAATTCTGCAGTGGCAAACTTACTTTTGGGATGATCAAATAAGATTTTTAGTGTGTTATCTTTTTGTGTGTATTGATCTAAATTCTTTATGATTTCCGATGGAAGAATATGTGTGTGAAAATCTATCAAACTTAACCTATCTTGAAATCTTGATTTGTAAGAATTAGTTAAATTTAACTAGTAGCAAGTGGTCTTACATCAATTTGTGCTCTGACTTCTGGGTTTACTAATGACATTGGCCATGTTCCGTTTAGCAGGCGAGCAGCTTCTTGTCCTACTTGTATTTGGGCTGCAATTCTTGCTCTGTTTGAAGTGCCGGCAGAGTGTGGAGTGACAATTACGTTATCCATTTTAAACAATGGGTTATCTGTTGCAGTAGGCTCTACGTCAAAAACATCAATTCCTGCCCCCGAAATTTTTTGAGAATTTAATGCATTAATTAAAGCAATTTCATCTACTGTCCCACCTCTGCACGTATTTATAAAATACGCTGTTTCTTTCATAGAATTAAAAAAGTTTTCTCCAACAAGTTTTTTGGTTTGATTATTTAATGGAGTATGCATTGAAACAAAATCAGATCTACCAGCTAGCTCATTTAAGCTTCCTACCAATTCTACGCGGTACTCTCGAGCTAACCATGGAGCTACGAAAGGGTCGTATGCAATAACAGAAATACCTAATGCTTGAGCTTTTCTAGCTACTGCACGTCCGATATTACCCAATCCAACTAATCCTAAAGTTTGATCAGTTACAGGAACCATATTATTCATGACTTGCCTTGTTTCTTCTCCCCATTTACCAGCACGAGTTAGCTTATCTAAAATTACTAGTTTTTTTGCACAAGCTAACACCATCATAATTGCGTGGTTTGAAACTTCCTCAGTACAAAATCCTGCAGTATTAACTACCATTACGGAATTATCTGTTGCAGCTTCATGGTCAATATGATCAAAACCATGCGCAAAGCTTACAATAGCCTTAGCAGAATCTATCTCGTCAATAACTGTTTTAGGCATTTTGACTCCTTGATTTATAATTAAATCAACACCTTTAACAGCTTCCATAGCTTCTCCTTCACTGTTACACACATAAACATCAAAATCGTAATCAATTCCTTGGAGTTGTTTTTTGACTAATTCAGTATCAGGTTCACTTCTAGCTATCATTGCGATTTTTAAGTCTGCCATATCTTTCTCCTAGTTATCTAGCTATATAACTGCTTGCGGATTTTGGGAGTAGGGTATCTCCCATTAAGTATTTGTCAATTCCTCGGGCAGCTTCTCTTCCTTCTGCAATAGCCCACACAACTAAAGATTGTCCTCTCGACATATCCCCAGCTGCAAATACCCCCGGTATATTGGTCATTTTGTTGGAGTCCGTTTTGACGTTACCTCTTTGATCTAGTTCAACTTGTAATTGTTCCAACATTCCATTTTTATCAGGGTGTAAGAAACCCATGGCTAGAAGTACTAAATCAACCTCTAAAACGAATTCGCTATCAGGAACTTCTATCATTGTAGGTCTGCCATTTTCATCTGGAGCTCCCCAATCTACCTTGACTGCTGTTAAAGAAGTTAATTGTCCGTTAATGCCATTAAATGATTTTGTCAAAATATTATAATCTCTATTACCACCTTCTTCGTGAGATGATGAAGTCCTAAGTATCATAGGCCAGTTGGGCCATAAATCATTCGCTCTTCTAGTTGTGGGAGGTTCTGGTAACAGTTCTAATTGGTAAACAATCTCTGCTCCTTGCCTCAGAGAAGTTCCTAAGCAATCAGATCCTGTATCACCTCCACCGAGAATTACTACTTTTTTACCTTCAGCATTAATTATTGTTTCTGAGGGTATAGATTCTCCAGAGTTGAGCTTGTTTTGCTGAGTTAAGAAATCCATAGCAAAATGGACTCCATTAAGTTCTCTACCGGGTATGGGCAAATTTCTAGGTATAGTAGAACCGCCTGTTAGTAATATGCAATCAAAATTTTCTTTTAGGTCTTGAACAGGAAAATTTTGCCCAATATGGGCACCAGTTACAAAAGTAATTCCTTCTTCAGTCATTTGGTCGATTCTTCGTTGAACTACGGATTTTTCAAGTTTGAAATCCGGGATACCTAATCTTAATAATCCTCCTAAATAGTCAGCTCTTTCATAAACTGTGACTGTATGACCAGCAGAATTTAATTGTTGAGATGCGGCTAAACCAGAAGGCCCTGATCCTACTACTGCAACACTTTTATTAGTTCTATAGGAAGGAGGATTTGGTTTAATAATTCCTTCCTTCCATCCTCTGTCAACAATAGTTTTTTCAATAAATTCTATTGTTACTGGATCATCATTGATGTTTAATACACATGAAGCTTCACAAGGGGCAGGACAAATCCTTCCAGTAAATTCGGGAAAATTGTTAGTAGAATGTAATTCTTGTAATGCTTCTTGCCATTTGCCTTGGTAAACTAAGTGGTTGAAATCAGGGATAATGTTACCTAGAGGACATCCGCTCATACAAAAAGGTACAGCGCAATTCATGCATCTAGCCCCCTGTGTTCCCGCGGTAGTAGTATCTAGATCCTCATAAAATTCATTAAAATTATTTAATCTTAAATCTACTGGGAACCTATTGGGGGTTTCCCTGGTAAATTCTTTAAAACCTGTTGCTTTACCCATTAACTGAAACCTTTTTGTTTTTTAATTCTTCTAGTACTCTCTTGTAGTCATTTGGCATAACTTTAATAAATGACGATAATGAATTTTTCCAATTATTTATTATTTTTTCAGCCGTAGAACTATTAGTATATTTGAAATGATTTGATATGAGTTTTAACAAATCAGACTCATCTTCATCAGTTACTTTTTCTAAGCTGACTAGTCCCGTATTACATTTTGATTCAAATTGTTTATGTGGGTCAAAAACATATGCTTCACCGCCACTCATTCCAGCTGCAAAATTCCTACCGGTGTTTCCCAAAATTACAACCTTTCCTCTAGTCATGTATTCGCACCCGTGATCTCCAACTCCCTCTACAACTGCTCGGGCACCACTGTTTCTTACAGCAAATCTTTCTCCAGCTATTCCATTAATATAAACGTCTCCACCTGTAGCACCGTAAAGAGCGACATTTCCTATAATTATATTTTCTTCAGGAGTGAAAGATGAATTTTGCGGGGGCTTTACTATTACTTTTCCTCCTGAAAGTCCTTTACAAAAATAATCATTTGCATCTCCTTCAAGATTTACAGAAATTCCTTTATTAAGAAATGCACCAAAACTTTGTCCAGCTGATCCATTTAAATTTAATTTGATTGTTTCATCAGGAAGCCCTTTTTCACCATGCAACTTTGCAATTTCATGACTAAGTGTTGTGCCTATAGTTCTGAAAGAGTTGTTAATTTTTTTATTGATTGATATTTGTTTACTATTTATCAAAGCGTCTTTAGCTTCTTTTATAAGTTGTTGGTCAAGAGATTTTTCAAGACCATGGTCTTGATCTTGAATACAGAATCTAGAATATTCTTTTGGAACTGGAGGATTAAAAAGTATTTGAGAGAAATCTACATCTTTTGTCTTCCAGTGTGATATGTCTTTTCTTGGTTCAAGTAGATCAACCCTACCTATCATTTCGTTAATAGATTTTATTCCTAAATCAGCCATAATTTCTCTTAATTGTTCTGCAATAAAGAAAAAATAATTAATTACATGCTCAGGTTTACCTGAAAATTTTTTTCTTAATTCAGGATCTTGTGTGGCTATTCCTACTGAACAGGTGTTCATGTGGCATTTTCTCAGCATAATGCATCCCATAGCTATTAATGGGCCGGTAGCTAATCCGAATTCTTCTGCTCCAAGTAAGCATGCAATTGCTACGTCTCTACCAGTTTTAAGTTGCCCGTCTGCTTGGAGAACAATTCTTCCTCTTAAATCATTCATCACTAGGACTTGTTGAGCTTCAGCAACTCCTAGTTCCCAGGGTAATCCAGCGTGCTTTATTGACGTTTCGGCAGCAGCACCAGTTCCACCGCTAGACCCGCTGATTAAAACAACATCTGCATGTCCCTTTGATACTCCTGCAGCAATTGTTCCTACTCCTGCTTCAGCTACAAGTTTCACGTGAATTCTAGATTCAGGGTTAGCATTTTTAAGGTCATGAATTAATTGAGCTAAATCTTCAATAGAATATATGTCATGATGAGGTGGGGGAGAAATTAATTCAACTCCTGGGGTAGAGTGGCGAACAGATCCGATATATTCATCAATTTTATGACCAGGTAATTGCCCCCCTTCTCCTGGCTTAGCTCCTTGTGCCATTTTGATTTGAATATCAGTAGAATTGGTAAGGTAGTTGATTGTAACCCCAAATCTTCCTGAAGCTACCTGTTTTATAGCACTGTTTCTAGAATCTCCGTTTTTGTCTAAATTAAATCTGATTGAATCTTCTCCACCTTCTCCAGTGTTACTTCTAGCATTAATTCTATTCATCGCTATAGCTAGTGTTTCATGAGCTTCTCTGCTTATTGATCCCAGAGAAATTGCACCAGTAGCAAATCTTTTAACTATTTCTTTTGCAGGTTCTACCTGATCTAAAGAGATTTTATTTTTAGAATTTTTAAAGTCTAATAACCCTCTAATTGTAGATAATCTAATATTTTCTTCATCAACAAAACTAGCAAATTGCTGATATGTTTCCCAATTATTTGTTTTGACGGCATGTTGTAGAGACGTAATAGTATTAGGATTCCACATATGGTAGACCCCATCACGACGCCATTGATATTCTCCTCCGGGCAATATATCTAAATTGGCATGAATTCCCGTTTCATTGAACCCTCTACTATGCCTATTAATGGATTCAGTTTGGATTTCTTGTAAGCCAATGCCACCAATTCTAGAAATTGTTCTATTAAAGTACTTATTAATAAATTCTTGATTTAAACCGATTGCTTCAAAAATTTGAGCTCCTCGATAGCTTTGTATCGTCGAAATCCCCATTTTTGACATGATTTTTAAAATACCTTTATGGGCAGCATTAAGATAGTTGATTATGGCATTTTCTTCAGAAATAGGAATCGATAGATCATTTTCGTTGGCAAGTTTTTGAATTATCTCTATAGCAAAATAAGGATTGATTGCTCCTGCACCATATCCTATGAGTAAAGCAAAATGCCCCACTTCTCTAGCTTCACCTGTTTCAATGACTAATCCAACCTTAGATCTTAATCCAATGGAAATAAGATGATGATGTATCGCTGAAGTGTAAAGCAATGAAGGAATAGGAGCATGGTTTTTATCAACTCCTCTGTCTGAAAGAATTAAGACGGATGCTCCTTTATTGATTGCCTTCTCTGCACTTGTTTGGATCTCCTCAAGAGCAGTTTCAATTCCGTTTTCATGGGATGGATTAAATAGACATTTGATTGTTTCGGATTTGATTCCCTGTTGTTTACATTCCCTGAGTTTACCTAAATCTTCGTTATTAATAATGGGATAGGGTATTGTAATTTGCCTTGCATGTAATGGGGTTTCTTCAAAAAGGTTTCTTTCTTCACCTATTGTTGCTCTAAGTGATGTTACTAATTCTTCTCTAATAGCATCTAATGGAGGGTTGCTGACTTGTGCAAATAGTTGTTTAAAGTAATTAAAAAGCAATGGATTATGGTCGGATAAAAAAGCTAGAGCAGCGTCATTTCCCATAGAACCAGTTGGTTCGTAAGCAGTAGTTGCCATGGGGTCAATTAACATTCGTAACTCCTCTAAAGTGTATCCGAATGTGTTTTGTCTATTAATGAAAGTTGATTTTGGTTCAATTAACAAATCTTTAGAATTTTTCAAATTATCAATAGAAATTCTGTTCTCTTCTAACCATTTACCATAAGGTTGTTGTTTTGAAACTGAGCTTTTTAATTCAGCATCATTAATAATTTTTCCTGATTCAGTATCTAATAAAAACATTCGTCCTGGGTATATTCTTTCTTTGTACAATACATCTTCAGGAGGTACTTCAATTACTCCTGTTTCTGACCCCATGATGAGTAAATCATCTTTAGTGACCAAATACCTACAAGGCCTCAGTCCATTTCTGTCTAGTACAGCACACACTTTTTTCCCATCAGTTCCCACTACTAAAGCTGGGCCATCCCAAGGTTCCATCATGCTTGAGTGATAATCATAAAATGAACGTTTTTCTGGGGACATATTAATATGGTCCCCCCAGGCTTCAGGAACCAACATCATCATTGAGTGTTCTATTGACCTTCCTGTAGCTAAAAGTAATTCAAGTGCATTATCTAAGGCAGCAGTATCACTTTGTCCATGTATTGTAATTGGTTTGATTTTATCTAGGTCGTCACCAAATTGGTTAGATTGAAATGCATTTTCCCTAGATAACATCCAATTAATGTTTCCTTTTACGGTATTAATTTCACCATTATGAACTACAAATCTGTAAGGGTGTGCTAGTTTCCAACTACCCAATGTGTTAGTACTGAATCTAGAGTGAACTAATGCAAATGAACTCTGAAAAGCTTGATCATTTAAATCAATAAAAAAATCTGAAACTTGCTCTGGAACCAATAATCCTTTGTAAACAATAGTTGAGGATGATAGTGAGCAAATGTAAAAATCATCGGAATTTAGTTTGGAAGATGTGACTTGTTTTTCTATATTCTTTCTTAAAATATAAAGTGATAAATCTAAACTTTGATTTAAATTCTGTTGTCTTTTAGTCACAAAAAACTGAACGATATGTGGTCTCACTATATTAGCGGCACTTCCGATTTTGGTTGGGTCTACTGGTACTTCGCGCCACCATATCAATTCAAAATTTTCTTCTTCAATTGAGTTTAAAATTGTTGTTTTATATTCATCAAGTGAGATGGAATTATTTTGAGGAATAAATACCATTCCTACTCCATAATCACCTGATTTAGGTAATGGAATATTTTCTGAAAGTGATTGTTGTTTGAAAAAATCATGAGGAATTTGACAAATTATTCCAGCTCCATCACCTGTTTCTGGGTCTGCACCGGAGGCACCCCTATGTCCTAAATGACAAAGAGCATCTAATCCCCGAAAGATTATGTCATGAGATTTGTTACCCTTGATGTTGGCTACCATACCAACACCACAAGCATCATGCTCAAATTCTGGTGAATATAACCCTTGTTGTTTTATATTTGGAATGTGTTTATCAGTGTTCATTATCTAATTTTATACTATAGAGACGGTAAGTACTTTCGTATTTCAAAGTCTGAAATTTGAGCACTATACGATTCCCATTCAATTTTTTTGTTTTCTATAAATACATTAAAAGCTGTTTCGCCTAATGTGTTTCTAACCAATTCGCTATTTTCTGTGATTTGGATTGCTTCCCAAAGATTCGTCGGTAAAGTTTCTATTCCTGCTTCCTTACGTTGATTGTTTGTCATTAAATCTACGCTAATATGAGGTGACTCGGGTAAAATATATTCATTTTGGATTCCTTCTAGCCCTGCAGCTAATATAACACTAAAAGTTAGATATGGATTGCATGCTGGGTCAGGTGCCCGGTATTCAATCCTTCTTGAATTAGGCCTATCTTTTTTGTACGACGGAATTCTAATTAAATCTGATCTATTTACTTCTGCCCAAGAAATATATGTTGGAGCTTCATAGCTCGGTACTAGTCTTTTGTATGAGTTTACCCACTGATTTGTTACCAATGTTATTTCTCGAGCATGTTTTAATAATCCTGCACAAAATTGTTTTCCTATGTCGGATAGTTGATTGGGATTATTTTTATTTAAAAAAGCATTTTCATCCCCGTTAAATAAAGACATGTGAGTGTGCATTCCGTTGCCGTTTTCTCCAAAAATAGGCTTAGGCATGAATGAAGCATAAAATCCGTGGGTTGCAGCAATTTCTTTAACTACTGACTTATATGTCATTACTGTATCTGCCATTGTGAATGCATCGGTATATCTTAAATCTATCTCATGTTGGCTTGGGGCAGCCTCGTGATGACTTGATTCTACAGGTATTCCTAGGGCTTCTAAAGTGAGGATTGTTTCCCGTCTTAGTTCAGTTCCTGATTCTGATGTGTGTTGATCAAAATATCCGCCTGAATCAATTAATTTCGTTGATTGAGCAGAATGAAAATAAAAATGTTCTAGTTCAGGTGCCACATAAAAAGTGAAACCTAAATCTGATGCTTTTTTGAGATTCGATCTCAACACATTTCTAGAATCCCCTTCAAATGGTTTTTCATCGGGAGTGATTATGTCGCAGAACATTCTAGCTACAGCGTTTGGTTTTGGTCTCCAAGGTAGGATAGTGAATGTATTAGGATCGGGCAAGACATATAAATCTCTTTCATCTACTCTAGCGTAACCTTCAATCGATGACCCATCAAATCCCATTCCTCTATTCAAAGTGTTGTCTAATTCTTCGTAAGTTATAGCAAACCCTTTAAGATTTCCTAAAATATCTGTGAACCAAAGCCGAATAAACTTTACTTCATTATCTTTTGCAGTTGCTTTTATATATTCAATTGCTTCCTGATTTGTCGACATAAATTTATCTGAATTATTTGGATTGATTAAAACTAAATATGGGGAACAATAGACTATAGTTTTGTCAAAAAAGTGTCAATCAATATTGTAATAATGAATGAGTATAATTGAGTCGGAAAATTTAATTAATCCGACTCAATTAATTAATTAAGCGTCAAAAGACAAAAAGAACTCGTATGGATGGGGTCGAAGTCTGATAGCGTCAACATCATTTGTTCTTTTAAAATCAATCCATGTTTTGATAACATCTTCTGTGAAAACTCCACCTTTAAGTAGGAAATCATGATCATCCTCAAGAGCTTGTAGTGCTTCTTCTAGACTACTGGGTACTTGTGGGAATTTAGAAGTTTCTTCAGCAGATAATTCAAATAAATCTTGGCTTAATGGCTCTCCAGGAGAATATCCGTTTTCTATTCCGTCTAGTCCTGCCATTAACATAGCTGAAAAAGTAAGGTAAGGATTACATGTAGGGTCAGCAGATCTGAACTCTACTCTTTTAGCTTCTGGGTTGTTGAAATACATTGGAATTCTGCAAGCAGCTGAACGATTACGAGCTGATAGAGCCAAAATAGTAGGAGCTTCGAATCCTGGTGTTAACCTTTTGTAAGAGTTAGTAGTAGGTGCGGCTAAAGCCATTAAAGCTTTACCGTGTTTGATTAGACCACCAATGTAATGCAAGGCCATTTCAGATAATCCAGCATATTGATCACCAGCAAAAAGTGGGACTCCATCTTTCCAAATTGATTGGTGCGTATGCATTCCAGTTCCATTATCTTCAAAAAGAGGTTTTGGCATAAATGTTACTGTTTTACCATTTTTTGAAGCTACATTTCTAACAGCATATTTGTAAGTCATTACTTTATCAGCTGTTTCTAATAACGGACCAAACCTCATATCAATTTCAGCTTGTCCACCTGTGGCTACTTCATGATGTTGTGCTTCAATTCTAATGCCAAAGTCGTTTACAAGGGTTCTGACCATTTCACTTCGTAAATCATGAGCTGTGTCAATAGGTGGTGCAGGGAAGTATCCTCCTTTGTGAGGAGGGCGACTACCTTTATTTAGAGTTACTCCGTCTAACATAAATTCATTTCCTGAATTCCAAATACCTTCGTCAGAATTGACCTCGTGAAAACCATGGTTTGACCCATAGCTGAACCTGACAGAATCAAAAATAAAAAATTCAACTTCTGGTCCCCAAAAAGAATCAGTTCCCACGCCTGTAGATTTTAAGTAATTCTCAGCTTTTCTAGCAATATTTCTGGGGTCTCTACTGTAGTTATCACCAGATACGGGATCTTTGATGTCTGCAATACAGGAAATAGTTCCTTTGAAAAAAGGATCGACTACAGCTGTAGATGGATCAGGGACAATAAGCATGTCAGATTCATCGATTGATTGAAATCCTCTGATACTTGACCCGTCAAATCCTGCCCCATTTGATATCAAAGAGTCATCTACTTCACTAATCGGAATTGAAAAATGTTGCCACGTACCTGGTAGGTCGGTAAATTTCAAGTCTAGGATGTCACATCCATTGTCTTTCATTAGTTTTAAAATTTCTGCAGATTCGTTAGCCATTACGAATTCTCCTTTCTTAATATAATTTTATATATTGGATAATAGATTATTTCAGCTAATTACTCTAATTAGAGCTTCCAAATGTTAATAGAATGTTACATTTTTGTATAGAAAACTAAGACTTTTCTTTTTTTTGAGAAAAATGTACGGTAAGGTTCGATGATTTTAGGAGGCGAAATGTCAAATATAAAACTGACAATTTATTTCGATTTTGCTTGTCCATTTGTCTATAACACTGCAGTTTGGTTAGACATGGTTCAGAAAAATAGTGATAAAAAAATTGAGATTTTATGGAAGCATTTTTCTTTGCAACAAAATGCTTCTACTGAAGAAGGGTTTCAGGTTTGGGAAACTCAAGACTTGAAGTCTACTAGATCTTTAATGGCTGCTATAGCCGGAGAAGCTGCTAGAAGGCAAGGCGAAAAATTGTTTCAAGAATTTTTATTTAAGTTATTGATAGAAAGAAACGGTCCGAATAGAGTCCCACTGAATGATAACGAAGTTTTTAAAAGAATCGCTGAAGAATGTGGTTTGGATATCGAAAAGTTTTCTAATGATTTAAGCGATTCTTCTATTATAGAAATTATTCGTAAAGATCACGAAGAAGCTGTTAAAAATCATGGAACATTTGGAACCCCTACCTATATATTTGAAAACGGGCAGGGTTCATTTGTAAAAATGTTTATTCCTCCTGAAAATGAAGCAGTAGAGGCATTTGAAGATTTCATAGCGTTGTTTGGGAAAAGAAATTATTTTGGAGAACTAAAAAGACCTCAACCTCCCTGGCCTAAAGGCGCACTTTAATGCTCGACGTTTCAAAAATTAAAAAGATCGAGAATATATTAGGAATAGAATTTATTAATAAGCAGATTTTATTAGAAGCATTGACTCATAGTTCAATGGCAAATGAAATCCCTGACACTCCTCATAATGAAAGGCTAGAATTTTTAGGAGATACGGTAATTGATTTCATTATTTCAAATTACCTTTTTGTTAAATATCCTGCGTTTTCAGAAGGAGATATGACTTTTTATAGGTCACAGTTAGTAAAGGGTGAGACTCTAGCAGAAATTACGAAAACTTTAGATTTGCATGATTTCTTGTTTTTGGGTCATGGTGAGGAAAAATCAGGAGGAAGACAAAAACAATCAAATTTGGCAGGTTTATTTGAAGCAATTGTAGGTAGTATTTTTCTTGATAGAGGACTAACTGAAACAGAAAAGGTTGTAATTAAAATTTTTAACCCAAAATTGGCGAAAATAGGATATTCAAGATTTCAACATCCAAAAACTGAATTACAAATGTATACTCAATCTCAATTAGGCACTTTACCTGAATACAAAATAATATCTAAGAAAGGTCCTGATCATTCTCCTATATTTGAAATCCAACTTAGTCTTTCTGATGGCAAATTAATGTTTGGTACAGGTAAAAATAAATCACTAGCAGAAAACGATGCTGCAGAAAAAATGTTGTTATTTA
The DNA here is from genome assembly GCA_003213095.1 of SAR202 cluster bacterium AG-426-M11. GTDB lineage: Bacteria > Chloroflexota > Dehalococcoidia > Lucifugimonadales > UBA826 > AG-426-M11. The sequence goes on along the minus strand of QCNV01000002.1, from coordinate 26,301 downwards.
TTAAGGACAAATCTACTGAGTGATTCCAGGTACAGGGAAAGAATTTGTAAATTCTATGATTTGATTTTTGATATTTGAAATTGTTTGCTCATGTTGTGGATTTTTGAGTACTTCTAATATGAATTTACCAATTATTTCACAATCTTTCTCTTCCATCTCTCTAGATGTAATAGATGGAGTGCCTAATCTCATCCCACTAGCTTCTCTAGGTGGCCTTTTGTCAAAAGGGATGGCATTTCTGTTGATAACTATATTCGCTTTACCTAAAGCTTCTTCAGCTTGTTTGCCAGATAAATTAATCGGAGTAAGGTCTACCAGTACTAGATGATTTTCAGTACCGCCTGATACTATGCGTAGGCCTCCTTCTGATAATGTTTTTGCTAATGATTTAGCGTTTTTGACAATCTGCTCTTGGTATTTTTTGAAATTTACTGATTGGGCTTCTTTGAAAGCCACAGCTTTAGCAGCTATGATGTGTTCAAGTGGGCCTCCTTGCATATTAGGAAAAACAGCGCTGTTAAGACTTTTTGCAAATTCTTTATTTGCTAATATCATTCCACCTCTTGGACCTCTTAGTGTTTTATGTGTTGTAGAAGTGATAATGTCGGCAATTCCAACTGGAGATGGGTGCACTTTTCCTGCTACTAAACCAGAAATATGAGCCATATCTACCATTAATTTAGCCCCAACTAAATCAGCAATTTCTTTAAATTTTTTAAAATCTATTATCTGGCTATATGCAGATGCTCCTGCTACGATCAGTTTGGGAGAATGTACCCTTACTTTTTTTTCGAGTTCATCAAAGTCGATAGTTTCTGTGACGGGATGTAATCCATATGAGACAAAATTATAAATTTTTGCTGAGAAATTCACATTACTCCCATGAGTTAAATGTCCACCATGATCAAGGCTCATACCCATAACAACATCGCCGGGGGATAATGTTGCAAAGTATGCAGCCATATTTGCTTGAGCACCACTATGAGGTTGGACATTTACATATTCGCATTGGTATAGATCTTTTGCCCTGTCTATTGCTGTTTGTTCAACTACGTCTACGAATTCACACCCACCGTAGTAACGTCTTCCAGGATATCCTTCAGCATATTTGTTAGTGAAAATCGAACCTTGAGCTGTTAAAACTGCCTTACTTGCATAATTTTCTGATGCTATAAGATTGATATTATTGATCTGTCGAGTAGATTCATTAGAAATTGCATCGTAAATTTCAGGATCAGTATCTTGAAGTAACATGGTTCTCCTTCTATATAGGGACTGTAATATTTGTAGGCACAATATATTGTATATTTATATATAAGGTAAATTCAAACTAATGCTTGTTTCTCTTGCCACTGAAATATATCTCAAGTAAAGTGAGATGGTTGAATTTGTAAGTGAGATGACAATATGCCGCAAGGAGTTTTAACTTCTTATAAACAGTTTTTACCAATCAATGAAAATACCCCCATTTTTAGTTTAGGTGAGGGTCAAACTCCATTGATTAAATCAAGAAACATTGTGAAAATTATTGGTTGTCGAGAATTATATTTTAAATTTGAAGGATGTAACCCTACGGGATCATTCAAAGATCGAGGCATGGTACTTGCAGTAGCAAAAGCACTTGAAAAAGGGGTTACTAATATAGTTTGTGCTTCTACTGGCAATACAAGTGCATCTGCTGCTGCCTATGGGGCATATTTAGGTTTGAAAACTACAATAATTGTTCCTCAAGGTAAAGTTGCTAGTGGTAAATTGGCTCAAGCTATTGCATATGGTGCTCATATAGCAGTGATTAAAGGTAATTTTGATTCTGCATTAAGTATTGCAAGGGAATTGTCTAGTAAGCATCCTATAGAATTGGTTAATTCCATTAATCCAAATAGGATAGAGGGACAAAAAACTGCTGCATTTGAAATTGTTGACGATATAAAGCGAGCTCCAGAATTACTTTTTATACCTGTTGGAAATGCAGGTAATATTTCAGCCTATTGGAAAGGATTTAAAGAATATTTTGAATTAGGTTTTTCTAAAGAGCTACCTGAATTTCATGGTTATCAAGCTGCTGGAGCTTCTCCCTTAGTCACTGGCAAAGTTGTTGAAAATCCAGAAACTATAGCATCTGCTATTCGTATAGGTAATCCAGCAAGTTGGGAAAATGCAATTAAAGCTAGAGATGAATCTGGTGGGTTGATTCAAAGTGTGACTGATGAAGAAATTATTAGTGCATATCAATTGTTAGCATCTAATGAAGGTATTTTTTGTGAACCCGCATCAGCTGCATCTTTGGCAGGACTAATTCTAGAAAAGAAAAATGGATCTGATTTTCATGATAAAACTATTGTATGTATAGTGACTGGAAACGGATTGAAAGATCCTGAAAATGCTATCAAAATTTCTCCTGCATCATATGGGGAATATCAAAATGACTATGAATCTGTAGAGAAAGTATTAGTAAATTAATGACAAGTAAATTCGATGATTTAGAAAAAATTGCTTCTTGGAATAGGATTTTGAAAAACTCCTCTACCGGTACGATCTTTATTACCCCAACATGGCAGGAAATATGGGTAAATAATTACAAACCACAATCAGACATTTATCTTGAAATTGTTCAAAAAGACGGGATTGACCTTGGAGTTGTTCCGTTAATGGACACAAATGGAAGATTGAGTTTTATTGGGGATTCTGATGTTTATGATTATATGGATTTCCCAGTATTGAATGGGTATGAATCTCTATTTTATGAGTCAGCAGCTGAAATGATTCAATCATTAAAATGGGAAAATATCAAATTGGAATCTATTCCTGAAGATTCTCCAACCTTAAAATTACTTCCACAGTTTTTTGGTCCAAATAATTTTGATGTTTCTATTACTGAATCTGATTGTACTCCATTGTTACAGCTCCCTAACAATTGGGATGACTATCAATTGAATTTGCGTAAAAAAGACCGTCATGAGTTAAGGAGAAAAATCCGTAGATTGGAATCAAGTCATTCATTTAAACAATTTAGATGTGATCTGAATTCGAATTCTTTAGAGATGTATATGAATACTTTTTTTAATTTGATGGCTCAAAGTAGAGAAGACAAAGGGGAATTTTTGTCGGATCTCAATAAATCTTTTTTTAAAGAATTAGCAAAAATATTTTCTTATCAAGACTCTTTTAATTTGTATTTTCTAGAGCTTGATGAGCAAATAGTTGCAGCTTGTATATGTTTTGAATATGAAGACCAAGTTTTATTGTATAACAGTGGATATAATCCTGAATTTTCAAGTTTAAGTGTGGGTTTGATCAATAAAGCATTTACCATTAAAGAATCTATAGAAAATGAAATGAAAGTTTATAATTTTTTGCGAGGTACAGAACGATATAAATATCATTTGGGTGCTCAAGACAAGTTGGTAATGGATTTATCAATTACTAGACTTTAATCTTATGAATATTGTAATTGTCAGTATGCACAGTTGCCCCATGGGTACTCCTGGATCGTCTGATGTTGGGGGTATGAATATTTATTTATATAATTTAGCTAGCAATCTTGTTCAGCTAGGTCATAATGTATGGATTTTCACGAAATCACATGAAGGATGTACTTATAACACTCAAGAATACTATGACCAAATCAAACTTGTTCATTTTTCAATTGGAGAATCTAAAACAGATAAATCAGACTTGTTCAATTATACCGAAGAATTTTCTAATTTAATTTTTGATTTTGTAAATATTAATTCTTTAGAGATCGACTTGGTTTACTCTCATTACTGGTTGTCTGGAATTGTTGGGCAAAAATTAACTCAGTTATTTAATATCCCACATTTTGTAACATTTCATACTATGGCTAAGACTAAATCAAAATATTCTCCAAATAACTTAGAACATCCACAAAGAGAAGTAAATGAAAAAATGGTTATGGAGAGCGCTGATTTTATTATTGCTCTAAGCAATACTGAAAGTATAGATATACGTGATATGTACCAAATTTCACAAAAGAAAATTATGGTATTTCCTCCCGGGGTGGATTTGACAAGTTTTTCTCCTGTTAATAAATCTTTAGCAAAACAAAAATTGTCAATGAAAAATGAAAAAAACGTTTTATTTGTTGGAAGAATCGATCCAATTAAAGGTATTGAAATTTTATTAGAAATGGCAAAAATACTTAAGGTGAAATTTCAATATAAATTATTAATTGTGGGTGGAGGAAGTATAAATTCTAAAGAACTAATAGAATTAAAAACTAAGATATGCATAAATGGATTATCAAATTATGTTGAATTGATTGGTTCAGTCCCTCATCAACAATTAAAATTTTTTTATAGTGCAGTAGATGTGTTTGTTTTAACTTCATTTTATGAAAGCTTAGGTTTTGTATTACTTGAATCAATGGCATGTGCTACTCCTGTAGTAGCATCAAACGTTGGAGGTATTCCAACTATAGTACAAGATACTGTTAACGGGTTTTTAATCGATGGAAACAATGCAGAAAGTTTTGCTGAAAAGGTAGGTGAATTATTAGATAATAATAATTTGAATAATAAAATGGGTCTTGAAGGTTTGAAAAAAGCTAGATCAATGAGCTGGATAAATATGACCACTCAAATGGTTGATTTTTTTGAGAAAACCATTAAATAAACTCGAACCAAATGTTTTTTTGATCTTCTGCAAATCCTATTTTTTTATATAAATCCACTGCATTTTTGTTTTCTGAATCTACTTCTAAACTTACTATTTTTGCTCCTCGGTTATAAAGTGATTTTAATCCTGCTAATAAAATTTGCTTACCTATGCCTTTTCCTTGAAATTCAGGATGAACTCCTATCATTGAAATTAAACCGGTTTTGTTGTTTTCATTCAATAGAGTCCAGTTATAAGCAATTTTTTTGTTTTCAGATTCTATGAACACAATCCCTTGAGGAGAACAATTTTCCATTCTGATTCTATAGGAGATTTGATTTACACTATTTGGAGAGAATCCCCAATTATTTTCGAAACATATATTTTGGAGATTAGTTAAATCTGTTTCGTCTGATTCAAATTTTAAGTTAGTAATTTTAAGTTGAGGGTCAATTTTAAAAATAGGACTAGAACTTAAGGGTAATTTTAATGTGATGTATGTTTTGATTCTATTCCAATTATTTTTCACAAGTATAGATTCATAAGAATTTTCAGGGATTTGAATGTGTAAAAATTTTGAATCTAATGACCTGAACTTTAGCTCAATCTTTTTAATGATCATTGTAAAAATTTGATTTTTTTCTATATTTTCTGAAATCCAAAATTTCAGTACCGTTCTTGAAATTGGGGATTCATGTATTAATTGTACAAATCCGATTATGTCTTCCTCATTAGAAATTACATAACAGTCTTTTTCAGGATTTGAATCGGGAATTGAAATCATTTGAGTAAATAGGGTTTCACTAATTACATTATCTTGAATGAAATTTGAATCTTGAGAGTTGATTAAACTCAAAATTTTTTGAGAGTATTCAGGTTTAAAGTTTGTTATATTAATATCCATAGTTATACCAAAATCAAAACGAAATTCTAACAGAAAATATGATATGAATTTACTATATTGAAAATAAAATGATAGATTTACACAACCATTTATTATCAGGCTTAGATGATGGTCCTAAGACTTTTTCTGAATCCAAAATCATTTTGGAAAAAAGCTCTAAACAAGGAATTAATAGAATATTAGCTACTCCCCACAGAAAAGATGTTATTGAAAATCAAGCATCCCAATCATTGATCGATCAAGTGGAATTATTAAATCAATATGCAATTCAATCTGAATTGCATATTGAAGTGTATGTAGGTATGGAAAATCATCTAGATACGACTTTATGTGAGTTAGCGATGAAAGGAATTGCTTTTACTATAAATTATGGATCATATATTTTGGTTGAGCCTCCATATACGGATAATTTTGATGATGATTTTTATTTTCAGTTGAAAGAATTACAAGCTAACGGCTTAATTCCTTTAATTGCCCATCCTGAAAGAATGAAAGGTTTTGATAATAATCCCAATTTAATTGAAACTTTAAAAAATCACGGTAACTTAATGCAAATTACTTCAGGAAGTGTCTTAGGAAAATTTGGTGCAGAAGTAAAAACTTTTTCAAATGAGTTATTAGATTTAGATTTAGTAGACGTGATTGCTTCAGATACACATATGTCAACAGGTAAAAGAGAGCAAGATTTAATAGATGCTTATGAATGTGTTTTGTTTAAATATGGAAAAGATCGGGCAGAAAAATTATTTAAAAAATTACCTGAAATGTTGTTATTCGGAAATTAAAGATAATTTTTCGTTCAGCAAAAATATAATTTCTTCATGTACATCTAAAATGTTTTTATCCCCTTGAATGATTCTCCAAAGGTTTTGGTTAGAATTTGCTATAGATAGATATCCTTCTCTAACTGCGGTATGAAATTCTGAACTTTCTCTTTCAAATCTATCTTTTTTATCGTTAATTTTTCTACTAAATGATTGAGCAGGGGAAATATCTATTAGAAATGCTATATCAGGATTAATTTGCATTGCAGCAATTTTGCTAATATCCCAAATTATCGATTGATCAATTCCTCTAGCGTGACCTTGGTAAGAAAGAGATGAAAAGTAAAACCTGTCACTGATTACTATTTTCCCTGATTCAAGTGCAGGCAAAACCTTTTGAGAAATTAATATTTGTCTAGCGGCAGATAATAAAAATAATTCAGATAATCCATTTAGTTCTTCTGAATGTAGCAAAATAGATCGGATTTTTTCTCCGGTTTCAGTTCCACCAGGTTCTCTGACAAGTAGATGGTCTATTTGATTGTCATAGAAATACTTGGACAAAAGCTCTGATTGAGTAGTTTTTCCGCAACCCTCTACTCCTTCAAAAACTATAAGTTTTCCCGGTAATTGATTCACTAATTATTTCCAGATATGATTACTCTTCGAGATGGTTCTTGACCTTGACTAGAGGAGTCTAACCCATGATCATCAGCAATTTGATGTTGAATTCTTCTAAGATATGAATTTTGTGGACGAAGAGCAATTTCTGTTTCACCACTGTCAATACGTTTTGCTGCTTGTTCAGCTTCTAAAATAGCTAAAGATCTATCAGCATGTGAAATTCCTGTATTAGATGTTTTTAATACTGCTTTGACGAAATGTTCAATTTGAAGAATAGTATTTTTTCTAAGAACAAATACAGGCTTTCCTAATTTTTCAGCATCTTTTAGGGCTTGAGTCCCACGTCTATGATAATTTTTGGTGGTTACAACTATTTCTGCTTGTTTCATGTCACTTACTAGAACAATAGGGGCTCCAAGGTTTTTGATAACCTGATCAATTCTACCTCTATTGACTCCATATGGTAGAACATACTTTTTTTCTAGGTGACTTTCATCTGTATAAGACACGTCATTCGAAAAGTCTCTAATAGGAGTTGGAGGGTTTTCTGTTCCTGAATTATTTTGTTTAGATTGAGAAAATGAGATGTTTGTAGTCTCTACAATTCCATCAATGGTTAATTTTCTTAATTCAGAATTACAGTTTTTGTCCCTTAATATTTTATCTAGTGTGGTAGCTACATCGAGGTGTACATTTACTGTATTCCAGTTTTGGATTTCTATTAAAATGTCAAAAGTTGGTGATGATTTTCGTTCTAGTACAGTTTTTTGTGATTTTCTTCTTTTAGCTTCTATGTCTCCTAATGTAACTGATTCAATTCCTCCAACTAAATCAGATAAAACAGGGTTCATTACTAAATTTTCCAATGTGTTTCCATGAGCTGTAGCTACAAGTTGAACTCCTCGTTCAGCAATTGTTCTAGCAGCATTTGCTTCCAAAGCAGTGCCTATTTCGTCAATAACAATCACTTCAGGCATGTGATTTTGGACAGCTTCTATCATGATTGAATGTTGATCTTCTAAAGAATGCACTTGCATTCGTCTTGCTCTGCCAATAGCTTTATGTGGGATGTCTCCATCACCTGCGATTTCATTAGAAGTGTCTACTACAATGACTCTTTTATTTGCTTCATCTGCAAGGACTCTTGCTACTTCTCTTAGCATTGTTGTTTTACCCACTCCAGGCTTCCCGAGTAGTAGGACACTTTTTCCAGATAAAATTAGATCTTCAATTATTTTGATAGTTCCATAAACTGCTCTTCCAACTCTAAATGTTATCCCTACAATTCTTTGGTCTTTATTTCTGATTGCAGAAATTCTGTGTAATGTTCTTTCAATTCCAGCTCTATTATCAGATCCAAAATTACCGACTTTGTTGACTACAAAATCTAAATCTTTGGGTGTTATTTCATCACATTCTAGTAATATGTTCGAGTCTATGAATCGTGCCTCAGGTTGGCGACCTAAATCTAAAACTACCTCTAGTAACTCATTGATGTTTTGTTTTTGAATAAGTATGTTGGAGATTTTAGGAGGCATTGACTCAAATAGCACATCAATATTTGTTTCTATATTTTCTGGCACTGATTTTATCTCCTTAAAACCATTTGCATAAACAAATTATGAATTCTGTTGTCATTGGTCAATTCTGGGTGAAATGAACTCACTAAAATATTGTCTTGTTTTAGAATTACAGGCTTAGTTTTGTTAATTGATGCTAATATTTCAACATTTTTACCTGCTCTAGATACTTGAGGAGCTCTGATAAAAATAGAATGATAAGGGTCATGAAGACCTTCAACATCAATGTCATGTTCGAAACTATCTATTTGCCTGCCAAAAGCATTTCTATTTACATCTATGTCAATTAAATTTAATGGGTCGTACTTACGTACTTTATCTTGAGATTCATTGTGAATAATGTTTTGAGCAACAATTATCATTCCAGCACAAGTTCCCCAAATCGGCATTCCTTTTTTAGAACAGGAAATTATTTCGTTTTTTAAGTCAAATATTTCTATGAGACGCATAATCGAGGTGCTTTCACCACCAGGAATTATAAGGCCATCAATATTTTTAAACTGATTTTTACTTCTGATTTCTTTAGAATTAACTTCTAAAGTGTCCAACATATTTATATGTTCAACAAAATCACCTTGAAGAGCTAAAACTCCAATTACTGGCAAATTTACCAACCTCGTTTTGAAAGTTGCTCAGATTCGGGTAAGGTTCGTAAATCAATTCCTTTCATTGCTGATCCTAATCCCTTTGATATTTCAGCAAGGATCGCAGGATCTTGATAATGAGTTGTGGCTTTTACAATTGCGTCAGCCATAATTTCAGGAGTTTCAGATTTGAATATGCCTGAACCGACAAAAACTCCATCCACCCCAATTTGCATCATTAGTGCAGCGTCTGCAGGGGTTGAAATACCTCCTGCTGCAAAGTTTACTACTGGTAAAGAACCTGTTTCATGAATTTTTTTAACCAAAGCGAATGGAGCTTTCAAGTCTCTAGCTGTTGCCATCAATTCATCAGGTTCCATGCCATGAATATGTTTAATTTGGCCTAAGACTTTTCTAGCATGTCTGACCGCTTCAACTATGTTTCCAGAACCAGCTTCTCCTTTGGTTCTAATCATCGCAGCGCCTTCACCGATTCTTCTTAGAGCTTCACCTAAGTCTCTTGAACCGCATACAAACGGTACTTTGTAGTCATGTTTGTTAATATGATTGTTTTCATCAGCAGGGGTTAAAACTTCTGATTCATCTATATAATCAACACCTAACGCTTCTAGAATCTGTGCTTCAGCAAAGTGTCCAATTCTTGCCTTTGCCATAACTGGTATTGATACAGATTCAATGATTTCGGCAATCATTTTAGGGTCAGACATCCGAGCTACTCCACCAGCTTTTCTGATATCTGACGGAACTCTTTCAAGTGCCATCACTGCTACAGCTCCTGCATTTTCTGCAATTACAGCTTGTTCCGGAGTGACAACATCCATAATCACTCCTCCTTTTAACATCTGAGCAAGGCCTGTTTTTACTTGCCAAGTACCCGTCATTTGGTCTGAATCTGTAGTCATATACCCTCCACAAATCTATTTATACATTAAGTATATCTTGCTGTGAGATGTCTCTCAACAGCATTATATTCCCTTTGAAGCTACAAAATTTGCTAATTCTATGGTTCTGCATGAATAACCCCATTCATTATCGTACCATCCAACTACTTTAACCATATTGTCATTAATAGTGATTGTAGATAAGCCATCTATCACAGCACTTACTGAACTTCCTCGAAAATCTGAACTGACTAATGGTTCCATTGATAATTCTATAATGTTAGACAAATAATTTTTGGAAGCATCTTTATATGCTTGATTAACTGAATCAACTGATACTTTGTTTTCTAGTGTTGCGACAAAATCTACTACTGAAACAGTAGGAGTTGGTACTCTGAATGCCATTCCGTGTACTTTGCCCGTGAGGTCAGGAATTACAATTCCAACAGATTTGGCTGCTCCAGTAGTTGTTGGTATGATGTTTGTAGCTGCTGCTCGAGCTCTACGTAAATCTTTGTGTCTTTTATCTAAAACTTGTTGATCATTTGTGTATGAATGGATAGTAGTCATCATTCCTTGTGAAACCCCAAAATTGTCATGGAGGACTTTCATTAATGGGGCAGCACAGTTTGTAGTACATGATGCATTAGAGATGATATTGTGGTTTAAAGGATCATAATCATTATGATTGACACCCATTACTATAGTTACATCTTCTTTTTTACCTGGGGCAGAAATGATAACTTTTTTAGCACCATTTTTTAAGTGACCGATAGCTTGATCTTTACTAGTAAATTTTCCTGTACATTCTAAAACTATGTCTACATCAAAATTTCCCCAATTAATCTCTGCTGGGGATTTTTCAGAAATACATTTGATTTCTTGCCCATTAACAAAAATTGCATCATCACTCCAATCTACTTCACCCTTGAAAACACCATAGGTAGAGTCGTACTTGAACATATGTGCATTAGTCTTAGGGTCTGCGGTCCCATTAATGGCATGTACGATAGTATTTGGATAGCTTTCTTCTATGATAGTTCTCAGTATTAATCTTCCGATCCTACCAAAGCCATTGATTCCTAATTTAGTTACTTCTGTCACTTTTGTCCTCTTAGATCATTTGATGAATTTTTCAAAAATTGTTGTGCCTGAAAAAATGGCTTTTTGTCCTAGTTGTTGTTCTATTCTGATTAATTGGTTGTATTTTGCAGTTCTTTCACCTCTTGAAGGAGCCCCGGATTTTATTTGTCCAGCGTTTGTTGCTACTGCAAGGTCAGCTATGAAAGAACTTTCAGTTTCTCCAGATCTATGGCTGATTACTGTCCCCCAATTGACAGATTTTGCTATCTTTATAGCATTTAATGTTTCTGTAAGAGTACCAATTTGGTTAGGTTTAATTAAAACTGAATTAGCGCTTTTTTCTCTTATTCCTCTTTCTATTCTATTGGGGTTAGTTGTAAATAGATCGTCTCCTACTAATTGGCAGTTTTCTCCAATTTGAGAATTCAATTTGTTCCAATCGTCCCATGAATCTTCTTCTATTCCATCTTCAATGCTTATTAATGGATAATTCTGTACCCACTTTTTGTATAGTTGAATTAAGTTTTCTGAAGATAATATTTTATTTTCATTGTCAAAATTGTACTTAAAGCTTTGGTTGTCATAAATTTCAGAAGCTGCTGAATCGATTCCAATAAAAACTTGTTGACCAGGTTGGTATGAAGCAAGTTCAATAGCTTGTAAAATCAACTCTAAAGCTTGTTCGTTTGATGATAGTGAAGGAGCAAAACCTCCTTCGTCTCCTACTGATGTGTTAAGTTTTTGTTCAGATAATAATTTTGATAAATGGTGGAAAATTTCAGATCCTGATTTTAATGCATCAAAAAAAGTGTCGAAACCTGCTGGAATGATCATAAATTCTTGAATATCAGTAGAATTTTTAGCGTGTTTTCCTCCGTTAATAATATTTAACATTGGAACAGGTAAAGAATAGTTTTCGTTATGACTTATTAGTTTGAATAAGCTTGTTTTTTTTGATTTTGCATTTGCTATAGCATTTGCTAATGAAATAGCTAAAATCGAATTCGCACCTAATCTTGATTTGTTTTGAGTCCCATCTAAAGAAATTAAACATTCATCAATAGCTTGTTGATCGTCAGCGTTCATTCCTATTAGAGAAGGTGCAATTTCATTTTGAATATTAGCTATTGCTTTATTTACGCCTTTCCCGTGAAAGTGATTTTTGTCTAAGTCTCTTAACTCATGTGCTTCAGATTTACCTGTACTAGCTCCTGAAGGGGCAGAAGCAGTCCCTGATTCACCATCGGTCAAAAATATATCCACTTCTATAGTGGGATTACCTCTAGAGTCTAGTATAGTTCTAGGGTTAATTTGTTGAATTTTTGCCATTTCATCCCTTGCCTGCAATTTTTTCTAATGTTTTTTGAACTGCATCTTGTGCATTGTTGGCTCTGGTAATTTTGTTATCAAATGAATTATTCTTCATTATTTCCCAAGTGTTTAGACCTATTACAGGTTTATCTTCAGCTAAAGCATATGCTATTTCTGATAAAGTCCCATAAGCTCCCCCAATAGCAATTACAACTAGGCCAGTTCTTGCAACAATAACATTTCTAGCATATCCAAGACCTGTGCATATAGGAATGTCAATCCATTGGTTAGATTCTGAAGGATTTAATCCTGGTAATATTCCTATTGTAGTCCCACCCTCTTTTTTACAGCCTTCAGAAGCAGCTTCCATAACACCTCCTAGTCCTCCGCAAGCTAAAGTTAAATTGGATTTTGCCAGCAATTTTCCAACTTCATATGCGTATTTCTCATTTAAGGGAGTAGCGATACTTTCTCCAATGACTGAAACTATCATTATTTATGCTTTTTGCATGATATCTACTAATTCTTTTACTGAATCAGCAGACTTTTGTAATGCAGACAATTCTTCGTCATTAAGTTTTAATTCAATGATTTGTTCTGCGCCTGCAGCGCCCAGTTTAACTGGCACTCCAACATAAAGTCCGTTGATTCCGTATTCTCCATTTAGGTATGCAGTGCAAGGGAGAATCTCTTTTTTATCAAAAAGTATAGCTTCTACCATTTGTACAATGGAAGCAGATGGAGCATAGTAAGCGCTACCTGTTTTTAGGAAATTGACAATTTCTGCACCACCGTCTCTAGCTCTTTGAACAATTTCTTCTAATCTTTTTGGTTCAATTAATTGAGATATTGGGGTCCCAGCTACATTTGTGCTTTCTACAACCGGAACCATGGTGTCTCCATGCCCCCCGAGAACATAAGCAGCAACAGAATCGACAGAAACATTTAATTCTTCCGCAAGAAATGTACGATACCTTGAGGTGTCTAAAATTCCTGCCATTCCTACGATTTTTTCAGGAGAATGTCCTGAAATTTTTAAAGCTTGTTGAGCCATTGCATCTAGTGGATTAGTCACTATGATATGGATACTGTTAGGGGAAAATTTTGAAGTCTCTTCTACCACACTTGATACAATTTTCATGTTTGTTAGTAAAAGATCGTCTCTACTCATACCAGGTTTTCTGGCTATTCCGGAAGTTACAACAACCACATCTGAATTTGCAGTTTCTTCGTAAGTATTAGATCCGATAATTTTAGCGTCAGAACCTAAAATTGGACCTGATTCTAATATGTCTAAAGCCTTTCCTTGGGGTAGCCCTTCTACTATGTCTACTAACGTGACGTCTGCATACCCTTTGTCAAAAATTCTTTGAGCTGTTGTGGCGCCAACATTTCCTGCACCAACTACTGTAACTTTTTGTCTCATATTACCTTCCTGTGAATTAATTAGGTAATGTGATTATAGCTATCGATTTTCCTTTTTCAACCAAATCGCCTTGTTTGACAGAAATTGATTCAACTCTGCCAGTACAATTTGCAGGAATGATTTGGTCGATATTCATAGAATCTAAAATTGCAATAGGATGACCTGAAATCACTTCATCTCCTATTTTGATATTTAATTTAATCAATTTACCTGATACAGGGGTGCAAATTTCTTTATATATATTTTCAACATAATTTGGATTGAGTTCCTGTTTCACTTTGAATTGATTACATGATTTAATATTTTTCCACCCCATTTTTGCAGTTAAATCATTTTCTTCAGAATTTGAAAATTTTCGCAATTTCCAAGAGTTCAAGGTTTTGTGACTCGGAATCACTTTATTTCTAGGGGAGTTCATAATGGGATACTTCCATGTTTTTTAGGAGGAAAATTTTGTCTTTTATTCTGCAACATTTTTAAAGATTTGATAATTTTGACTCTTGTTTCTGATGGTGTAATTACATCATCTATTAATCCTCTGCTTGCTGCAACATATGGATTCATGAATTTTTCTTCGTATTCACTAATTAATTGGGTTTTTAAATCTTCTGATGATTCAGATTCCGAAATAGATTTTTTATGTATTATATTTACTGCTCCTTCAGCACCCATTACTGCAATCTCTCCAGTTGGCCAAGATAAATTAATATCTCCATTTAGATTTTTACTGCTCATCACTATGTATGAGCCCCCATATGCCTTTCTAGTAAGAATACTGATCTTTGGAACTGTTGCTTCTGCATAGGCAAAAATTAATTTTGCGCCATGTCGTATAATCCCCAATTTTTCTTGTTCAACTCCAGGTAGAAAACCAGGTACGTCAATAAATGTAATTAATGGTATGTTGAATGCATCACAAAACCTAACAAATCTTGCGGCTTTTATGGAGGCGTTTACATCTAATGAGCCAGCTAAATGTTCAGGTTGTTGAGCTACTATTCCAACAGATTGTCCTCCTATTCTAGAAAATCCTACAATAATATTTTTTGCAAAATCTTCATGAACCTGGAAAAGAGATTCTTCATCAATGATTTCATTGATAACTGTTAACATATCGTATGGTTCATTGGGGTTATCGGGAATAATTTGATTTAATATTTCTGAACTTTGAATTTCTACGTTTTCATCGACTTGAGGTTCTTCCATATTGTTTTGAGGAATATATTCAAGTAACTCACGAACTTTCTGAAGAGTTATTTCTTCTTTTTCAAAACTAAAATGCGCAACTCCACTTAATTGGGTATGCATTTGGAATCCCCCCAATTCTTCGTGAGAAATTTCTTCAGAAGTTACAGCCCTAATTACATCTGGTCCTGTAATGTACATTTGTCCGGTACCTTCTACCATAAAAATAAAGTCAGTTAATGCTGGAGAATATGTTGCTCCTCCTGCAGCTGGGCCCATCATCACTGAAATTTGAGGAACAACACCTGATGCTATAACATTTCTTTGAAAGATTTTCGCATATCCTGAGAGGCTATCTATGCCCTCTTGAATTCTAGCACCTCCAGAATCAATTAATCCGATTATTGGGGCGCCATTTTGAACAGCTAAATCCATGACTTTGCATATTTTTTCAGAAACAGCTTCAGATAACGATCCTCCTAGAACAGTGAAATCTTGAGCATACACAAAAACTAATCTGCCATTAATCAAACCATATCCTGTAACTACAGCGTCGCCAAAAAATTTTTGATCCTCTAATCCAAATTCATTACTTCTATGAGTAACAAGAGAGTCGGTTTCTTCAAATGAATTTTCGTCTAAAAGGAATGAAATTCGTTCACGTGCAGTGAATTTTCCTTTTGCATGTTGAGAGTCGATTCTTTTCTGTCCACCACCTAAATTAGCGGTTTCTTTAATTTCGATTAGTTTTTTGTTTTTATCTTCTGTTGGTTGGGGGTTCATTTAGTTCCACCTAACTGTGTTGTATTTAAAAATTTGTTGTATTAAAAATCAACCTAATCATTGTATCTGAATTATATTTTCTAGATAGTAGAAAATATCTAATATATTAATGTTTTAGTATTTGTTGATTTATACTTTCCTTATGGATAAAAGTATATGGTACTCAAAAACTTCTGTTATGGGGATAATCAATGTTACGCCTGATTCATTTTCGGGGGATGGTTTTGGGATAAATTTTGATTCTGCTATTTCTCAAGCCGTTCAATTTGTGAAAGATGGGGCTGACATTATTGATGTTGGAGGAGAATCAACTCGCCCTCCAAATCTTTATAAAAATGTTAAGGAAATTTCAGTTTCAGAAGAAATAGAAAGAGTTATTCCTGTTATTGAAGGCATTAGAAGTCAATCTGATGTTTGCGTTAGCATTGATACAAGTAAATCAGAGGTTGCTATTGAAGCTATTAGAGCTGGAGCAACTATTGTTAATGATATTTGGGGTTTGAAGAAAGATTCCAAATTGGTCAAAGTGATAGCTGATAATAATGTTTGTGTGGTTATTATGCATAATGCTTTGTCTGACACTTATTCTGATGTTGTGACTGACACCATAAATGATTTAAAACAAAGTATAGATTTTGCAGAAAATAATGGAGTTGAAAGATCAAAGATTATAGTAGATCCCGGTTTTGGTTTTGCAAAAAATCTTAATCATAATCTTGAAATTATTAGAAGATTGAGTGAATATAAATTTCTGAAATCTCCAATATTAATTGGTCCTTCTCGAAAATCTACTATAGGAAAAATTTTAGATTTACCAGTAGAAGATCGCTTAGAAGGAACATCAGCACTTGTAGCTGTTTCAATTTATAATGGCGCCAATATAGTTAGAGTTCATGATGTCAGAAATATGGTAAGAGTTGCAAAAATGACTGATGCTTTGGTGCATGGTTTCAAAAAATCATGACTCAAGCAATATTAGGGCTAGGCTCGAATATAGGTGATAAAAAACAAAATATATTTATTGCATCTGATTTGATATCTAAATTAGGGACTAATTTCAAAATATCCCCACTTTACGAAACTTTTCCTCACGGTTTTGAAATTCAACCTAACTTTGTAAATGCCGTTTGTGTTTTAGAAGTAAATTTAAGTCCATGGGAATTTTTTGATTGCACTTCTTCAATAGAGAAAAAACTTGGTAAAAACAAATCTTTTCTCAATGCTCCAAGGACCATTGATATTGATGTTTTGATGTGGGGAAATTATGTGTTTAATACACCAAATTTAATCTTGCCCCACCCTCGAATTTCTGATAGGGAATTTGTTTTGAGACCCTTAATTGATCTTCTTCCGGAATTAATACATCCAGTTACTAAAAAAACTGTATATGAAATGTATAAAGATATTAAATTGGTAAATGGATGGATGCTTCGGATATAGAACTTAGTATGCTTGATATTAAATAAACTATCAGTCCTATGAGTACTATCATGTTTGATTTTTTAGTCAAAATTACAAATTTATTTCTAGATGTGTTTTTTGTTCCAAAAAATCGAGATGTTTTCAAATTATTTCTGCGAGACCTTAGTAAATAGAATAAATAACTTACTAATAATATTTTTATTCCCAATATCAAAACGTATAGTGAGCCAATATGACCTGGTGTAATCTTGTTGAATGTTAGGATTGCTCCAGTAAATAGTAAAATGAACATACTCGTATCCACGACAGATTTAAATTCATGAGAAATGGATCTGAGTATTTCCGTTTGATGATTAGAAGGGATTTTTTGTATTGAGGGAGTCAAAACGATTAGCCAAAAAATACTACCTCCCACCCATGCAGTAGCTGAAATTAAGTGAGCCCAAGTTACTGCTATGTTAAAAATATTTACAATATTCATTATTTATTTCCTGAGTTGGTGTCTAAAATTTCTTGAATATTAGATTCATTGATGATGCCTTCCCAGGTTTTAACAATTTTGCCATCATTGTTGATAAATATTGTTGTTGGAAACACTTTAACTAAATATTTAACAGTGAGTTCTCCTTCTAGATCTGCTACAGAGGGGTATTCAACTCCGTATTTAATTAAGAATTTTTCACCTTCACGTTTTGAGTCTAGACCAATTAATTGTATCCCTAGCATAGAAATTGTGTTTTTGTTTTTGATATAAAAATTGTTTAAATCAGGAATTTCTTCTCTACATGGAGAACATGATGGAAACCAAAAATTTAAAATTGTGAAGTCATGATTTTTGATTTCTTCTGAAAGCTGAAATGATTCATTTTCAGAATAAAAATTTGTGTTCATTAGAGTCTCTTTAAAGTCGAATGCCTCCGTTGTTATTTTTTTTTGGTCAGGCAATATGTGGCAAGAAAAAAATGTGGTGATGAAAATATTAATTAATACAAAAAACAAAAAATATTTTTTCATGATTCTTCATTAATTTGATTAATTAAATCATAGCCTTTATCGATTATGGCATTCTTTTTTGTATCATCTAAATCCCTATGGTTTAAGTATTCTTTCAATACCTCAATCGGAGAAATATTGTCTGAGAAATTTGTGTCGAGTCTTGGTTGAGTTTCGGCGCGAATATTTCTTTTAACTGCAGCAATTAAGTATGCCTCTGATAATGCTTTTCTGATTTCATTATCAAATACGTTTTTAGATTGAGATGCAGACATTTCGATTATTAATTGAATTATGGAATCCTTGATTTCATGTCGGGTAATTTCATCCAGTATTGTTTGTGTAGGCTCTAAATCTTGATTATCTATTTCAACTTTAATAGTTTTAAATTTTCTAGAGTTGACTGGTATGAATTGGAATTCTACTTCTCTTTGTCCCCAACTTTTTGTAGGATCAATTTCTAATAAGCAAAATCCTTTAGTGTCATTCTCTTCTCCAAAATCTATTCTTTCTATACTTCCTGAATATACTACTCGAGGGTTTTGGTTTAGTTGTTGATGTCTGTGTATGTGTCCTAGCGCAACATAGTCTAATTTAGGTAATGCAAGATTTTGTGTGGGAATTAAATAATCTTTGCTCAGCATCATAGATTTTTCTGAACTTGTAATTGCTGATTCAGTAGAAAGATGACCCACCAAAATAGCTGGTAATTTGGGATCTAAAGAGTCGACTAGTTCTGAAATCCTGTAAATAATTATTTTTTGAATTTCTTCATTAATTTCTTCTATAGTTTGAGTTGTAGAAATTTTGCTATCACTTAAATCCCCTTTTCTGATCCAAGGGACTGAAACTATTTGAATTGGACCTGATTTTGTACTTATATCATAATTAGATAGTTGGTCGCCTATTGTGACTTTTTCTACATCAAGTGTGGGGAAAATTTCTAAAGCAGTTGCTGGACCTGGAATGTTTGGAGAATCATGATTCCCTATTAAAATAAACACTGGAATGTTATTTGTAGATAATTTTGAAATCCGTTTTGCGAATTCTCTTTGATGGGTTTGAGATGGGTTTCGACTTTTGTAAGCGTCACCTGCGATAATGACTAAGTCAACTGTTTCTTGTATAGCAAAAGAAACTATTTCATCAAAACTGCGCAGAAAATCAGATAGCCTAGTAGATGTTCGTGTTTCAGGATCGATTTTTCCGTAATTTTCGACTCCGATATGAATATCTGCAGTGTGAAGTATTTTCATAAATATCCATCTTTGAGGTTTATAATTTTTGAGAAATAATCTCTGGTAATTTAGAAATTTGAACTCTTGTTTGATTCATGGAATCTCTTTCTCTTATTGTCACCATATTATCTTCCAAAGAATCAAAATCAACTGTTACACATAGTGGAGTGCCTATTTCATCTTGTCGACGATATCTTCTACCTATACTTTGAGAGTCGTCAAATTGGACATGTCCAGATATTAATGAAGATTTTCTAACTTGATCATAAATTTTATTTGCTAAAGGAGTTAATTTTTCATTTCTACTTAAAGGCAAAACAGCCACTTTTACAGGTGCTATATTCGGACTGAGTTTTAGTAGTACTCGTGTATCTGATTTTCCGTTAGGTTGAATAGTAGTTTCTTCAGAATAAGCATCTATTAATAGAGCCATTACAGTTCGATCTACTCCACAAGATGGTTCAATTACATATGGAATGATGTGTTCTTGGCTCTGTTCATCAAAATAAGTTAATTTTTCTCCACTCATTTCAGAATGAGATTTTAGGTCAAAATCAGTCCTGTTAGCTATTCCTTGAATTTCACCCCATCCCCAAGGGAATTTGTATTCAATATCAAAAGTAGATTTTGCATAGTGAGATAATTCATCTTTATCATGCTCTCTAATTCTAAGTTTTGAGGAGTTGATTCCTATGGAGTCATACCATTTCATACAATCTTCTAACCATTTTTGGTGAATTTCTTCATCTTCTCCAGGCTTAACAAAGTATTCGATTTCCATCATTTCAAATTCTCGAGTACGGAAGATGAAATTTCCTGTCGTAATTTCATTTCTAAAAGCTTTTCCGATTTGCGCTATTCCAAAAGGTAATTTTTTTCTACTAGAAGTGACTACATTATTGAAATTAACGAAAATTCCTTGAGCAGTTTCTGGTCTCAAATATACAATTGCAGCATCATCTTCCACTGGACCCATAAAAGTTTTAAACATTAGATGAAACATTCTAGCTTCCCCTAGTTCCCCACTGCAGTCAGGTTCAGGACACGATTTTTTGAGAATAATATCGGAATCTAAGTGATCTTCTCTATAACGTTTATTACAAGCTTTACATTCAATAAGAGGATCTGTAAAACTATCTAAATGTCCACTAGCTCTCCAAGTGTCTGGATGCATCAAAATAGATGAATCAAGCCCTATGATGTCATCTCTTTCCCAAACCATCTGGTTCCACCAGTTATCTTTTACATTTCTTTTGAGTTCAACACCTAATGGACCATAATCCCATGTGCTTGCTAATCCACCATAAATTTCACTGCTTTGAAATATGAATCCTCGTCTTTTACATAAAGATGAAATTTTTTCTATGTCTAAATTGATTTCGGAATTTTCCAATGTAATATCCTGTTTTTTTATAGTTGGATTGTAACAGAATGAAAGTTTAGATTTATGAAGATCTAAGATTTTAGAGCAAATCTTGTATGTGATACTCCATCTGAAGGGTCCATAGTGATTATGCTAACCATACCCGTTTTTTGATTAGATAATTTGGTAGGACATCCTGAGTAATATGCTGGGATGTTTTTTTGGCTTACATTAGTAAAACTGTCCCAATGTCCTAGAGCTACGTAATCACAACCTGATTCTGCAATGTGATTGGGGAAAATTAAAGAAGATCTTCCAGAATTTATTTTTTCGTCTTCAAACTGACCATGTGCTAAAGCAACTTTCCAATAATCAGTATTTTTAAAAGAAATGTTAGTCATAGGTTGGAATTCTGGACTATGTTCTTGCATTGCCTTACCCCAAAACGAAATACCATATGCTGTGAATTGAATTTCTTCACCCTCTGGGTTTTTAAATATGTAAAGGTTTTTAGGGCTATCACTGAAAACTGATCTTTTATAAACCGATTTTGAATGCATGAGATCGTGATTTCCAGGTAATATGATTATTGGAATGTTTGTTCGAGAAACTTGACTGATAAAAAATTGTAAGCATTCATCAGAAACTCTTTCATTATCAAACACGTCGCCTACGATAAGTAGGAAATTAGCTTGAGTTGAATCTACGGCATCTAAAACGTTTTTGAATGATTTTTCACTTGATGAGTGGCCATATGGGTCACCCAAATGAGTATCAGATGTATGTAAGATTTTAAGGGGCTTCTTCAACTAATCTTACAATCCTTGAGCATTGCAGACGTCTTGGTCAAATAGTATGTGCCCTGTGTAACTTGTTGGTTGTTCACAAACCCATACTGAAGCTTTGCCCATTTCAGTAGCGGGTTCAAAGTTCAGATTAGGGTTTTCCGGATCATTTTCCATCATGATATTTCCAGGTGTTCGAATTCTTCCTTGAGGAGACAATACATTTACTTTGATGTTATCAGCTTGTACTTCTCGTGCAAGCCCTTGAGAAAATCTCTCTAATCCAGATTTAACCATTCCATAAAAACTTCCTTCTCGACCTTTTTCTAATGGTTCGTAAGGGCCTGGACCAGGGAAAACCCCAGCAATTGATGATACGTTGATAATGTCCCCACCTCCAGCATTTCTAATATGAGGTAATGAGTGTTTCATCAAGATTAGAGGACCTTTTAAATCTATTTGCCAAATTAAATCTATATGTCTTTCTTGAACAGAATCTAATGATCCCGGGACTAGAATCGCAGCATTGTTGACTATTATGTCTAATCCACCTAATTCTTCTACTGTTTGATCAACTCCTGATTTGATACTTTCCGTATCTCTCATGTTCATAACAACAGGAATTGCTTTTCCACCAGAATTGTTGATTGATTCAGAGACGCTATGAATTGTTCCAGGTAATCTTTTATCTGTAACTTCTACAGATCTAGCAGCAATAGCTACTTTAGCTCCAGCTGAGGCTAAATGTTTTGCTACGTATTCTCCTATTCCTCTACTAGATCCAGTGACTAAAGCAATTCTTCCATCTAAGCTTCCCATAGTTATCTCCAAGTTTATTTCACGATATTCTACATCAGTTTTAAAAAATCGCTATGGGATTTGCAGGAGAACCTGTTCCCCCCTTAATAAGGAGGGGAGAAATAATAAAGAAAAATTCATACACCCCGCTTTGTGAACAATGTTCTGATAATTGTTCAAAATTAGCATTATCTAGTATTGGCATCCCCATATGAGGAATTAATATTTCATGAATGATAATTCTTGCGGGGTAAGGGTATTTAGAATTTCCTGATTCTTGCATGTCCCATCCCATTAATGCAGCATTTGTATCATATAAATATTCAACTATGGAAGGTCCGTTTCCTGGAGTATTGGGGGGGAAAGAAAATTGAAAATTTGGTTGGCTTTTCCAAAATGGTTCATATCCAGATCGGATTAGAACCGCATCTCCTGGCAAAGGGGTGATACCTTTTTCTTTAGCCCACGCTTCTAAATCCCAACCTTCTATAGGTTCTTCAAAATTAACAAATTCTTGATTTCTTAATTTTGGAATATCATACAAAACCCCTCTAGTAATTATTCCATCTTTCCAATTATCAATTGAATTGATTTCTGCTCCTCGAGAAGTAATGAGTTTGGGGTCATATCCATTATAAAGTTTACCTCCATTTGACACATCGTCAGTGAATACATGACATAAGGAGTCTATGTGTGTATTTACGAATCCATGATAAGAAACTCCAATGTAATCGCCCGATCCTTTTGTCGTGACATCCATTAGATGAGTTGCAGGTTTTGAATTCCTTAAAGTGTCAGGGATGATTTGAGCAGTAGCTAGTGGATTTGAACATGAAATTGTTGTGCCTGTTTTGATTAAGTCTCTAGCTTCAGTTATTTTTTCGTTAGTTATTAGATTTAAGGTTCCTTTTTGATCTTGTTCACCCCATCTACCCCAATTATTAAATTTAACTTTATATTCTTGATATTCTTCTAGAGTTGTAGGTGTTTTTTCTTTCATTCCCATATTATGCGCATTCCTTTCACAGTGTTTTTACCTGGAACTAGTAAGTAGAAAAACTCTGTTGGTTTGATTTGATGTTCGCTACATTCTACATAGCTTCGCAAATAAAAAATAATACTAATCTCAAATTGTGCAAATTTAGCGATGCTCAACCTGAGTAAGTTGTGAAACTACTCAATTAATAATATTTTATTAATAATTTCTAGATGTTTTTTTGTTTAAATCGTATTAAGCTATTAGTGAAAGGATTTAGGTGACAGAATATCGGAAAATTTGAATATATTTTTTAAATTTCTTTGAGTTTACTTTAAAGAATTTATGTTTATACTCCTTTTAGATTAGAATCTGAGTTTATTACGGAGGTAAGTAATGCCGTTCACCCCATTTGATTTGACTGGAAAAGTTTCTTTAATTACTGGTGGTAATGGAGGTATAGGTTTGGGTATGGCATTAGGTATGGCTCAAGCTGGATCTGATATTTGTATTTGGGGAACAAATTTGGAAAAAAATAAGTTTGCTCAAAAAACAATTCAAGATACTGGGGTTCAATGCTTGGCTATCCAATGTGACGTGTCTGATGAGGAGCAAGTTGAAGAATCTTTTTCTCAGACAATTTCTCATTTTGGTAAAGTAGACTCTTGTTTTGCTAATGCAGGAGCTGGTGGCGGTGCCCCATTTCATGAATACCCTACAGATCTTTGGAAAAAAGTGATGGGTATTAATTTAGACGGGACATTTTATACTTTTCGTGCTGCTGCAAGACATATGATAGAAAGAGGTGAAGGTGGAAGATTGATTGGAACATCTAGTACTTCAGCTATTCACGGTGCTCCTAGAAGCGAAGCATATGCAGCTACCAAAGGTGCAATGTTATCTATGACTAGAGGTTTAGCAGTAGAGTTAGCTAGGTATCATATTACAGCTAACACTATTGTGCCCGGATGGATTCAGACAGCTATGACTGAACCCAGAGTAGGTGACGAAAAATTTGAAGATAGGGTGATGAAAAGAGTTCCAGCAAGAAGATGGGGACAACCTGAAGATTTTGCAGGCTTGGCAGTATATTTGGCTAGTGACGCGTCTTCATATCAAACTGGGGAAGAATTTATTGTTGACGGGGGATACACTAGGTTTTAAATGAACAGTTTTCGTCCGTCATCCCGTTTGATTCAATTAATAGAAACTCACAATTTGCGAATAGATCATGTTGCACTTTTTAAAGTTGTTGAACGGTTATTATCTTTTAAACCTAAGAGGTGGATAGAAGATAACTCAGTGGTAGGGAAGGGAACTAGATTAAAAATTCAAGCTATTTTAGATGTTGAAAAAATCCATGCAATAGAAGATTTGTACCCTCATGGCTTCCCATGTTTGCCTGAAGAACAAATTAGTAGAGGATGGAAGTATGAGTATTCAAATTTTTTAGGGATTTCTGATATTGATTGGTCAATAGATTTTTTGGAAAATTATGGTGTTGAACCTTCTAGAGCTTTAATTATAATGAGTGATCAAGAATGTGTTGATAAATACTCTCCAGAATTTTTGAAATTATGTTTGGAAGTAAAGTTGTGGGGTTATGAAACAGCTTCTGAAGATGACATTTTAAATATTTGTGAAAAATATAAAAAATCGTTGTATGTCACCGGTTTTATGTCTTCAGAAGTGCGGTTTGCTATCAAATATCAATCATGGAGGAGTGAAGATCATAAATCAGCATATTTAAAAGCACTTGAAAAACATACTGATATATTAAAAAACTATGAAAGGCCTTCTGATCAAATTGATGAGAGTGAGATAAAAGAAATAAGTGTTCAAAAAAAACAAACTTTACTTAGTGATTGGGATGAATCAGATTATGTAGAATGGTCTGATTTACAAAAAAGACGATATGTAGAAATACAAGAAATTGAATCTAAGTTTAATGATTCTGCAGAAATGACTTTTTGGGAAACAATTTACGAAGAAGATGAACGATATCTTGGTGTTGATGAAGAAATTTAATAGGAGATTGTTATGGCGTATGCAATGAATCATGTACATTTGAAATCCCCCGATCCTAGAGGTACTGCAGAATGGTATGTGGAGGCTTTTGATTTTACTATTATTAGTGATATTGTCAGACCTGTTGGAGACAGATTTGTGAAATGCCAAACTAGTAATGGGATTGTGGTAAATATTTCTGGCGAAAGAACTAATGAAAAATTAGGGCAAGGTGATGCTGAGCCTCATTATGGTTTAGAGCATATTGGATTTGATGTTGTGGATATTAAAGCCGAAATTGAGAGATTGGAATCTTTAGGTGCAGAACTTTTAGAAGGTCCAATTTTTGTACCCGAAGGACCTATAGAATATTTAGGATTTATACAGGCTCCAAACAATACACGTATAGAGATTATCCAGACTCGCTAATTAATTTTTTCTAAGATTTCATCTGTAGTAGGTCGATCTCTGATGTCTTTGGCAATGTAACTCCAATCAATTGTCATATCCGAGTTGATAATGAAAACTGAAGGTGCTGCTACTCCATCACCTAATAAATCGAATACCCCGTAGTCTTTTAATACATTGGCTTCTGGGTCAGGTAAGATCATATACTCTGCTTGCGTAATTAATTTAACTAGTTGAGCTTGTTCAAAAGTATCTTTACTGATGGCTAATAAAGAAGTATTTTCTTTTTTAAATTCATCCAAGGAATATTGCAACTCCACGAGTTGTTTTTGACATATTCCTCAAAAATGTCCCCTGTAAAACAAAATCACTGTTTGATCATATCTACTCACGTAGTCAGACAAAAAAACAAGTTCCCCTGATTCTTCGTCAGTGAATTTGAAATTTGGGGCTGATTTTAATGGGCTTGATTCTGGTGAGGCACATGAAACTGCAAAAATAAATATTGAAATAAATAAAAGTGGTTTGAATATTTTTAATTTCATTAAATA
>QCNV01000001.1 GCA_003213095.1 SAR202 cluster bacterium AG-426-M11 | reverse complement strand
AAATGGAAGGGACTGTAGAAATTGATGGTTCATCAACTGTTTACCCGATTTCTGAAGCTGTAGCCGAAGAATTCAATAAGCTCTATCCAAAAGTTCGGGTTAATGTTGGTGTTTCTGGAACTGGTGGAGGATTTAAAAGATTTACTGTGGGTGAAACAGACATTTCAAATGCTTCAAGACCTATAAAAAATCCTAAAGAGTCTAGTATTGCTGAAGAAAATGGCATTACATATGACGAATTGAGACTTGGAACTGATGGCTTATCAGTAATGGTTAACCCTAATATGGATTGGATAGATTGTTTAACAGTCGGAGAACTTAAGCAAATTTGGGAACCAGGATCTACTGTAACTAACTGGAATCAAGTCAGATCTGATTTTCCTGATCAAAAGATGAATCTTTTTGGACCTGATACTGACTCCGGAACATTTGACTACTTTACTGAAGAAATTAATGGTGAAGCTCAAGCTTCAAGAGCAGATTACACCGCTAGTGCAGATGATAACGTACTAGTATCAGGAATTTCAGGTTCTAATGGTTCGCTAGGTTATTTTGGTTATGCTTACTATGTTGAGAACGTTGAAAAGTTGAAATTACTTGGTGTTGATAATGGTGACGGATGCGTAAAACCTAGCAAAGAAACTATTCCTTCAGGTGAATACACTCCATTATCACGACCCTTGTTCATTTATGTTAATAAGTCAGCATATCAAACTAGGCCAGAAGTAAAAGTTTTTGTTGATTACTATATGGAGGTAGGTCCAGAATTAACTAACGAAGTTGGATATGTAACTTCTAGTGCAGATGTTTATAACAATAACAGGGCACTTTTGATGAAATAGGTTGATTTACTAGTGAAAGGTTTTCTCTCTCCTCCTTTCACTAGTGATCAGTTTTATGGCTACACAGAGGATTTTTAAAGTGGTTTATAAAGTTTTATTTCTATGTGTTCATAATGCGGGCAGAAGCCAAATGGCTTCTGCCCTTTTTAATGTATTGGTTGCTAATAAGGGTTTAAGGTTTATATCTGATTCTGCTGGAACTGGTCCAATTGACCAGATTCATCCTAATGTGGTTTCAGTAATGAATGAGATAGGGATCAATATTTCTGATTCAATTCCTAAAATTGTTACACAATCTGATTACGATTCTGCAGACAAGTTAATTACTATGGGTTGTGATATTGACCAAGATGAATGCCCTTTACATTTGAGAAATGACATTGATGATTGGGGTATCGATGATCCCAAGGGACTATCGATAGAATTAACTAGAAATATCCGGGATCAAATTCACACAAAAGTCGATGAACTAATTAATGATATTTTAGATTAATACATTAATCTGTTATTAATATATTTCTATTGAAAATCATCAAAATTCATGTTGTAGTTATTTCTAATTTATCTACTGAGAGAAAACATGATTGAAGATCAATCTTCATTTACCAAAAGATCTAGAGGCTCAAGTTTAGAGGGCTCAATAGTAAAATACATTTTCTTAGCTTGCGCTAGCCTATCTATTCTTACTACGCTGGCTATTTTGTTAACACTTAGTTACCAGGCATATGAGTTTTTTAAAGAAATTTCTATAATTGAATTTCTTACTGGAACTAGATGGACACCTATTTTAAAACCTAGGTCGTATGGAGTACTTCCTTTAGTTTCAGGTACTTTGTTGGTTACAGTTATTGCTGCTATGGTTGCTATCCCTATAGGATTGTCGACAGCAATTTTTCTTTCTGAATACGCTCCGGATTGGCTTAGAAGAATAATTAAGCCTATTTTGGAAGTGTTGGCGGGAATTCCTACAGTTGTTTATGGTTATTTTGCTCTTACTTTTGTGACCCCACTTCTACAAGTATTTTTGCCCGATTTAATAATTTTCAATGCTCTTAGTGCTGGGATAGTTATGGGAGTTATGATCATTCCTATGGTTTCCTCACTTAGTGAGGATGCGATGATATCTGTTCCCAGAAGTTTGCGAGAGGGGGCATATGCACTTGGGGCAACAAGATATGAAGTAAGTTTACGTATAGTGGTTCCAGCTGCGCTATCTGGAATTATTGCAGCGTTTATCATTGCTATATCCAGAGCCATTGGTGAAACCATGCTAGTGACAATTGCAGCCGGTGCAACACCTAAATTGACTTTTGATCCTACAGAAAGCATTCAGACTATGACAGCTTATATTGTTCAATTGGCATTAGGTGAAGCTCCTGTAGGATCACTTGAATACAACACTATATTTGCTGTTGCTTTAGTCTTGTTTGCTTTGACATTATTCATGAATCTTTTGGGATTTTGGATTGTTACGCGATTTAGAGAGGAATATTAAAAATGTCCAGTAATTCACATAATTCTATCAATCCCAATAGGCGTTCAAGAGTCATAATTGGAAATATTGTTTATGTACTTTTTTTGTTATCTGTATTAGTTGGAATAGTGGGATTGATTGTGTTGATTATTGATGTTTTGACAGGTGGCTTGCCTTGGATGAGTTGGCATTTCATATTTGATTATCCTTCAAGAAAACCAGCAGAAGCTGGTTTGTTTTCTGCTTTAATGGGTACAGTTTGGTTAATGTTTATGACTGCGTTAATTACTGTTCCAATAGGAGTTTGTGCGGCAATTTATCTTGAAGAGTATGCGCCTAGAAATTTGTTTACTCGAATTATTGAGATTAATGTTGCCAATTTGGCTGGAGTTCCTTCTATCGTATATGGGTTATTGGGGTTGTCTTTGTTTGTTTATTATATTGGGACATCTGACGAATTTTTAGGTAGAAGTGTTTTGGCGGGTGCCATGACATTGTCTCTATTAGTGCTTCCGATAGTGATACTGGCTTCTAGAGAAGCAATTAGAGCAGTTCCCAACTCTTATAGAGAAGGTGCTTATGCTATGGGGGCTGACCAGTGGCAAGTAATAAAAGGTGTTGTTTTACCTTCAGCAATTCCAGGTATTTTGACTGGAACTATATTGGCTATGTCTAGAGCAATTGGTGAAGCTGCTCCAGTAATTGCGATTAGTGCTTTGGTTTATCTGACTTTTATTCCAAGTCATCCTATGGATAGATTTACAGTCTTACCTATTCAAATTTATAACTGGGTATCACGACCACAAGATGAATTCCGAGGTTTGGCAGCTGCGGGAATAATAGTTATGTTAGTTCTACTTTTGAGTATGAATGCTATCGCAGTTTTCTTGAGAAACAAGTATCAAAAAAGATCAGAGGAGTAATTTAATGACTTCAGAAATAGGTCAACAAGTTATTTTAAGTGCACAAAAACTAAATGTTTATTATGGTGAATTTAATGCCGTTAAAGATGTTGATATAGATATTAACCAGAATTCTATTACTGCATTAATTGGTCCTTCTGGATGTGGTAAAAGTACATTTTTGAGATGTCTCAATAGAATGAATGATTTGATAGTCGGCGCTTCTGTTCAAGGTAAAGTAATGTTTGAAGGCGTAGATTTGTACGGTGGTGAAATTGATGCTACTGAAATCAGATCAAGGATTGGAATGGTTTTTCAAAAACCAAATCCATTCCCAAAATCTATATACCAGAATATAGCCTGGGGTTTGAAAGTAAATGGTTTTAAAGGAAACTATGATGAGGCGGTTGAAAGAGCTTTAAACCAAGCCGCACTTTGGGATGAAGTTAAAGACAGGTTAAATAACAGTGCTTTTACTCTTTCAGGAGGCCAGCAACAACGTTTATGTATTGCAAGAGCTTTAGCGGTTGAGCCTGCAGTATTGTTGATGGATGAGCCTGCTTCTGCTTTAGATCCTATAGCAACCTTAGCTATTGAAGAATTAATTAAACAGCTCAAAGATCACGTTACTATTGTTATTGTTACCCATAATATGCAACAAGCAGCTCGTGTTTCTGATGAGACTGCTTTTTTTATGGTTGGAGAGAACAGGTCAGGATATCTTGTAGAACATGATGATACTCAGAAAATATTTAGTAACCCATCTAATACAAGAACAGAAGAATATATCACTGGAAGATTTAGCTAATTTATTTATGGTAAAGTTCAACTTCAATTTTTTTTAAGGCTTTAAGAAGAATAAAGGGAGGTATAAAAATGTTAAGGGCTGACTTTGAAAATAATTTAAATTTAATTCAAGATGAAATTTTGGAACTCTCAAGTATGGTTGAGCATTCAATACTTAAATCTATCCAAGCCTTAAAAAATAGAGATGTCACTTCCTCACAGCAAGTTATTGATGATGATGATTTGATAGATTCTAAGCAAGCTGAAATTGAAGAAAAATGTATTCAGTTAATTGCTCTCCAGTCCCCAGTTGCCGGAGACTTAAGAATTATTGTTTCAGTAATGATGATAGCAATTGAATTGGAGCGAATTGGTGATTATGCTGAAGGGATTGGTAAAATTAGTGTTTTAATGGGTGACATGTCACCTTTAAAACCTCTAATTGATATTCCTAGAATGGCAGAAAATGCTACAAAAATGTTACGTTTAAGTATCGATAGTTTTGTGAAAAGAGATCCACATACTGCTCTTGATGTATGTGATTTAGATGATGAAATTGATGACACTTATAATCAAGTTTACCGTGAACTTTTAACTTATATGATGGCTGATCCAGCTACTATTCAGAGAGCTACATATCTTTTATGGGTAGCTCATGACTTAGAAAGGTCTGCGGATAGAGCAACAAATATTGCTGAACGGGTTTTATTTTTAGTGACTGGATCTTCTAGCAGAGATGATTTTAGAGAAAGTCTTAAATCATAAACTTATTAGTTTAAATCAAATGTTTTTGAAAAATTTTCTGCGAACAAGGTTGCAACTTCATCCATTGAATAGATTTGATTAGTTTCATTTGATATAGAAGTTGGGATGTGATTTTTTATTCCACAACTAATAATGTGCTGAAATTTTTCTAAATCATTATTTACGTTTAGAGCAATTCCATGTGAGGTGATTCCTTGTCTGATTCGCACTCCAATAGAGGCAATTTTTTTAGTTTTTACCCATATTCCGATTGGCATTTCTTGAGATTTTGCATTAATTCCAAATTGCTTCAAAGTTTGAATCATAGAAAGTTGTAATTTTGCAACGTAATCCTTAGGTTGAATGTTAATTTTTTTTAAGTCAACTATTGGGTAAGCTATCAGTTGGCCGGGGCTATGAAATGTTGTTTGACCACCTCTGTCCGAATGCTGGATTGATATTTTTAATTCAGAAATTTTTTCTGGACCTATTAGGATTTCTGAAGTTTTACTTCTAACACCCATAGAAATAGTGTCTGGATGTTCTAATATCATTAAATAATATTCGCCTTTTTGTTTAGCCGAATTTACCAAAGAATTTTGAATGGTCATCGCTTTTTCATAATTTAGCTGACCATAAAACTTAGTTATGATTTTACTCATCAGTATTTATTCTGTTTTTTCTGTAAATCTGTATCCAACGTTCCAAATGGTTTCAATGTATTCTGTATCTGGAAGAACTTCTATTTTGCTTCTTAATCTTCTGATATGAACATCTACAGTTCTAGTTCCACCGAAATAATCGTATCCCCAAATCTGATTCAATAAAGAAGCTCTATCGTAAACTCTTCCGGGATTAGATGCTAATAATAAAAGTAATTCGTATTCTTTGAATCTTAAGTTAACTCTATTTCCTTTGATTTTCACTTCATAATTATCAGGATTAATTAATAAATCCCCAAATTTGATTAGTTTTTCTGTAGATACGTTATTAGTACGTTTTGTAATTCTTTGGCACCTAGTAATTAGTTCAGATAATTTGATGGGAGTAGTAATGAAATCAGAAATTTCAGAATCCTTTAACATTAAAAGAGATTCAGGAGATATTATTGCTAAAGAAGGTATCTCCTTACTATTTGATTGTATGACAATTTTTTGAAAATCATTATAAGAGATTGAAAAAGTGTCAACGATGATTACATCGTAATTAGATTCGAAATTATTACTTGAGAATTGTGTGACATCTTCGTTTGATTGAATAATGAAACTATTAATATTTTCTTGAGAAAGTATTGCTGTGACTTTGTTAGCTGTACTGTCATCAAAATTATGTTGTAGTGAAGTCATTTGAATATCTTAAATAAAATTTATATAAGTATAGCAAACTGATTTAAATCAAATTAAACTTTACCCCTAAAGATCAACTACTGTAAAATAAAAGGTCCAGATAATAAAGTTTTATGGAGAAAATATGAAGTTGGGATCATTTAAAGGAATATTTGTTTACATGTTAATTGCTGTAGGAATGCTTGCAGTATTTGTAACAGTATTTAGTCCATCTTTTTCTGCTTCTTCAGAAATTCCTGTGAGTCAAATGATTTCCTTGGCAAATTCTGGGAAATTAAAATCCATTGATGTAAGTGGTGATAATTTGTCAGCTGAAGGATTTGATGGACAAAATTACACGTCTAGAAAAGAACCAGGTTCTAGTATTGTCGAACAATTGAATGATTCAGGTTCAACTTCTGTAGATATATCTGTAAGAGGTAATAGTGGTTTTGGGAGTTTCCTTGGAATACTTTTTAATTTACTCCCAATCCTATTTTTTGGTGGATTATTAATATTTATGATGAGACAAGCTCAAGGAAATTCTAGTCAAACTTTTAGTTTTGGTAAATCGAAAGCGAAAAAATATGACAGTGACAACCCTGAAGTAAGTTTTTCTGATGTGGCTGGGGTTGATGAAGCAAAAGAAGAATTACAAGAAGTTGTAGAATTTTTGAAATCACCACAAAAATTTATTGAATTAGGCGCTAAAATTCCTCGAGGAGTTCTTTTAATGGGGCCTCCGGGCGTGGGTAAAACTTTAATGGCTAGAGCTGTAGCAGGTGAAGCAGGAGTGCCATTTTTTTCTATTAGTGGATCAGAATTTGTTGAAATGTTTGTAGGGGTTGGGGCTTCTAGAGTTAGAGATTTATTTGATCAAGCCAAGAAAAATTCTCCTTGTATAGTATTTATTGATGAAATTGATGCCGTTGGAAGACAGAGAGGTGCTGGTTTAGGGGGAGGTCATGACGAACGAGAACAGACTCTTAACCAGATTCTAGTTGAAATGGATGGATTTGATACTGGAGCAAATGTGATAGTTTTGGCCTCAACAAATCGTCCTGATATTTTAGATCCAGCTTTATTAAGGCCTGGTAGATTTGATAGGCGAGTCACGTTAGATAATCCTGACGTTAAAGGTAGACAGCAGATTTTGAGCGTTCATGCTAAAGGCAAACCAATTGATGAAGATATTGATTTGGAAGCTGTAGCTAAACAAACCTCTGGGTTTAGTGGAGCTGACTTGATGAATTTACTTAATGAAGCAGCTATATTGTCTGCAAGAAGGGACAAGAAAAAAATTGTATACGAAGAAATAGCTGAGTCTATAGATAGAGTTATAGCTGGTCCAGAAAAAAAGAATAAAAATATTACTGAAAAAGAAAAACAAATGGTTGCATATCATGAAGCAGGTCATGCATTAGTTGCTCATCTTTTACCATATGCGGATCCACCATTTAAAGTCACAATTGTTGCAAGAGGTCAAACGGGTGGGCACACTAGATTTTTACCTGAAGAAGAAACTAGTTTGGTTACTCAAAATCAGCTTGAAGCACGTTTAGCTGCTGCTTTAGGTGGAAGAGTAGCTGAGGAAATTATGTTTTATGAGGTAACTACTGGTGCAGGAAATGATTTAGAACAAGCTACAAATATTGCTAGAGCCATGATTACTAGGCTTGGAATGAGTAAAAAATTAGGTCCTAGAACTTTTGGAAAAAGAGAAGAATTGGTTTTCTTAGGACGAGAAATTTCTGAGCAAAGAGATTACAGTGACACAATTGCAGAAACTATAGATGACGAAGTTCATAGTTTGGTACAAACTGCTTATGAAGTAGCAAAAAGTTTATTAAATGAAAATTTAGGTAAACTGTCTGCTCTAGCTAAGTATTTAGTTGAGCACGAATCTGTGGAAGGGGAAGAATTAACTAATTTGTTGAATTCTGCTCCTGCTTCAATTACTAACTAATTTATAAAGTATCTAGGGTTTCTTTAAGAGCAAAGATTGCCTTTTCAATATCTTCTTGGTTGATCCATCCCATATGACCTACTCGGATTATTTTTCCAGCTAGTTTTTGTTGGCCACCGCCGAGAATGATATTGTAATTTTTTTCTACTTGATTCACTATCATTTTGCCATCCACGTTTTTGGGGAGTTTGATAGCTGTAACTGTGTCTGATGCATAGTTTTCTTCAGGTAAAATATCTAATCCTATGTTTTTAGCGAGGTCTCTAGTAAATTGAGCAATTTTAGAATGCCTCTCAAAAACACTTTCTATGCCTTCATTGACCATGTTTTTTAAAGATTCGTGAAGTGTGTACATAGTGGTAAGCGACGGAGTGAAAGGTGGTTGGCCAATTTTGAGATATTCTCTATATTGATCCATATCATAATAGTATTTAGGACATTTTGATTTATCGTACGCTTTCCACGCTTTGTCAGAAAATGAAACCATTGCTATTCCTGGAGGAGCAATCCAAGACTTTTGTGATGCAGTTGCTACAACATCAATTCCCCATGCATCTGTAGAAATTATTGATCCAGCAGCTGAAGATACCGCATCCACTAAAATCAAAGCGTCTGAGTGAGTTTTGATAATTTCACAAAGTTCTTTAAGGGGATTTCTAACACCTGTGGAACTTTCGTTGTGAGTAATTAATACGGCTCTAATATCATTATTTTTTTTTAGATAATCTTTGATTATTTTTGGATCAGCATACTCTCCATATTCAAATGAAATTTTTATAGTTTCACAACCGTAAGCTTCGGAAATTTCTGCAAATCTTTCCCCAAACCACCCTATAGAAATTGATAACACTTTATCTCCAGGAGATGTTGTGTTTACTATGGCTGTTTCCATGCCTCCTGTACCTGAAGCAGTAACGAAATAAACATCTGATTTTGTCATTAAAACAGTTTGGAGATTTTTAGTCATTTGATCTATCATGTCAGCATACTCAGGACCTCTGTGATTGATCATTTGTCTTGACATCAAATCTAACGTTTCTTGAGGTAATGGAACTGGTCCGGGGATTCTTAAATTAGTATCTTTCATTTCTCACCATAGTCTTAATCGAATATAACTTTGGATCTTAAATTTTATCATTCAAATTAGTAATGATAAAGGAGATTTATACAAATCTTAAATACTTCCTTCGTCCAGCTTTTAAGATTCCAGTTTTAAGTGATTCTTCTTTGATGTTTGAGGATATTGCAGAGTTTTCTAGTTTTATTGCACCTTGAGAAATTAATCGTTTTGCTTCTCCAGATGATTGGCAAATTCCTGTTTCAACTAAAATATTACTTAAGTTATTTTGAGAATTAGGTTTAAGTGTATATTCAGGAATATCATTAGGAATTTCTCCTTCTTGTACGGTTCTTTCAAAAAATAATTGAGCAGATTCTG
The DNA here is from genome assembly GCA_003213095.1 of SAR202 cluster bacterium AG-426-M11. Taxonomy (GTDB): domain Bacteria; phylum Chloroflexota; class Dehalococcoidia; order Lucifugimonadales; family UBA826; genus AG-426-M11. Next base: position 82,131 of record QCNV01000001.1, on the reverse strand, counting down.
ATTCTTCAGATGAGTAGAAATTTGAAACTATTTCCAATGCTACATTTTTTTTGAAATTGATTGGATTTGTTGATTGATTAGCTAAATCTTTTTCAATTTCTTCAATTTGTTGTGTAGGTATGTCTGTTAACCAATAGTAGTAAGAAGAAATTAATGAGTCTGGGATTGACATGATTTTCCCAAAAATTTCATTGGGACTTTCGTTAATTCCTACGTAATTACCTAGGCTTTTGCTCATTTTTTGAATTCCATCTGTGCCAGGTAATAAAGGCATGATAAAGCAATGTTGTGGATTTTTATTATGTATTTGTTGTAATTCTCTTGCTAGCAATAGGTTGAATTTTTGATCAGTACCACCAAATTCTACTTGTGAATCAATTGCCAATGAATCGTATGCTTGAAGTAATGGGTATAGTAATTCAGTGATAGATATTGGGTGATTTCCTTTAAATCTTTTAGAAAAATCGTCTCTAGCTAAAATTTGAGCTACTGTAAAGTTGCTAGTTAATTCTATGACATTTGTTAAATTAAAATCACCAAACCATTCACTTTGCCATCTGATTTCTGTTCTATCTTTATCAACAATTTTAAAAAACTGCTCTAAGTAAGTTTGAGCATTAGAGTTCACTTCTTGGGGGGTTAGCATTTTTCTTGTCTGAGATCTGCCACTGGGGTCGCCTATTTGAGCTGTCCAGTCACCCACAATTAGAACTACTTTATGCCCTAATTCTTGAAGTTGCCGTAGTTTTCTAAGTCCTACAGCGTGACCTAAATGAATATCAGGAGCACTAGGGTCAAATCCCATTTTTAATCTCAATGGAGACTTTTTATTGAAACTTTTAAGAAATTCATCTTCAACAATGATTTCTTCAACACCTCTTTTCAGTATGTCTTGAGTTTCATGTAGTGGCATAAATTTTTCCTATTTGATGTTTTTCAGTATTTGTTGAATTTTTTGCACATCTTCCTTCATTTGGATGATTAAACTTTCAACAGATTTGAAACTTTGTTCGTCTCTAATTTTATCAATAAACTCTAGTTTAATGGACTCACCATAAATATCTCGATTAAAGTTTATTATGAACGTTTCTATAGTTTTGTGTTGATTTTGAAACGTCGGGTTAGTTCCTATGCTTGTAGCTCCGTTATATGTAATGTTTTTTAAGTACACTTTTGTAGCATAAATTCCATTTTCAGGAATTAATTGATTTTCATCAAATGAAAGGTTTGCTGTGGGAAAGCCTAATTCTTTTCCTCTTTGAAATCCTTTTACAATCCTTCCGGATAGTGAGAAGTTTCTTCCAAGTATTGAGTTAGCTAATTTAACATTTCCTGACATCAGTGAATTTCTAACAGAAGTACTTCTAACAGGAATTTCAGTTTTTTCATACAATGTTGGGATATTGACAAAAAATCCCATTTTTAATCCCATATTTTGTAATTTAGAAACATCTGCCTCTCGATTTGCTCCCATATGAAAATCCGGTCCAACTGAGATTCCTTTCATACTTAAATGTTTTTGGATTAGTTCGATGAATGATTTCGCACTAAGATTAGCTAAAGATTTATCAAAAGTAATCGGTACAACAAAATCAATACCCGTAGATTCGATTAATTTGATTTTTTCCACGGGAGATGTAATTAATTGAGGCTTAAAATTTGAATTTAATACTGTAGCAGGATGGTTTTTGAAAGTTAAAACTCCTGATAATAGCTGGTGGTCTTTTGCAGTGTTAATAAGGTGATTAAACAAGTGTTGGTGTCCTAGATGAACGCCGTCGAATACTCCAATAGCTAATAAAGATTCTTTTTTGACCTCATGTTGCTTAAGATCGTTCAGATACTGCATAAATTACGCCTATATGTTTTTAAATATTCAATTAGTTTAAATATCAATTATATTTAATTCAATTTCTATATATTTTCTATTGATTTTTTGTGCTTGACACTCAAAAATTCGAATGTGATAATTTTCAACCGTTGAGAGAAGCAATTGTAGTAGAATTATGTTGATGTTTCGAATAATTCATCTATAAGGATAAGGTACAGATTGGAAATAGATCCTTTATACATTACCCAAGAGTATTGGGTGCAGTTAAATATAGTAGTAGACAACTTCTGTTTTTTTGTGTTGTTTATGATTCTGTTCGCTCTTAATACTGTACTAACCCATAATGTGATACCGTCACATGTCAAAGCTCACGAATTACCTCCGGTATTTAATAAGATAAGGATACCTATTTATGGGTTTGGATTTGTTCTTTTAGCTGCAGCTTTTTATTTTTTTATACGCTCATTGACAGTTGCTATTGATGTCTTAAATATTATCTACCCTGATTGGTGGATTTAAGGAAAAATATTTGTTACCCGGTGATTTTGAATTTAAAAGATTAAAGCCTTCAAAAAAGCAAATGGTTTTGCTTAGTATTGCAGGCTTTTTTGGCTTGCTAGTTTTTTCTGGCATTGTGATTGTTTTGACTTTTGTTTTAACGGCTTGGATGAATGGTCAGCCTATTATTTTTGCTAATGAGGGACCAGAACAACCAATTGTATTTCCTCATAAGAAGCACGTTGAAGAGTTAGGGATGGATTGTACTTTTTGTCACCGAGGTGTAGACAAAGAAGCTGCTGCTCACGTACCTACTACTGGATTGTGTATGACTTGTCATAGTGCAGTTGGAGACGGTCTTGATGGCATTACAAAAATGCGTTCTTTGTATGAAGATGATAGGTCAATTCATTGGATTAGAGTTCATAGGGTTCCCGACCACGTACATTTTGTTCATGAGGCTCACATTAGATACTTTAGTGAGAAAGAAGGTGTTGAAGCTAGTGCAGTTTGTTCAAAATGTCATGGAGATGTGGCTAACATGGAAGAAGTTCACGGGACTGAGGATGGAAGAGTTAAGCAAGTAGAACCATTAAAAATGGGTCATTGTGTAGATTGTCATAAGCAACATAATGCCCCAACTGACTGTGCTACATGTCACTATTAGAATAAGGATTAAAATGCCACTTACAAGAAGACAATTTTTAACACTTATGGGCGGATCAGCTGGAGCAGCTGTTCTGTTTCAGGCGTGTGGTATTCCAGAAAAAGAACTCTTGATAGATTCGTCTGTTGAGATGCCAGAAGATTTGGTTACTGGACTTGATAATTGGTACGCAACCACTTTTCAAGATGGGTTGAGTTCTCAGGGTATAGTCGTAAGAATCATGGAAGGTAGGGCGAAGAAAGTCGAAGGTAATACTGACCATCCACTTAACAGGGGTGCTCATAGTGCTCAAGCCGAGGCTATGCTCCAAGCTCTATATCATCCAGACAGGATTAGTTCTCCATTAGTAAGAACTGGTACAAGAGGTTCTGGAGAATTTAGGGAAATTAGTTGGGAGGACGCTATAGCAAGATTAGCTTCTGTTTTTGATAATTTATCCGATACAAACAAGGCAGTAATGCTTACTGATATAGTGAATGGTAATGAAAAATTAGTTCTAGATAAATTTGTTTCTTCAACCGGAATTAGACAAGTTACATTTGAGCCTGTTGAACATACAAATCTATTAAAAGCAGTCGATCATGTTTTTGGTCAAAAAAATATCCCAGATTTTGATATAGACAATGCAAGTTTAATTTTGTCTTTTGGTTGTGATTTTTTGGATACTTGGGTTTCTCCTACTCGGTATTCCCGTGGTTATGGTCAATTTAGGCAAGGGCATCATCATAGAGGTAAATTGATTCATATTGAATCTAGATTTTCTACTACAGCTGCTAATGCTGATGAATGGGTATATGTAAATCCAGGAACTGAAGGAATGGTAGCCATGTCTATCATGCATGAAATGGCTTCACATGGTGAAATTGATACGTCTCATTTTTCTCAATCTGATTTGTATAAGTTTGAAAAATATACTCCTGAGTTTGTGTCATCACTATCCGGTGTTTCAGTAGAAACAATTCAGCATATTGCTGAAGAATTCTCTCATTCAGATCATCCTCTTGCTATTGGTGGGGATTCTGCTTCTGCACACACAAATGGTTTACAAAATTTAATTGCAATATACTCTTTGAATTTAGCGGTTAACAATATAGGAAAATCTGGAGGAATTATATTTAATCCTGAACCCCCTATTGCTGGATTGGAGTCTAATCAGCCTAATTCATCCCAAGAACTTATGGCAATTGTTGACGAGGTTAAATCCGGAGAAATAGAGCTTTTGTTAGTTAAAGATGCTGACCTGTATTATGGCTTACCGGATTCTATGGGATTTAAAAATAATTATTCTAATGTCCCGATGATAGTAAGTTTTGGCAACATGATGGATGATACAACTTCTATAGCTGATTTAATTTTGCCTCAAAACTCACTTTTAGAAGATTGGGGTACTGATGTTCCTTTAGCTGGTCCAGGCTATCAAACAGTAGGGTTTCAACAGCCCGTTGTTAGGCCTTATTTTGAGTCTAGAGGGCAAAATCTAGGAACTAAAGGTTTTTCTGATGTATTAATGACTACAGCTCAAGTCATGAATGTTGACTTAGAATTAGGTGCTGATACATATAAAGATGTGTTACAAAACACCGCTAGAGAATTATATGAATTAAACCGAGGCGATATAAACGGTTCAAAGTATTCGTCATTTCAGTCTTTTTGGAATGCTTTGCTTGCAAGAGGTGGCTGGTGGGATCATAACTACAAATCTAATCATTCTTTTGATTTTGGTGGTTTAGTTGATATTGATGAACCTTCATTTCATGGTAATGGTAGTTTTCACTTGATTCCATTTTACTCTTCTGCATTTCACGATGGTAAATATGCTTACCTTCCTTGGATGCAAAATTTACCTGATCCTCTTTCTACGGCGGTTTGGGAAACGTGGGTAGAAATGAATTATAAAGAAGCTGAATCTATGGACATTTCTGAAGGGGATGTCATTGAAATAAGGTCTTCAAATGGACTAATGATTAAAGCTTTGGCTTGGCCAAATCCTGCTACTCCACCTGGGATATTAGGTGTTCCGATGGGGCAAGGTCATCGAGACGGTGGTAGGTATTCATCTGGCAGAGGATCAAATGTTTTGTCTGTATTAGGTTTAAATTTTGATTCTCAAACCGGAGCTCTTGCTTGGAGTTCAACTAAAGTAAATATTACTGCTTCCGGAGAAAATATACGATTACCAAAACTAGAAAATTCTGTACCTGATTTTCCTCGTGATGAACACAATCATGTTGTTGAAATTACGAATGGCAAATCAAGCAAGGGTCATTAGGAGATAAAAATGGCACAAGAGTCTCACAAATGGGGAATGGTTATAGACATTGATAGGTGTACTGGTTGTAATGCTTGTGTGATTGCATGCCAGTCAGAAAATAATATTCCCATTAATTTGGAGGCTCATTTTAATCAGAGGCGAGCTATTCAATGGATTAGAATTGAAAGGTATTGGGAAGGTGAATTCCCTAATGTTAAAGCAAGATTTATACCAATTATTTGCCAACATTGTGGGAATGCTCCTTGTGAGCCAGTTTGCCCAGTTTATGCTACCTACCATAATAACGAAGGCTTAAATGTTCAGGTATATAACAGGTGTGTTGGTACAAGGTTTTGTGCTAACGGATGTCCTTACCATGTAAGATTTTTTAATTTTTGGGAGCCTGAATGGCCTGAAAGTTTAAAAAATCAATTGAATCCCGATGTAACAGTAAGAAGTCGTGGGATTATGGAAAAATGCACATTTTGTGTTCAAAGAATTCGTCGAGCCACTAGATTAGCTGATCGTGACTCAGTCGAATTAGAAGATGGTGATAGAGCCTTAAATCCAGCTTGTGTAAATTCCTGTGCAACTAATGGATTAATTTTTGGTGATTGGAATGATCCCGATAGTCAAATTAATCAAATTAAGAATAAAGAAATGCAGGAAGGTGGTAGGGCTTTTGGTTTGCTTGAAAACTTAGGAACTAGTCCTAATGTAATTTATTTGAAACAAGTTGATGAATCAGCTGAGGGGCATCATGGCCACTAGAACATTTGATGACAAATATCCTGGACAACCTTTTGTCCAAACAGATAATTCTTTAGAAAGTCGAAAAGAGTTATCTGATAAGTTTTTGGGTATTTATAATGACACAGGAAGTCAAAGGTTTTGGCAAATTTCCGTGATTTTTGGAGTGTTATTTGGAATAGGTCTTTTAGGATATTTTTGGAAAATATTTGCTACTAAAGATCCTGGAGATTTTGGTTATTATGCTGCTTTATTTTCATTTTTGATGACCACTTCTGCTGGAGCTCCAATGGTGGCAATAGGACCAAGAATTGCGAATGCTCATTGGAGAAGGTCCATTTCACGGGTTGCCGAAATTTGGACACTCATAGGGACTGTTAATCTTATTGTTTTTTTACCATTATTATGGGTGATGCCAAGCTTAGATAATGGCAGAAGATCTTTGGTGTTTTATTGGGAAGCTAAAGGAGATTGGTGGTTTCCTTTTTTAATTAAATTTTCAGGTCATATTTGGACTACAGTATCAATTATTACTTTGATAGTTTTAGGTATTGTTCTATTGTGGGTTTCTGTAATGCCTGATTTGGCATTAATTCGAGATAATGCTCCTGATGGCTGGAGAAAAAAATGGGCATCTCGATTATCGAGAGGGTGGATTGGGTCTTCTTGGCAATGGAATTGGCAAAGACATCGAATGGGAACATTGGGTGCATTGTATTTTATGATGTTGGTTTTAACTCATTTCTTTATTAGCACAGAATTCCTTATGGTTCATGTTCCAGGATGGATTGACTCCTTGTACCCTATTACTCACGCTCACAATGCATTACAGGGTGGAGTTGCCACAGTGATGCTTACAATGTTTGTAGTTAGCAGAATTGGGCCCTATAGGCATTATATTTCTCTTGATCAATTCCATGGATTAGGTAAATTACTTTTGGCATTATCCCTTCTTTGGTTTTGGTTTTGGTTTTGTAGTTTCATGATTTTTTGGTACGGTAAAAAACCTTCTGAACAAGCTATTTTAAAATTGTTTGTACATGGTCCTTATTTTCCAGTTTTTCTAGCGGAGTTTTTCTTTGTATTTTTTATTCCTTGGTGGACAATGGTTTGGAATCCAGTCAGAAGAAGTGTTTGGGGTCCTGCAATCATAGCTATATCAGTTTTAATCGGTACATTTTTAGATAGAGTAAGAATGTATGTGAGCACTTGGGATGTAGCTGGAATTTCAGCTGATAAATTAGCTGCGAATGGTGGCCAATTTTCTGATGAATACCCTAGAAATATGATGTTAAATATGACAATTTTAGATGATCCTGCTTTTGATAGAATAATGATCATTAAAAATTTTGAAGGCCTTCCGGTGCCTACAAGTGCTGTACTGCCCACTGCGATTGATGGGGTAATTATTCTAGGATTTGTTTCTGGAGCTGTGTTTTTATATATGATGGCTTCTAGGTTGATTCCTGTAATCAATATCTGGGAGCAAAAAGAATTATTGCTTTACAATGCTGAAGTTCAATTTCATAGAGCTAAAGTTAAAGTTATGGGTAAGCCAAGGTAGATTATCAATAGGATTTAGAGATGTTAGAACATACTCAACTGACAGATAAAGAATTAAACGATGAACTTCTTAGAGACATTTTAACAATGCCTAAGTGGTGGCTTCCCGCTGTGCTGTTTTTAGCTGCAATTGTAATTACTGGATATTCTGCTTTTGGTTATATGGTGTTTAACGGATTAGGGGTTACAGGTTTAAACCGTCCTGTGTTTTGGGGATTTTTTATAGCAAATTTTGTTTTTTGGATAGGGATTAGTCATGCGGGAATTATGATTTCTGCTATTTTACGATTGACTCAAGCTGAATGGCGTCGTCCTATTACTAGAGCAGCTGAAGTAATGACTCTATTTTCTTTGGCTGCAGCTTTACATACTCCATTGTTTCACGTGGGTAGACCTTGGAGAGTTTTTTATTGGATTTTCCCATATGATTTTAGTAGAGGAATTTGGCCAAATGTGAAATCCCCTTTTGTTTGGGATCCTAGCGCTGTTGGTACTTATTTAATAGCTAGTACGTTATTTGTAATAGTGTGTTTAATTCCTGATCTAGCTATTTTGAGAGATAGAGCAAAGAATAAGATTACTAAGTTTATTTATGCACAATTGTGCCTCGGTTTTAGAGGTACAACAAGACAATGGAAACTTCAAATAGTTGCTGGAATACTACTTTCTGCTTTAGTTTTGCCAATTTTCGTTTCAGTACATACAGTTGTTTCATGGGACTTTGCTGTTTTGATTGGTACTGAGGGTTGGAGATCAACTATCTTTGGACCATATTTTATTATCGGTGCTGTTCATTCAGGAGTATCTGCTGTTGCTATGCTTATGGCTCTTTCAGTATGGATTTATGGTCTTCAAAACTACATTAAACCTGATCATTTTGATGCTATAGCAAGACTTTTGATTGTTGTTGCCACAACTTGGTTTTTCTTTTTCTTTTTAGAATGGGTATGGGCAATGTTTACCCTTGAAAGTCCTGAAATAGCTTTGAGAGAACTACAAGTTGGTCCCTGGCCTTGGGGTCCATTATTTTTAATTTTTGTTATAACGTCCTTTGTTATCCCAGTTCCACTGTGGATGTTTAGACGTTTTAGAAGAAGTGCGGCGATAATGTTTTTTACTACAATTCTTGTAAACATAGGTATGTGGTTGGAGCGTTTCTTGATAGTTATACCCAGTCTTATGAGGAGATCTCATTTAACGTTTGATTGGGGCTCATATTCTCCCTCGCTTATAGAAATTTTGATTGTTACTGAAACATTTGCTTTTGTGGCTTTGGGAATGCTCTTATTTGCTAAAGCTTTCCCGCTAGTGCCAATTTTTGATATGAAAGAAGGAATGCGAAATAGACATTTGATTAAAGTTGGTCGTAGAGTAATCCCAGCTACTATTAGAGAAGGTCTTCCGCATCATTATTACAATAAAGAACATCATTAAAGAAGAGAGAAAAAAATGGCTAAAAGAAGTGTTCTAGGTTTATATATAGAAGAAGATTCAGCTGCTGATGCACTTGATCATTTGAGAGATGCGGGTTTTGAGGATCATGAGTATGAGATTTTAACTGGTACCCCATACCCTGAAGGGACTTTTGGGGAAGCTGAACCTCAACATCATTTATATCGCTGGCCGATTTTCGGAGCTCTTACTGGGTTTACTATTTCGTTATTTTATACATCTATAACTCAAGCTGCATATCCACTTTTGACAGGTGGTAAACCTGTACTGGCTATTCCGGCCATGTTAGTAATTTTGTATGAGCTTACTATGCTTGGAGCAGTAATTTTTACAATTATAGGAATTATTTTCGAATCTCGTCTTCCTAGATTTTTTATGGGAGCATACAGTGAAAAAATTACTGAAGGCTATATTGGAGTAACTGTAACTACGGATGAAGATAGAACTGATAAAGCCGAAGAGGCTCTTAAAAAGGCTGGCATTGATGGTGAAATTATAAGAGGTTGGGAATAATTTAATGAAAATGGTTTTTAATCATATTCAAAAATCAATATTAAGAATTTGTTTAACAATTTCGTTATTGCTTTTGTTTGTTGGATGCTACAACACTGCTACTGGTGAGGTGACGTGGGGGCCTGCAATTAACTTCAAGCTTCCCGCATTTCCTGAAACTGGTTCTCACCAGGTGATGGTTTTTTCTGAAATGCATTATTCTCCCTCTTATAGATCTCAAGAGGTTCCTAGGATTTTACCCCCAGAAGGATCTGTGCCCATTACGGGAGCAGAATTAGTGTCTTTTGAAATTGAAGAAATTAAGGAATGGAAAATTCCTGAGAACGTTAAATCTAATTTTGATTTTGACAATGCTGCTAAAGTTTATAATTATAACTGTGCTGTATGTCATGGAACCGATTTACAAGGGCAAGGTCCTATTACATCTATTCTTAGTGGTAGGAATGATGGTTCTTTAGCTTACGGACCTGATGACGGAGCAGCACCAGTGAATTTGAATTCTGAAAGAGTTTGGGAATTGAGTGATGGAGAGATTTTTTCCTATATTACTTGGGGTGGAAGGCCGGGTTATTCTTCGGCAAAGCGTGGTAAAGATTCTCCAGCTATTATGCCAATGTTTAAATACCTTTTGAATGAAGAAGATCGATGGGAATTAGTGGAATACTTAAGAGTCTGGCACGGAGAAAATCGTTAAATTAGGTTTCCTTTATTTGATTTCCCTACTATAGAGGCTACAGCGAAGTCTTTTGAATGCGATAGTGAGAGATTCAGTTCTATTAACTCCATTTGATCAGCCCTAATTTTTGCTCTTCCATTTAATGTAACGTAAGGAGCCTTTCCTCTGTTACGAGTAACTTCTATATCTTTCCAACTAACCCCTCTAATACCTGTGCCTAATGCCTTCATGACTGCTTCTTTGGCTGCAAATCTACTAGCTAATTGAGCACTTCGTCCCCGGCAATATTTTAATTCGTTAGGGGTATAAATTCTTTTTAAAAATCTATCTCCATATAGTGTAGCTAATCTGCCGACACGCTTAATCTCTATAATATCTATACCTGTAATTAACATTAAACTATTTTATATCAAACTGAATTTACTTATGGTATCTTTTTTGAGTGAGGGATTATTTGAAAACTACTATTATAGATGGTCAAAAAATTTCACAAGAAATTAAACTTGAGGTAGCTAATGAAACTAAATCTTTTCAGGATAGTTTTTTAGTTACTCCTGGTTTAGCTGTAATTTTAGTTGGAGATGATCCTGCTTCATCGATATATGTAAAGAATAAAGAAAAAGCTGCTATAGCGAGTGGTATGGCAGGGCAAACAATTAATTTACCTTCCACTGTATCTGAAAAAGATTTATTGCAAATTATTGAAAATCTAAATTTATCTAAAGAAATTCATGGAATATTAGTTCAACTTCCACTTCCTACTCATATTTCAGAAGAAAAAATTGTTCAAAAAATTGATCCTATTAAAGATGTTGATGGATTGCACCCTTTTAATTCGGGATTATTATCTGCTGGAACACCACGTTTTATTCCTGCTACTCCAGCAGGGATAAGAGAATTATTACTTAGAAATGATTCGAATCCAGATGGAAAGCATGTTGCGATATTGGGTAGAAGTAATATTGTTGGAAGGCCTTTAGCAAACTTATTATCTATGAAATCTATCGGTGGAAATGCCACAGTTTCACTTTGTCACAGTCGTACTACAAATTTAAAAAAAATTACTATTAATGCTGACATTGTAATTGCAGCAATTGGAATTCCTAATTTTGTAACTGAAGACATGGTTAAAGAAAATGTAGTAGTAATCGATGTTGGAATTAATAGAGTAAAGTCTTCTATGACTAAGCGAGGTTATAGATTGGTTGGAGATGTTGAATTTGAATCAGTTAAATTGAAATCTAAAGCTATTACTCCTGTGCCGGGTGGAGTAGGGCCGATGACCATAGCTATGTTACTTAGAAACACATTACAGGCTGCAAAACTACAATGTGGTTAAATACTACTTTTGCTACTATATAATATATTTAAATTTTAAGCTTGGAATTATATGACTACTCAAAAAAGAGATTATTATGAAGTATTGGGCGTTTCTAGAAACGCTAATGACGAAGAATTAAAAAAAGCATTTAGAAAACTTGCCCTTCAATATCATCCTGATAGAAATAAAGAGGCAGGAGCTGAGGAAAAATTTAAAGAAGTTAATGAAGCTTATCAAATTCTTTCAGATAAAGATAAAAGAGCACAGTATGATAGGTTTGGACATTCTGGACTGAATAATTCAGGAATGGGCGGAGGATTTGGCGATATTTCAGGATTTGGCGATATTTTTGATTCCTTTTTTGGGGGTTCAGGGTTTGGTGGAGGTGCTAGAAGTAAAAATTCTGCAAGAAGAGGTTCTGATCTTCAATATACTATGCCCATAACTTTTGAAGATGCAGTATTTGGAACTGAAAAAGAATTTGACATAAACAGAACAGAATCTTGTTCTAAATGTAGAGGAGCTAAAAATGAACCAGGGACTCCTATTATCTCTTGCTCATCATGTAATGGTACTGGACAGGTTAGGAGAGCTCAACAAAGTTTATTTGGACAAGTTGTTCAGGTTGGAGATTGTTCTGCTTGTAAAGGAGAAGGTAAATCAATTACTTCACCATGTACCCAATGTAGAGGTCAAGGAAAAGAACGCAATAAACGTAAATTAGCTGTAACCATTCCTCCAGGTATTGAGGAAGATACTCATATCAGATTGACTGGTGAAGGTGAACACGGATCTAATGGAGGGCCTCCAGGTGATTTATATGTAGCCTTTAAGATTAAGGATCATGATTACTTTGTTCGTGATGGGATTAATATTCTCTATAAGCTACCAATCAATATTGCCCAAGCTACTTTGGGGGCTAATGTGTTAGTTCCCACCTTAGATGGTGAAGAAGAATTACAAATTCCATCTGGTACTCAAAGTCTGCAAATGTTTAGGTTAAAAGGAAAAGGAGTTGCACAATTAAGAGGAACTAGGAGAGGGGATCAATTAGTTACAGTTGAAGTGCAGATTCCAAGAAAATTATCTGATGAACAAAAGAAATTGTTTAAAAAACTACTGGATTCTCTTCCAGAAGCTGAGACTGAAAATAAAGATGATAAGAGCTTTTTTAGAAGATTTAAACAACGTTAAGGTATAAAAATATTTGTAAAAAATGGCTTGAAATTAGTTTAGAATGCCCTCCTGAATTTGTAGAACCTCTTTCTCATGTTTTTTATAAATATGGAGAAGGAGGAACTGCAGTTGATTCCATTGCAGGATACAACCCTGATGAAGGGGAAAAACCACCTGTACCAGATTTTTTAACTATTCGAACTTATCTTCCCTTTGATCACACTACTCAACAAAGATTAGCTAATATTGAAGTTGGACTAAAATTAGTTTCAATTTTATGCCCTATGGGAGAATTGCGAACTAGAGAAATTACTGATGATGATTGGCAAAATAAATGGAAAGAGTATTTTTTCCCAATACCAGTTGGTCAAAAAATACTAATTTGTCCCTCTTGGAGAGCAGTAGAAAATAATCAATCTAGAAAGTTGATTTATTTAGATCCGGGAATGGCCTTCGGTACAGGCCACCATCCTACTACTAGAATGTGCTTAGAGCTGTTAGAGGAGGTAATCCAAAATAATAGTTCTGTTTTGGATTTTGGAAGCGGTTCAGGGATACTTTCTATTGCAGCCACCAAATTAGGGGCTAAAAAATGTGTGGGCATCGAAATTGAACCCAATGCAATTAAATCTGCAAATGAAAATTTAGTACAAAATAATGTTCAAGAAAATGTGATGCTAATTAATGATGAATTCAATCAATCTCTTATTCCTAATATTAAATTTAATTTGGTAATAGCTAATATATCTACAAAAATTATTCTAGAAACTTTTGAAAAATTGGATTTTAATTTACACGAAACAGGTAACATGATCCTTTCAGGGATTTTAAAAGATTCATTACATAAAGTTGAGAATTTAATCGAAATATTTAACTATAAAATAGATGAACTTTTGACAGATAATGACTGGATCGCTTTGCAGATAAGTAGAAAATAATGAGGAATGATGCATAGATTTTTTATTGATTCAAATTTTGATGATAGGTTTCAGATTGAATTTTCAGAAGAAATCTCAAATCAGATTACCCGTGTTTTTCGTATGCGAGAAGGAGATCAGGTGATTGGTTTTAACGGTAAAGGTAAAGAAGCTGTTATTCAGTTAGATCAGATCAATAAAAATGTTTCAAATGGTTCTGTTATCAATTCATATTTGATAGACAATGAACCAAAAGTGAAAATTCATTTGTTTCAATCTTTAATCAAAGCAGAAAGATTTGAGTATGCTTTACAGAAGTGTGTTGAAGTTGGAGTGACAACATTTACCCCCATAATTTCTGAGAGAACTGAAGTACAGCCTCCTAGTACTAATAGGATAATTCGTTGGAAAAAAATTATTCAAGAGTCATCTGAACAGAATGGCAGGTCTTATTTGCCCCAATTAAATGAAACGCAAAACTTTCGTTGCTCTATTCAAAATATCCTTAAAGGATCAATTTTGATTCCTTGGGAGAAGGAAATGAAATTGAATCTAAAGCCATTAATAAATAATGGTTTGACTTCCCCGATTAATATATTTATCGGCCCAGTGGGAGGGTTTAGTGCTGATGAGATAGATTACGCTAAATTAAATGGAGCGATTTCATTATCTCTTGGAAAGCGAATTTTTAGATCTGAGACTGCTGGATCTGTGATTTCAAGTATTTTGTTATATGAATCAGGAGATTTTGACGTCTAAATTTCTAGTTTGGTAGTTCTATTCATTAGAGATTTGTATGCGTCTAGAGGTTTAATGTTTTCGAATAATACCTTAAATACTGCTTCTGCTAATGGCATATTTATTTTCATAGATTTTGATATGTTTATTACAGCTTTAGTAGTAGAAACACCTTCTGCAACATTTACCATAGATGATTGAATGTTTTTTAAGGTTTCTCCTTGTCCTAGTCTCATTCCTAGCTGAGTGTTTCTACTTTGAGGTGAGGAGCAAGTAGCGATCAAATCTCCCATTCCGGCTAGTCCAGAAAATGTTGATTGTTTTGCTCCCATTGCTACCCCTAAACGAGTCATCTCTGCTAATCCTCTAGTAATTAAAGATGATTTAGCATTGTCTCCAAAATTTAACCCATCCGAAATTCCAGATGCTATAGCAGTTATGTTTTTCATTGCGCCAGCAATTTCTACTCCTATGATGTCAGTATTCCCGTACAGTCTGAAAAGTTCTGAGTTTAAAATCTCTTGAACTGTATTTATTGTGTTTTCATCAGAACTAGCAACTACACTAGAACAAGGTTTGCCTTGAATTATTTCTTTTGCCAAATTAGGTCCTGATAATACGCAAATATTTTGATCTGAAACATTTGATATTTCATTTTTTATTATTTGTGTCATTCTTAATCCGGATGAAATTTCAATTCCTTTGGTAGCACTTAGTAAAATTGAATTTGATGAAATAAAATCCTTAATATTTATTAAGTTTTCTCTAAACGTGATACTTGGAACGGCTAAGATTACTAAATCTGTGTTTTCTAATGCTTCAGATTGCGAATTTGTAATGTTTATATTATTCGGAAATGAATATCCAGGGAGAAATTTGGAATTTTGATTCTCATTCTCTAGTTTTGTAGTTTCATCTTGTGAACGAGTTAGAAGAAATATTTCATTTTCTTGATTTCCGATAGCATTAACTATCGCAAGTGTAGTTCCCCAAGTTGTTGCACCTACTATTGAAATTTTAGTCATTAAATTCCTGCGACTTGATTTTTTTAGCGGGTTCTCCAAGTTTCATTTCCTGTCCTTTTAAAAGTCTCTGTACATTGTCTTTATGTTTGTATAGCGTTAATGCTGTGCCACCAATTGCAAAAATTGCATATGAGAAATCCCTAGATTGAATGATTTCTACAGGAAAATTTTCCATTGTAATTTGTAAAAATAAGCCAATCCCACCTACTGTAGACCCAATCATTGAACCTACAGAAACATATTTAGTTAATAACATTATTGGTATAGCAATTGAAAATGCTAGAATCCCTGAGAATGGTGACATTATAAACAATGTTGCTAACCCAACTGCGACACCTTTTCCGCCGTGAAAATTTGCAAAAATAGGCCAATTATGTCCAATCATTATGCTCATTCCAATCAATGGGGGAGTCCATATAGGAACTATTTCATTATTACTGGCAACAACAGTGAGAAATGTAGGAATGATAGATTTCAGAATATCTATGAAAAAAACTAGAACTCCCCATTTGAATCCACATGTTCTAATAACATTTGTTGCTCCCGTGGTGCCGCTACCGTAATTCCTGATGTCTGCTTTTATGACTAGTTTTCCAATCCAAAGTCCGACAGGAATAGAGCCGCATAGGTATCCAAAAACAATTGCTAATATTCCAAATATAATAGTTGTTGGCATTTTAAGTTTTCCAACCTTTAAACCTGACTCTTAGTGGGCTTCCTTCAAATCCAAAATTATTACGAAGTATATTTTCTAGATATCTTTGGTAAGAGAAATGAATCATGTCAGAATGGTTCACAAAAAAAGTGAAACTTGGGGGTTTTGATCCATCTTGTACAGCGCTATAAATTTTTAATTCTCTTTTGCCTTTAGTTGCTGGAGGATGTTCGGCTACTGCAGACATTATAGTTTTCCTAACGTCAGGTCTTGGGATTTCTTTAGACCATTCTGATTTAACTCTCATTGCAGTGGTAAGGATATCAGGTATCCCAGAACCGGTTAATGCAGATGTAAATATTATTGGTGCGTAACTAGCAAATTTAAATGCTTCTCTAATTTCTGCAGTTATCCTTTGTTTATTCATGCCTAATTCTTTAGACATATCCCATTTGTTTACAATAATAAAAAATCCTTTAAGAGCATCAATTACATAACTAGCTATGTGAGTATCTTGAGATGTTGCTGATTCAGTGGCATCAATTACAATTCCTGCAACGTGGCTACGATTTATTGCTCTCACTGCACGGAGAATACTGTATTTTTCAATTCCCTGTTCTATCTTACCCCTTCTTCTAATTCCGGCTGTATCTATTAATTTGATGTCTTGACTTTGAAAATTAATTAGAGTGTCCAATGCATCACGAGTAGTACCTGCTTCTTCACTTACTATGGATCTTTTTTCACCAGTTAAAGTGTTTATTAAAGATGATTTTCCAACATTGGTTCTTCCGATAATTGATAAGTTTAGATCGCTATCGAGTTCTGAAAATTTGGATTTTGAAGGAAATTTTTGAATGACATTTGCCATTAAATCATCTATACCTTTGTTGTGGTACGCACTTATGGGAATTGGGTTTCCTAATCCAAGTTCATATAAATCGAAAATAAGATTTTCTCTGTTGTCATTGTCTGATTTATTAGCAGCTAAAATTGTTGGTTTCCCGGTTTTCCTAACCAAATCACAGATTTCCCTGTCAGAAACAGTAATTTCCACGGAAATATCTACTAAGATAATGATTACATCACTTTCTTCAATAGCAAAGAGTATTTGTTCTTCTACTTGTTTTAAGATTACGGATTCGGGAAATAATTCTAATCCTCCTGTGTCAACTAATGTGAAATGAGAACCACCCCATTCAGTTTCTTGTAAAACCCTATCTCTAGTGGTTCCTGAAATATCAGATACAATGGCAGATCTTTGGCCAGTAATTCTATTGAATAATGTAGATTTACCTACATTTGGTCTACCAACTATGGATACTAAGGGCTTACTTTGAACAGACATTTTAATGATTTGATTCGAATATATTTCTGATTACTGCCTTTTGAGCATGAAGTCTGTTTTCAGCTTGTTGATATACAACAGAATTGGGATGATTAAGCATATTTTCAGAAATTTCTTCACCTCTATGTGCGGGCATATCATGCATAAACAGGCAATCACTTTTTGCATAGGAAATGACCTTTTCGTTCACTTGATATGAAGAGAATGTACTAAGTCTTTCTTCTTTTTCTTCTTCGTCTCCCATGCTGATCCACACATCCGTGTAGACAATATCTGCATCTGATACAATTTCCTGAATATTTGATGACCATTTCATTTTTGTATTATTAGAATTAGCTAATTTGTTAGCCTCATTCCAGATTTCCGGTTTTAATTGGTATTTTTCGGGTGATGCAATCCCAAAATCCATTCCAGAATACGCACATGCTAAAGCAAGGCTACCTGCAATATTATTGCCATCCCCAACGAATGCTAACGATAGTCCTTTTAATGTTCCCTTTTGTTCGAAGATAGTTAAGCAATCACCTAAAGCTTGACATGGATGTGCAGTATTTGAAAGAGCATTAATTACCGGAACTGTAGTGTTTTTTGATAGTGCAATTAGACTTTCGTGTGAATAAACTCTAGCGACCACTAAGTCTACTAGTCTATCTAGAACCTTTGCTACGTCTGAAACTGGTTCTCGAATTCCTAATCCGATTTCATTATTACTCAAAAAAATGGATGTACCTCCCATTTGTTTTATCCCTACTTCAAAACTTACCCTAGTTCTCAATGATGGTTTTTCGAATATTAATGCGGCAGTTTTACCTTCAAGTATTTGAGGAGTTTTATGATCTTTCATATCTTTTGCAGTTTGAATTAATTGAATAAATTCTTCTGGAATAATATCTTTGATACTTAAAAAATCTTTGCCTTTCATTCTAGTTCCTTTGAATTTTCGTCTAAAATTTGATAGTAAATTTCTTTTTCTTCTTCATTGAGTTGGTTAAAGTTAATAAGATCTGGGCGTCTTTCGAGAGTTTTCCTGATTGATTCTGTTTTTCGCCATTTTTCTATATCTTGATGATTACCTGACAACAATATTTTAGGAACTGTCATGCCTTGGAAATTTTCAGGTCGAGTGTATTGAGGAAATTGCAAAAAGTTTTCATAAAATGAATCATTTCTTGCAGATTCATCACTTCCTAATACGTTAGGTATTAATCTAGAAATTGAATCAACTATTGCCATTGCTGGAATTTCACCCCCGCTTAGGACAAAATCTCCTAAACTAATCTCATGCGTTGCTAAATTTTGTCTTATCCTTTCATCGAATCCTTCATATCTTCCACAAATTATAATCATTTCATCGAATTCAGAAAAATGAAGAGCAATATTATGAGTCAATTTATCGCCCTGAGGTGAGGTCAAAATGATTGGAGAAGTATTGCCGATTTGATAGTCATTTTTAATTTTGTTCACAGCATTAAATACTGGTTCAGGTTTCATTAACATTCCTGGTCCACCTCCATAAGGAAAATCATCTACTGAAAGGTGTTTATCGTTACTAAAATCACGAATATTATGTATGTGAATATCAATAAGGTTTTCGTTTATGGCCCGACCTATTATTCCATCGGAAAATATTTCCGAAAACATTTTTGGAAATAATGTAAAAATATGGAATTTCATAATTAATGTGTTTTCCACCCCCGAATCATCTCTAATGCATGATTGATGGAAGGTAATATGATATTAATACATTGCTCAACTCCCGAAGGGCTACCTGGTAAATTAACTATTAAGCAACCAGACCTGACTCCTGAAACTGATCTGCTGAGCACAGCAAATGGGGTTTGTGAAAAAGTTTTTATTCTCATGATTTCTGATATTCCTGGAACTTCTATATCTAGGATTAGTTTTGTAGCTTCTGGTGTCCGGTCTCTTGGTCCTAAGCCTGTACCACCTGTAGATAAAATTAAATCCACTTCCCCATTATCACTCCATTCAATTAATGTTTCTTGAATCTTGTCAAAATCATCAGGGATAATTTCTTGTAGTTGAATTTTTAAATTATTGCTAACAGCAATTTTTTCTAAAATTGGACCACTCACATCTTTTCTTGTACCACTTGATCCAGAATCACTGATGGTTAAAATGCCTACTTTAAATTGTTGATTCATTGAGATAACTCCTGAAAATGCTTATAAAAACGAAAAATCCTATGAAAATGAAACAAAAATCGCTTGCTCTGCAAGCATTACAGTTGTGAAATTATACCTGTATTAGGTGGAGAAGAGGGAATTGGTTAAATTTAATAGTTATGGGGAAAGTTCAGGTGCATATACCTGTTTTGTTGAAAGAGGTAGTTACTTCATTTGAGGGATTAAATAATGGAGTATTTGTCGATGCCACATTGGGTATGGGTGGGCATACTAGAGAAATATTAGAACAAATACCAAATTCTTCAATTATAGGAATTGATTTAGATTCAGAGGCAGTGATGTTGGCTCGACAAAATCTAAAAAATTTTGGGAATAGAGTAAATATTGCGAAAGGGAATTATGTAGATATGGTTCAAATAGCTCGAAATTTTAATGAATTGAATGTTGATGGAGTTTTATTAGATTTAGGCTTTTCTTCTGTACAAATTGATGACGCTAAAAGAGGTTTTAGTTTCAAGTACGATTCAGAATTAGACATGAGATTTGATAAAACAAAAGGTGTATCTGCAAGTGATGTTTTAAATTCACTAGATGAAGCTGAATTGGCAGACATGTTCTATACATATGGTGAAGAACGACAATCAAGAATCATCGCTAAATCTATAGTTAAATCTCGTCCGGTTAAAACTACTTATGAGTTGACTGAGATTATTTCAAATATTAAAAGAAAATCTAAATCAAAAATCCATCCATCCACTAAAGTTTTTCAAGCACTTCGGATATATGTTAATCAAGAATTAAAAAATGTAGAGAAAGGATTAGAAGAAGCGATGAAATTATTGAAATTTGGTGGAAAAATTTCTGTGATTTCATACCATTCGTTAGAAGACAGAATCGTGAAGAACTTTTTACGAAAAAATTCTATTAATTGTATTTGTCCTGTATCGATGATTGAGTGCCAGTGTAATCATACTGCCACTATTAAAATAGTTAATAAAAAAGTTATTAAACCAACTGAAAAAGAGATTAAAAATAATCCTAGAAGCCGTAGTGCTAAATTACGTATAGCTCAAAGAATTCCGCTAGCTGAGATTGTGTAGGTGCATATGAATAATCAAAATTTAATTACAGCAGTAGATTTAGGAACTTCTAAAGTTTCTACGTTAATAGCTAAAAGATCTAAAAAGAAATCTTTAGAAGTTATAGGATTTGGTATTTCTAAGTCCAATGGAATTAAGAAAGGCTGCATAGAAAATGTTTCGCTTGCCGTAGACTCAATTAAAGACAGTTTTGCCCAAGCAGTTGAAATGTCTAAAGATTATTCTGATTCGGTTTATGTTTCTATTAGTGGATCTCAAATGGGATTTGAAAATCGAGAAGATTATTTTTCTCAAATAGGTTCTCAAGGTGTCATTACTTATGAAGAAATAATCTCTATTCCTAAACAGGTTAATTTAAAAGCTAGAAATGAATTTAGAGAAATCATTCATTCATTTCCATTTAGATATAAAATTGATGGTCACGGCGGAATAGTTGATCCAGTCGGAATGCATGCTCAAGGATTAGATGTATCCACTCATATAGTTACTTCTAACTTGGAACAAACAAATCTTATGAAGCAGGCTTTGAATGGCGCAGGTTTGAGTGTTGAGAAATTTGTTTTTCAGCCATTGGCTGACTATTATTCATCATCTAATATTCAACAGAAAAAAGTTAATTCTGTCATGATAAATATTGGTGAGGGTACTACCGATATTGCTGTATTTCATCGAGGAAGTATGGTTTATTTATCTGTGATACCTGTAGGTGGTTTTCAGTTCACAAATGATATCGCTTTAACTTATAACATGTCTTATGAAGATGCTGAAAATTTAAAATTAAGGTATGGTCACACATCTCCTGGATCCATTGATATTCACGAAGAAGTCACTATAAATGTTATAGGGTCGACAACGCCTATAAATATTCGACGACGAGATTTAGCACAGTTGATGAGAGAGCGAGCATTGGAACTGATTCGTTTAATAGATATCAAATTGAGGCATGCTGGGATTAAGGAAGATCCCAATACAGTAGTTAACATTACTGGTAGTGCTTCATATTTGTCAGGATTTTTTGAAATGATTGATCAATATATTCCTAATTCCATTATTCAGAAAAATCATGTTAATTCTAAAATATTTTTCCCGGAAACTGTTCAAATTGATCAATTTACAACTGCTTTGGGATTATTAACTTTTGGTAACAATGATTTGAATCAAAATCTACATTTTGCTGATATCAAAAATAGGCAATTTAGGAGTGACAGTTCTAAAAATAAAATTTTTGACAAAATTAAAACTACTTTGAAAATTTAATCTTTTGCGGAGGAATTATGACTATATATACAGCTTCAGGCGCTATATCAGGTAGAGAATTGGAAGGTGTGGCTAAAATTAAAGTGATTGGTGTCGGTGGAGGAGGTTCAAATGCTGTTTCTAGAATGTTTAAAGATCGTGTATCAGGTGTTGAATATATTGTAATGAATACAGATGTTCAGGCTTTATTGCGAAGTGATGTTCCTGTGAGAGTTAGAATTGGTGAGCAATTGACTCAAGGGATGGGTGTGGGAGGAGACCCAGGTAAGGGTGCAGCTTCTGCAGAGGAAAGTCGTGAAGAAATTTATGATATTTTACGCGATGCAAATATGGTTTTTGTAGCCGCAGGTATGGGGGGCGGAACAGGTACAGGTGCTGCCCCAGTAATTGCTGAAATAGCAAAAGAAACTGGAGCATTAACTGTAGGTGTTGTTACTAAGCCGTTTGCTTTTGAAGGTATTCGTCGTTCTAGACAAGCGCAAGCTGGAATAGATCGATTGCATGAGAAAGTAGATACTTGTTTAGTAATTCCTAACCAAAGACTTAGTGTGATTTCTCAAGAAGAAGTTACTGCTGAAAATGCATTTAAATTAGCTGATGATGTCCTTAGATTAGGTGTCCAGTCAATTACCGAATTAATTACTAATCCAGGAGATATCAACTTAGATTTTGCTGATGTTTCTAGCATAATGAAAGATGCAGGACCATCATGGATGTCTATAGGTTGGGGTGATGGTGAAACTAGAGCTAGAGATGCTGCTCAACAAGCAATTACAAACCCTCTAATGGACGTTTCAATTGAAGGTGCCACTGGTGTCCTATTTAATATAACCGGGGGGACTGATTTGAAATTGAATGAATTGCATGAGGCTGCTGAAGTAATTCAAAGAGTAGTTGATCCTGAGGCGAATATCATCTTTGGAATGAGTACTGATCATCGTATGGATGGGGAAATTAAAATTACAATTATAGCCACAGGTTTCCCTACTACAGAGAGTTTATTGGAAAGAGATGTCGAAAATACAATGTCTTCTATAAATAGAGTTCAGTTTGATCAAGATTCGTTAGATTTACCTCCATTTTTACGACGCGGATCCGGTAATATTTCTGGTACTCCTCCTGCTGAATAAAATATATGGGACCATGAAAAAATTGTGGTCCCATATATGCTTCCTTTTCCCCTCCCCCATTTTTTTTGTTATTCCTAGAACCTTTAATTCAAATATTTTTTGTTAAAAAATTCTAATAATTGGCTTCAATACTTATTGCTAATACCCCAATATATGGTGTAGTGTACAAAGCTCAAGCTACGAGTTATTGTGGTTTGTAAATTTAATGTAATTTTGGTTATAAGTATGTTTTGCCCTTATTGTAGTAGTGAAAATTCTAAAGTTATTGATTCAAGAGATTCTGCTGACAGTATTAGACGGCGTAGAGAATGTTTGGCTTGTTCACTTCGATTTACTACTTATGAAAGAATTCAAACACGAACTCTTGCTGTAGTTAAGCGTGATGGGAATCGTGAAGATTTTGATACTGAAAAATTATGGATTAGTGTTAAAAATGCATGTGCTAAGAGGCCTTTACCGATTGGCAGTATAGATAAAGTAATTAGTGATATAGAATCGGATTTAGCAAAACTTTCTAGAGCGGAAATTTCATCTCGAGCCATTGGTGAAATGGTTATGAACAGTTTAAGAAACTTAGACAGGGTTGCTTATATAAGATTTGCAAGTGTCTATAGAGATTTTCGTGATATTGAGAACTTTAAAGATGAAGTTGATGCTTTACTTGAGCCAAAAACCAACGATACTGATAATAGCCAGCTTTCGTTTTTGGATGATGAAATTCCAGTTAAAAAGAATAAAAAGAGAGGGCGTAAGCCAAACACAACTATTTCTACAGTTAAATAGTAGTACAAATGTTCTTATTTTGTGCTAACCTAGTATCTGATTTATATGAAAAAGAGTTTTATAGGAGAATTGAATGACTCAAGAGGCAGAAAAATCTAAAGTATTAAAAGATGTAATAGAAGCTTTATCAAGTGCGGGTATTTCTAGCGAAATTACCGATGTGGTGGCATCTAATTTATTGAATGAGAATCAGCATTTAGATCTTCCAATTGATGGTTTGCCTCTTAGTGATAATGCTCGTTTTATTATTGAAAAAAGATATTTACAACGAGATGAATCTGGTGATCCTACCGAAGATGCTGATGGATTATTTCATAGGGTTGCTAATGCTGTCTCTCTTGGCGCTGATACTCCTAAACAACAGGAGTACGCAAAACTTTATTATGATTTAATGTCTTCATTAAAATTTCTTCCTAATTCTCCAACTTTAGTTAATGCTGGCACTGATAGAGGATGCTTGTCGGCATGTTTTGTAGTATCCCCAGAAGATAATATTCAATCCATTATGAAAATAGCTAATGATGCTGCAATGATTGAGAAATGGGGAGGTGGGATAGGTTTTGGATTATCTGATTTGAGACCAAAACAAGATAAGATTGCCACTACACATGGTCAAGCTTGTGGTCCTATTGCTGTAATGAAATTATACTCAGCTGTTGGTGCTACATTGACTCAAGGCGCATTTAGGCTAGGTGCTCATATGGGGCAATTGATTATTACCCATCCTGACATTAGAGAATTTATTCATTGTAAAGATGACGATGATACGTTACAAAATTTTAATATATCTGTTCAAATTACAGATGAATTTATGAAAGCTGTTAAAGATGATTTGGATATTCATCTAGTTAACCCACGAGATACTGGCAATGGCCCTTCTAATGATGTAGTTAGTACTGTAAATGCTCGTGAATTATGGAATGAGATTACTGAATCTGCATGGAAAACAGGTGATCCTGGTGTGGTTTTTATTGATAGAGTTTGGGAAACTGCCCCAAATCCTCAAATGGGCAAAATAAAAACAAGTAATCCTTGCGGAGAAGAATTTTTAGAAAATTATGGGAATTGTTGTTTAGGTTCTATTAATTTAGATCTCCACATTAAAGATGGTGATTTTGATTGGGAATCTTTAGAGCACACTACTCGTACAGCAGTAAGATTTTTAAATGATGTAATCGAGGTAAATTCTTTTCCTTTACCTCAGTTGAGAGAAACTAATTTAAATACTCGTAGAATTGGTTTAGGAGTAATGGGATGGGCTGATGCTTTAGTAAGAATGGGACTACCTTATGATTCTGATAAAGCTTTGGATTTGGCCGATAAGTTAGGAGAATTCTTGAATTCCATTGCTTGGGATGAATCTGCTAATGTAGCTTCAGAAAGAGGCCCATTTCCTGAGTATGAGAACTCTGCATTAAAAGAAAAAGGAATGCCGCCAGTTAGAAATTCAAGTGTAATTACTATTGCTCCTACAGGCACTATCAGTCGAATTGCAGGATGTTCAAGTGGTATAGAACCGCACTTTGCTATGGCTTGGTGGTCAAATGTATTATGGCAAGATCATGAAGGTGCAAGTTCTAGATTATTAGATGCGCCAATTTCAATTACTCAAAGCTTGGAAAAAGAGCTTGGTTCTGAACAAGCCGTTCGAGAAGTTTTAGAAAAAATTGTAGAAGATCCAGAAAATGCTGAGAAAATTATGGGAGATCATGGTATTAATGCAGATGTTTTTAGAACTTCAATGCAAGTATCTGCTGAAGCTCATATTAAAATGCAGTCAATTTGGCAAAAACACGTTACAAATTCAGTTTCTAAAACAATTAACTTGCCAAATTCTGCAACTGTACAAGATGTCAAAGATGCATACATGTTAGCTTGGGAAACTGGTTGTAAAGCTGTTACGGTTTATAGAGATGGTTCAAAATCAATGCAGGTTCTAGAAACTGGCTCAACTAAGTCTTCTGATCAATCAAATGAAATTGATTTAGTGAAAACTCCTCGTAAGAGACCTTCTTCATTAACGGGTATTACTGATCGAATTAGGACTGGTCATGGAACAATGTTTGTTACTATAAATTTTGATGAAGAAGGTAATCCATTTGAAGTTTTTGCAAATTTAGGTAAATCAGGTGGTAGTGATTCCGCTTATTTACAAGCTATTGCTAGGTTAGCATCTATGTCTTTAAGGGCAGGAGTTGAGCCTGACCAAATTGTAGATCAATTGAGAGGTATAACTGATGAACCAGCTTGGGATGGTGGCACATTGGTTAGATCTGCACCAGATGCTATAGCTATAGCATTGAATAGGCATATTTCTGATAACGTTGATAGTGATGATATCTCTGTAGATGCTGCAAGTGTTGCTACTCAAATTGAACTAATTGCTTCAACAAAAAAGGAAGTTAATGAGAGCTTTCAAAATCAAGCAAATTCGATAATTTGTCCTGATTGTCCAGGTGTTTTAATTAATCAAGAAGGGTGTTTGAGTTGTGTTGATTGTGGCTATAGTAAGTGTGAATAAGTTTTTATAATCAGCTCAGGAATATTTTATGGATTTAAAAATATCTTTTGTGGGCGGAGGAAAAATGGCTGAAGCAATTGTCTCAGGAATTGTGCAGTCAAAACTGGTTTCTCCGTCTCAAATTTTAGTAAGTGAGCCTGTTGAAGCAAGAAGGTTAGAACTTCGTTCGAATTATTCAATTGAGGTAACAGACAATAATTTAGAAGTTTCTAAACAGCAAGGCTTATTATTTTTAGCGGTAAAACCACAAAATTTAAAAGAAGTATGTGATGAAATAAATGGTAATATTCATACAGAAACATCTATAATTTCAATAGTTGCTGGCGCAAATTTAGATTCTATTAAGGCTTATACAAATCATTCAAATATTGTTCGAGTAATGCCAAATACTCCAGCACAAATTAGTGAAGGAATGGCAGTTTGGACGGCTTTTCCTGAAGTTTCTAGTAGTACTCTAAGTGTGATTGAGGAAATTTTAGATACACTAGGTAAACAATTTTTTGTAAAAGAAGAAAAATATTTGGACATGTCTACGGCCTTGAGTGCAAGTGGGCCTGCATATGTATTTATGTTCATAGAATCATTAATAGATGCCGGGGTTTATTTAGGAATGCCTAGAGAAATGGCTCGAAAATTAACATTACAAACACTTTTGGGAAGTACAAAATTCGTTGAGAATACAGGGAAACATCCCGCAGAATTGAAAGATATGGTTACATCTCCTGCGGGAACAACAATTGAAGCAATCCTTTCTCTAGAAAATGATAATT
Source organism: SAR202 cluster bacterium AG-426-M11 (assembly GCA_003213095.1). GTDB lineage: Bacteria > Chloroflexota > Dehalococcoidia > Lucifugimonadales > UBA826 > AG-426-M11. The sequence continues at coordinate 55,042 of QCNV01000001.1, read as the reverse complement.
TTAGAGCATCTGTTATTAATGGAGTTGTTGCAGCTTATGAAAGATCGTTGGAGTTGGGTTAATTTTACTTTTATATAATTTTATTAACATTTTAAGTTCGATTTTTTTCGTAGCTATTTTGCTAAGAGTTCTTTCTTCTTGGTTCACAATACTTCCTGGCAGTTTGTTTTTTCCAGTATTGAAAATTTTATATGCAATTACAGAACCTATTTTATCTCCAATTAGAAATTTGCTGCCAAAAACTGGAATGTTTGATTTTTCACCTCTAGTAGCAATTTTATTAATTAATTTAATTCAATGGTTTGCACGGTTTTTGATATAGCCTCAATCAATTTTATTTATTGTAATTTCTCCTGCAGAAACTGTTAATAAAGAACTGTCATCTAGTTGTAAATTTAATGATCCATCTTCATTAACTGAGTGAGCTAATCCTGAAATCGTTTGTTCTCCTGGCTTATCTGTGAATGAAATTTCTACATTTCGACCTATTGTAGTTAAGTAATCGCACCATTTTTTTGTCAATGATTGGTTTTGTTTAATCATTCTGTAGTAATTATCAAAAAAATGAATAAAGGTATGTAAGACTGTTGATCTATTTATAAATAGGTTTGTTTCGTTTTTTAAACTAGTAGCTAAATTAGAAATTTCTGGGAATTCTTGGGGATTTAAATTAATATTTAATCCTATTCCTACTACAGAATAGTTAATATTAGTTGTAGATAATTCTGATTCTATTAGTATTCCTGATATTTTTTTACCATTAACTTGAACATCATTTGGCCATTTGATTTGACCAGAAATATTTGTAATTTTTTTAATAGTATCAATTACAGATAAAGTTGCAGCCATATTCAAATATTTCATTTGATTAAAAGTAGGTGATAATAAAACCGAAACGTGTAAGTTGATGCCTGGAGGTGAAATCCACACTCTATTAAATCTTCCACGTCCGGAATTCTGATAGTTAGCAATTACTACTGCCCCTTCTTTAAATTTATTTGAGGCAAGTTTTTTGCACACATCCATGGTGGAAGTGGTTTCTTTAAGGTAAATGATGTTATTTCCAATGATCATGTTGCTCTCTAAAATTAGATGAGTTGATTATGATAACTCTTATATTTACAATGATGCTGAATTTTAGCCCATTTAGAAAACATATTGTATGAATTGGAGAAATAAAAATGAAAGTCAATGATGCTGTTGCTCAAATATTAAAAGTCGAAGGGATTCAGTGGGTAGGATGTTTTCCGTCCAATAATTTGATCGAATCAATAGCTCAGGCTGGAATTAATCCGATCATGTTTAGGCAAGAACGAGGAGCTGCTATGGCCGTCGATGGTTTTAGCAGAATGAAAAATCGTGAAGAATTTGGAGTTTTGGTTACACAAGGTGGCCCTGGTTCTGAAAACACTATGGGTGGCTTAGCTCAAGCTTATGCAGACAATGTTCCAATATTGTATTTGCCTGGCGGATCTCCAGTGGCATCTAGATCTGTAAAGCCAAATTTTTCACCAGCTAGAACATATCAGTCTGTATCTGTTTCTTCAGAGGTCATATTTCAACCAAATCAAGTTGCTTCAGTAATGAGAAGGGCTTTTCATGCATTGAGAAATGGAAGACCAGGTCCTGTGATAGTTGAAATTCCAGGGGATGTAGCTGAAATGGAAGTGGATGATTCTATTGTTGCATCTTATGTATCTCCACAGAGATATAGATTTGCACCTGAGCCTTCTCATGTGAGTGAAGCAGTTAAAATTTTATTACAAGCTAAAAAGCCTGTTATTTGGTCAGGAATGGGAGTGCTCATGTCTGATGCTTCTGAAGAATTGACAGAATTAGCAGAATTAACTCAAATTCCAGTGTATTGCACTATGCCAGGTAAGTCCGGATTTGACCAGAGGCATCCTTTAGCATTAGGTTCTGGCAGTGGGACTACATCATTACAAGCAAGAACATGGTTACAAGAATCTGATGTGTTGTTTGCTGTAGGATCTAGCTTAACTAGAACGTCATATGGACAACCTATTCCTGATGGTAAGACTATGATTCAAAGTACAGAGACTATAGCTGACATTAATAAAGATTATGATATTAGTGTTGGGTTAGTAGGTGATGCAAAGTTAACTTTAAGAATGATGATTGATGAAGTTAAAGGGATTTTGGGAGACCAAGGTAAAAAATCTAGTGACGAAATTTCACAACAAATTTCTGATATTAATCAAAAATGGATGTCACAATGGCAACCAGTACTAGATTCAGAAGAAGTTCCTATTAGTGCTTATAGGGTTGTTGGAGAAATGATGAAAGTATTAGATCTTGAGAACAGTATAGTAACTCACGATGCTGGAGCTCCAAGAGATATCATTATGCCGTTTTATCCTGGCACCGTTCCGCATAGTTATGTTGGTTGGGGAAAGACAACTCATTTAGGTTATGGTATTCCTTTAATGACAGGCGTAAAGATAGCTTGTCCAGATAAATTTTGTGTCAACATAATGGGTGATGGCGCTTTTGGAATGTCAGGTCTAGATATAGAAACTTCAGTAAGGGCTAAAGCTCCTATCACTACAATCTTGTTAAATAATGGTGGTATGGCTACATATCCTGGAGGATATCCAACAGCTAGAGAATCTTTTGGAACAACATATATGACTGGAGATTATGCAAAAATTGCAGAAGGTTTGGGTGCAGTGGGAATCACTGTCACAAAACCAGGAGATGTTGCTGATGCTCTAGAGCAAGCTAAAAAACTTAATTCTGAAGGAAAAACAGTCTTATTAGATATTCATACAAATTTGGAAGATCGTAGGTCGAATTTTTAGTAAATAGAGTATGTGTTATTTTTAGATTTACTATTAATATTGAGATATGAACTCAAATAAAAACTTAACAAAAAGTATCTTGATTCTACTGATTGGAGTCATAATATTAGGATTTACGTCTTTATTAGCCATAGGTTTATCTAATCAGACTTCAGCAACTGGGAGGAGTGGGGCAGTACTAATAGGAAAAGAAGCCCCTCGTTTTATTGCTCCTATAATTGATTCTTCTGAGAAAAAGGCGTTTGTTTCTATAAATGATTTTTCTGAAAATGTTTTAGTTTTAAATTTTTGGGCATCTTGGTGTCCCCCTTGTAGAGATGAAACACCAGGATTTCAGAGACTATATAAAAAATATAGAAATAAAGGTGTTTCTTTTTTAGGAATTAATATTCAAGATGGCTCTAGTCCTGTTGATGCAATCAATTACATTAATGAATTTTCTGTGACTTATCCTAATGTCTATGATACTGATGGGAGTATTACTGTAGATTATGGAGTCACTGGAATTCCTGTAACGTTTTTTGTTTTTGATAATAAGATTTTAGGAAGATGGGTAGGGTCAATTTCAGAAGGTAAATTAGATAAAATTATTGAAGAAATTTTAAGGAATGATATCAATGTTGAGTTTGGTGAAAATATAGAATCATTTCGGAGTTTAAACTAATTATATGAATTATTCCTATAATAACTCAGAATCCTTGAGTTTAAATTATTTACAAAATTATGACCCGGTAAAAAATGAACAAGATTATATATCTATACTATTGCTTCATGAATTTGGAGATAGTTCTAAATCTTGGGAAAAAATTACTAAAGAATTAAGTGGAAAATTTAACGTGGTTCAAATTGATTTTAGAGGACATGGTCTAAATTCATCTTTTGAAAAAGTTGATATTAGTACGTGTGTTTCAGATGTTCTGGATTATTTGGATCAATCTGTTTATAACTCCTTTTATATTATAGGACATGGCTTTGGAGGTGAATGTGGAATATTTATTGCAAATCGGAGGCCAAATCTAATCAAAAAATTGATTTTGATTGAAACTGATTTTTCTAATCCGGAAATTTGGAAAGAATGGGAAGAAATGCTGATACCTTCTTTATATATTAGAGGTAGACAAAGTGATGTTATATCTCATCCATTAGCAATAACAATTCGAGAGAAACAGTCGAAGTGTTTTGTGACTGAATTAGAAGGTGGAGGCCATCAATTTCATGAGGACTCACCTCATTCGTTAGTGTCTGCTATAAATTGGTTTGATAATCAGTAATTATTTACCTATAAAGTTTGGTTTTCTTTTTTCGATAAATGCTGTCACTCCTTCTTTATGATCTTTTGTTCTTCTAGCTATTTCTTGAGCAGGGCCGGCTAATTTTATACTTGTTTCAAAATCAATAAATTGAGATTCGTGAACTAATTTTTTAATTAATGACATACCATAGGTGGCCCCATTAGAAATTTTTTCAGCAAGTTCTATACTAGATTCTAAAATTTTATTTTGATCACATACTTCATTGACAATTCCTAGTTCTAAAGCGGTTTGTGCATCTAAAATGTCGCCTGTGTATTGTAATAGTAGTGTTCTTGATAAGCCTATCATTCTGGGTAGTTGCCAGCATGATCCATCTGCTGGTATCAATCCACGCTTTACAAACATCTCAGAAAATTTAGCATTTTCAGATGCGTAACGAATATCACATGATAATGCAATTCCGCATCCTAATCCCATGGCAGGTCCGTTTACTGCTGCAATGGACGGTTTTTGAAGATTATGTAGCCTCACAGGAATTAATCTAACAGGATCGATAAAATCTTTAGGTCTACCTGGTATCAAAGATTGTTTTTCCCAAGCTTCGTTTAATAAATCCCATGGAGACCTGTCTTGAGGGATTTCTTCTCTTTGAGTTGTTTTATTATCCTTATCCCATGATTTTACATTTGCTCCAGAGCAAAAAGACGGATCTGATCCTGTGAGTACTAAAGTGCGAAGATTAGAACTAAACTCAAATCTATCTAATTCTTCTTCAAGTTGACCCGCCATTTCTTCCCCAATAGCATTTCTAGTGTCTGGGTCATGCATGGTGAGTAATAATACTTTGCCAATAGTTTCTGATTGAATGTATTGTTTTGTCATAGAGCCACCTTAATTAATGAGTGTTGTCGAATGGTATTATATTTGAGAAATGAAAAAAATATTATTTTTTGATTTATACGGAACTCTTGCGGGGTTTAATCCTACTAGATTCGAGATTCAATCTAAAGCATGTAATCAATTTGGTTTATCTGTGTCTGAAGCAGGAATACTTAAAGGTTATAAGTTAGCAGATGATTTAATGTCTCACCAAAATTCAACTCAACCATTAAGATTGATGAATGAGTCTGAAAAATTTAAATTTTTTTGTGAATATGAAAAATTAGTATTGTCGGGCTGTGATATACACATTGATCAGAATTTTGCGGGCGAAATATGGAAAGTTGTTAGAGAAATTCCATATGAAATGAAAATTTTTGATGATGTTTTATCAAATTTACAAAAATTGATAAATTTGGGTTATAAAATTTTAGTGATTTCAAATATGAATATTTCGGGTACTCAATTGTTACAACAATTTAATTTAGAAAAATTTGTTGATTTTGCTGTTACATCTAAAGATGTGGGCGTAGAAAAACCTGATAATAAAATTTTTGAGTATGCTTTGAATATTTCGAATTTTTCTAAAAATGATGCTTTCCATATAGGTGATCAAATTTTTTCAGATATCAGTGGAGCAGAAAATGCCGGAATTACTCCTGTTTTGATGGATAGAGATAGAAATCATCCAGAGTTCGATAGATGTTTAAGAGTTATGAATATGGATGAATTATATTCCAGTTTATTAAATTAATGACATTTTACTTGTAAGGTCTTGTTGAAGAGATACTAGTTTAGTCATACTTTCTAAAAGTTGTGTTTCCCAATTTTCCCCTAAATCATCAATATGACATCTAATTTGTTGGTTTCCAATTTGCCAGCTTTCTCCAATAGTTTTGTTCAAGATACTTTTCATATTCGACAAACTATATGGAAATTGTATAAGAATTTGTTTTCCGTTTTTAGTAATTGATTGTGCCCCGGTTAATCCTGTTTCAATTTTCAATTTTAATACAAAAATAAGATTTTCTACTTCTATTGGAAAATTACCAAAGCGATCTTTTAATTCTTTTTCAAAGTCATTAATTTGTTCTTTGTTTCTGATGTTATTTAATGATTGATAAAAGTTTAGCCTGATAGTGATATCTTCAATATATTCTTTTGGTATGCTAGCTGGTATTCCCAAATCTACACTAATTTGTTGAGATTGTTTATATGAAATGTTTTGTGAATTTCCGTCATTAGATTGTTCTTTTCTTAAATCCTCAACAGCTGCTGAGAGAAGTCTAGTGTAAAGATCATAGCCAACAGTATGAATATGACCACTTTGCTCAGAACCTAAAATATTGCCAGCACCTCGTATTTCTAAATCTTTCATGGCAATTTTGAATCCTGAACCTAATTCAGTTGCAGATAACATAGCTTTTAATCTTTTTTCTGCTGTTTCTGATATAGATTGTCTTCGTGGAATTAATAGATAAGCATATCCTCTTTTAGAACTTCTTCCTATACGTCCACGCAATTGATATAGTTGAGCTAGTCCAAAGGTATCTGCGCGGTTGATAATCAAAGTGTTTGCATTAGGAATATCCAAACCAGACTCGATTATAGTTGTGCATACGAGTACATCGATTAAGCCTTCAGAAAAAGAAATCATTACTTTTTCTAATTCTTTTTCAGTCATTTGTCCGTGAGCAATTCCTATTTGAGCATTTGGAACTAAATCACTTAAATATTCCGCAATGTATTCTATGTTGTTAACTCTATTATGGAGAAAATAGATTTGTCCTTGTCGATCTAGTTCTCGTAAAATTGCTTCTCGAATTAAATCGTCACTAAATTCTGATACAAATGTTTTGATAGGAAGTCTTTCTTCGGGAGCTGTAGTAATTGTACTCATGTCCCTTACTCCTGCTAATGACATATGTAGGGTTCTAGGAATTGGAGTAGCAGTAAGAGTTAATATGTCTACTTCTTTACGTAACTGTTTAAATTTCTCTTTGTGTGAAACTCCAAATCTTTGTTCTTCATCGATAATTATTAATCCTAAATCTTTAAATTTCACATCTTTTTGTACTAATCTATGAGTTCCCACACAAATGTCTATTTTCCCGTTATTTATTTTTTCGAGAATTTGCTTTTGCTCTGCTTTTGTTCGAAATCTACTTAAAGCAGTAACAGTGCAAGGGAAGGATTTTAGTCTTTCAGAAAAAGTTTTGTAATGTTGTTGCGCTAATACTGTTGTAGGCACTAAAACTGCAACTTGTTTATTGTCCATGACAGCTTTAAAAGCTGCTCTGATAGCTATTTCTGTTTTTCCATATCCAACGTCTCCACATATCAACCTATCCATTGGTCTTAAGGATTCCATGTCTTCTTTTACTTCTGAAATTGTAGTCAATTGATCATCTGTTTCTTCATATGGAAATGATTCTTCAAGTTGAATTTGCCATTTTGTGTCAGATTGCATTGAATGGCCTTTTACTAGTTCTCTCTGAGCGTAAAGTCTTAGTAATTCTGCCGCTAGTTCTTTTGTAGATTTTTCTACTCTATTTTTTGCTCTAGACCATTCTTGTGTTCCTAATCTTGTTAGAGATGGAGATGCCTCCATTGGTGCAAAATATGGTGCAACTCTGTCAAGGTGATCCATAGGAACATACAATTTATCTCCTTGAGCGTATTGCAAAATCAAAAACTCATTTTCATTTTCATTTCTTTTTTGAGTACCCAAAAATTTTGCTATTCCATGTTCTACATGAACTACATAATCTCCTATCGAAATTTCATTGAAAAATGCCTGTCTTTTTATTGATTTTTTTCTGATACCTCTTTTCTGTTTTGTGATTCCGAATATTTCACTGTCACTTAAAATCATTAATTTAGAGTTTTTGGTATTTAATACAAAACCTGGACCTATTTGATTAGATTCTGATGAGATAATGAATTGTTTTGGGATAATAGAATCTAGAGTTTCTGTTAATCGAGTGTGATGTGATGTGTAAATAACAGTTGTATTTTTGTCTTGATTAAAATTTTTTATTTCCAGAGATAATAAATTCAAGTCACCGTTATACGCAGAAGCAGAACTAAATGGCATAATATGTATATCTTTATTGAGTAATGTTTCAGAACCCCAAGGCATTATTTCTATTTTGTGATTTTTGGTAGCAATTTGTTTTTCAATTTCATTCCAAGATTGATGGCTTATAGGAAAGTTATATGGTATCTGCCCATTATGTTCTTTGTTTTGTTTTAATTGACGTATGCGTTCTTCAATTTCCCAGTAATGATTAAATATGTCTGCAGGCCTGTATAAAATTATTAATGAATCTTTAGGCATGTAATCAATCAAAGATTCATTTGAGAAAAATCCCTGATATAAAGAAATATCATCAATTGATTCTTTATTCAGTAAATCATTCAGGTCATTGTTAATTCGTTCAGAGCTTTCAGGGTCACAATTTTGTAAATCAATATGAGAAATTTGGTTTTCTAAATTTGATATGTTGAGAAAAGAAGGAAGAATTTCATTTGCAGGAAAAAGTTGAAATTCATTGATTTCACTAATTGATTTTTGTGTTTCGGGATCAAAACGTCTGATGCTGTCTATTTCGTTTCCCCAAAACTCTATTCGGTAGGGATTATCAGATCCTACAGGGAAAATGTCCAAAATCCCTCCTCTTCTACTAAATGTTCCTTGGTCTGTAACTGTAGACTCAAATTCGTAGCCTGTTTGTTGGAGAAATCTTGTAAGCTCTTCCATAGTAATTTTTTGATTTCTCATCAATTCTTTTGAGGATAGAATTAATGTAGATGATTCGATTGTTTGTTGGCAAATTGCTGATACAGAACTTACAACTAGAGGGAAGTGATTTGAATTGGTAATTTTAGTAATTGTGTCTATTCTACTCATGGAGGTTTCCTTGTCAGAAATAATTCTTTCGTAAGGAAGATTTTCTACTTCTGGGAAACGCAAGATATTTGAGGATGTCCATGCAGAAAGGTTTTCTTGAAGATTTATTGCATGAAATGCTGATGGACAAATAATTAATGTTGGTCTTTGGTAGTCAGATGCTATTGAAGAGCATAAAAATGCAACTGATTCGTCAATTGTTTGAATTTGAATATTAGATTTAGTTTTGTTGATGGAATTGTAAAGATTTTGATATTCATCTGAATTTTTTAAAAATTCTGTAAAATCCGATATAGGCATCAATTATTCTCCAACAGAAAAAGCTGGCACAAGGTACCAGCATATAAACTATACAATAGATTTCTTAGTTCTAGTTCAGTGATTTTAAGTGAATTAATAGCTCATCTTCAGAGATAAATCCCTCAAATTTTGATGAGATGATTTGATTAGAATCAATTAAAAATGTCCAAGGTTCTGAAGGAAGATTCCAGTCTAATATTGGTTGAGATATCAAGGCGTTATTTAAGTTTCCTTGAATTTTATTTGGGTGATCATAAACTTCAACGTGTAAAAAATTAATGTTGGGTATATTTTTGTGTAATTTTTTCATGACTTGCATTTGAGGCCCACAAGTTGCAGTTTTACAATATCCAGGACTTGTAAAGAAAAGAACCGTAGGTTTTTTGGAATGTAATGCTTCAGTTAATGTCATTTTATAAAATGGTAAATATGGGTTTGGATCTGAACTAATATTTGGGAGTTCTTGTAATTTTGTAGTTGATTTAGTTATAGAATGAATAGCTTTTTCTCCAACATTGGGTGTTGAACTTTTTGGTTTTACTTCAATGAACGCAGAAGTTTGGACTTTTTCTGAAATGTTGATTCCTATTCCCCATTTTCCCGGGCTATGAAAATTTAATTCTGTAACAAAAATGGTTTTGTTATTAGGCCACAAATAAGAATCCGGAATTTTTTCATCGATTAATTCATTGGGATTACCATCTAAAAAATATGTTTGTACATTTACATTTTTTGGCGCTAATGATCCTTCTACTGGATCTATAATTCCAAATGCAATTCGGTTTTTTCCCGTTGAAAAATCAGAAACAGCAAATACTAAATTTGGTTGATGTGTATTTTTTTGATATGTGTTTTGGCAAGAAGATAAAAATATTAAGGTGACTAAAAAAGAAAAATAGATTAGTTTCATTCTTCAATTTTAATCTATAGAATAAAATTTGTGCTTAAATGTTTCACTTAAATTTTGAGGTAAAAATATGGAGACTATCGTTGTTGAGCAACAAGACAGGGTGGGAATTATATATTTAAATAGACAAGAATTTTTAAATGCATTTGATGATTTGATGGGATATGAATTGAGAGTGCAAATTGAAAAATTTAATGCTGATCCTCATATAGGGGCTATTGTGATTTCTGGAAAAGGACGCGCCTTTTCTGCAGGTGCGGATGTGAGTGGATTTGAGGATACAGTCAATGGAGTGAAAAAAGAAAATAAGATAAATTCTTTTTCAAAATGGCCAATATTTATTAAAAAATCAAAACCTGTAGTTTGTGCATTGAATGGATTTGCAGTTGGAATGGGTATTACACTGCCTCTAAGTTGTGATATTAGATTAATGTCAAAATCTTCGAAAATTTCGTTTAGGTTTGCCGCTATTGGATTGACTCCAGAATATGGGAGTTCTCACTTGTTAGCTCAAATTGTAGGATATGGGAAGGCTATGGAATATATGCTAAGCGGGAGGTTTATAGACTCTATAGAAGCATTGGATTCAGGGTTGGTTAATCATGTTTTTGAAGATGATGAATTGATTGACGAATCTATCAAAATAGCAAATGAAATTGCCCAAAACCCTGAATGGCAATTAAGTCAGATAAAAAAAATGATGAGAGATCATCTTTTTGTTGATGATTTTGATACAGTTATTACAACTGAAAATAAAATTTTTAGACAATCACAAGATACTGAAGCTCATAAAGAGTTTTTATTAGCCTTCAGAGAAAATAGGAAACCAAATTTTCATAATGACTAGAATTGGGATTACAGTTTCACAAAAATTCGATAGTAGTAATTTGATAAAGCTTTTGGAAAAATTTGGAGCTACTCATGAGTTGTTGAGTTCGAATACTAATATTGAAAATTCTGGAATCGAAGGATTAATAATTACTGGATCAATTTCAATAAATGGTAAACAAAACACAAATAATTTAGAAAGTGATCTGTTAGATTACGCTTATCAGAGTAAAATTCCGGTTTTAGCGATAGGTAATGGGATGATAGTGATGAATTTAAATGCTGGAGGAAGTTTTTCAGATGTTTCTCACGATCATTTTGCCGATCATGAAGATGAATCAAATTTTCACAGAATATTTATTTCTCCTGGATGTAGATTGGCTTCTATTGTGGGTGCTGGTGGTTTTGTTCGTGTAAATAGCCGCCATCAAATTGGTGTTTTAGAATCTGATAAATCTCATCAATTAATTTCATCTGCTTGGTCTTTGGAGGATGGAGTAATAGAGGCAGTTCAACATTCTACATACAATACTGCTTTTGGAGTCCAGTTTTTACCTGATACTAGATTAGAAATTCCACCCCATTTTGATAGGTTATTTGAAAATTTAATTTATGATGTTAATCACACAATATAGAGTGTGAATTAGTAGTTAAAATACTACCAATTGTGTTATAATTTCAACCTAAAATGTATAGTCTTTACAGGTGATATATGACATCAGGTAGTAAGTCTGAATTTGGATTCATTCAACCAACCCAAATAACTGAGGAAATGCGTAGCTCATATTTGGATTATGCGATGAGTGTAATCGTTTCCCGTGCTTTACCTGACATTAGAGATGGTTTAAAGCCTGTCCAAAGAAGAATTTTGTACGCTATGCACGATTTAGGCATGAGGCCTAATTCAAGTTATAAAAAAAGTGCACGTTTAGTTGGTGAGGTTCTTGGGAAATGGCATCCTCATGGAGACATGTCTGTTTATGATGCTATGGTTAGGTTGGCTCAAGACTTTAATGTTAGGATGCCATTAGTGGATGGTCAAGGAAACTTTGGAAGTATTGATAACGATCCACCAGCTGCTATGAGATATACAGAAGCTAGATTGAGTCAAGTAGCTGAAACTATGTTGACTAATTTAGATCAAGAGACTGTAGATTGGTCTTTAAATTTTGATGACACACTAAGAGAACCTTCTGTGTTGCCTGCAAGATTGCCGAATTTGTTAATTAATGGTGCTTCAGGGATTGCTGTAGGTATGGCTACAAATATACCTCCTCATAATCCTGTAGAAGTATGTAACGCTGTTAATGCATTAATTGAGAATCCTGAATCCACTTCTGAGGAATTAATGAAGTATGTTAAAGCTCCAGATTTTCCTACTGGAGGAACTATTATGGGTACCCAAGGTGTAAAAGATGCTTATACAACGGGTAAAGGATCAGTAATAGTTAGAGCAGTTGCGGAAATTGAACCTATGTCAAAATCTAGCAGTAGAATGCAAATTGTTGTAACAGAATTACCTTATCAGGTGAATAAGTCTGCTTTAGTTGAAAAAATTGCTGAACTTGCGAAAACAAAAAAAGTTGAAGGGATTTCAGAAATTCGAGACGAATCATCTCGCGATGGAATGAGAATAGTAATTGAATTGAGGGGAGGGATTCAACCCCAGGTTGTTTTGAATAACTTATATAAGTTTACACAACTTCAAACTCCTTTTTCTGCCAACATGTTAGCTTTGATTGATGGCATCCCTAAAGTGATTACTCTTAAGTTAGCTATTCAAGAATATATTAAATTCCGTCAACAGGTTATAAGAAGAAGAACAGAGTATGAACTTAAAAAAGCTCAAGAAAGAGCACACATTTTAGCAGGTCTTCGGATTGCAATTGCAAATTTGGATGAAGTGATTTCTTTAATTAGAGCTTCAGATGACGTTGAATCTGCTAGAAACGAATTAATGTCTAAGTTTTCTCTGGATCAGCCACAGGCTCAGGCAATTCTAGATATGCAATTACGTAGATTAGCTGCTTTAGAAATTGAAAAATTAGAATCTGAATATCAGGAATTACAACAAACCATTAAAGATCTACAGGAATTGTTGGCGGATGAAAATAAAATTTTAGCAGTTGTTAAGGATGAAACAGATGAAGTTAAGAAAAAATATGGAGATAAGAGAAGAACTGAAATTAGCCATGATGCTCATGATTTATCTAGAGAAGAATTAGAGGCTCATGAGCAAATTGTTATTACTTTAAGTCAAGGCGGATATTTAAAAAGAATTCCTTCCAATGCTTTTAAAAGACAGCATAGAGGCGGTGTGGGTGTTACAGGAATGAATACTAGAGATGATGATCCTGTTAAAAATTTGATGGTGGTAGACAGTCATGACAAGCTGTTATTTTTTACCAATAAAGGTAGAGTTTTATCAAAAATAGGTTATGAACTTCGAGCTGATCAAAGTCGCAATACTAGGGGAGTTCCTGTAGCAAATATTATTAATGTTTGGGATACAGAATCAATTAGTGCTTTAATCAATGTTGGTAAAAAACAATATGATGAGTTTCAATGGTTAATTTTGGGAACCAGGAAAGGCAGAGTGAAGAGGATTAAAATAGATGATGTTTCTCACATTAGGCCCTCTGGTTTGATTATCATGAATCTAAAAGATGATGATGAAGTAGTTTCGGTAAAACTCGCCAAAAGTAGATTTGTTGATCGAATAGATCCGGATACAGGAAAACCTCAAAGAACAACTGTCAAAGAGGAATTAATTAACCCGGAAACTGGAGAAGTAGAAATTAAAACTACTAGACCCATTATTCAAGATGAAGTTGATGCTGATGACATTATATTTATTTCTGAACAAGGCTTAGGAATTCGTTTTTCTATTGCAGACTTACCCATTAGAAGGCGAACTGCTGGTGGTGTTATAGGTATGAGGCTCCGAACAGGAGATAGAGTGATTGCTATGGATGTAGGAAATGATGACAGTAATCTAATGGTAATCAGCAAACAAGGTAGAGGAAAAGTCAATCCTTTGTCGGCATACCGGAGACAAGGTAGAGGTGGACTAGGATTAAGAGCGTTTAAGATTAATAAAAATACTGGATTGTTAGCAGATGCTCAAGTAGTTGATGATTCAAATGAGGTATATGTCGTTTCTGAAAATGCTCAAGTGATGAGAACCAATTTAAGTGAAATTCGAACCTTAGGTGGCAGGATTACTGCAGGGGTAACTATATTTAAACCACGTGAAGGTGATTCAGTAGCTTCAATTTCCTCTGTGGGGGATTTTGAGATACCTGATGATAATACTGAAGAAAAGTCAGATTAAATTAGAAAATAGCTATAGGATTTGCTGGAGAACCTGTTCCTCCCTCAACGTACAGAGGGTTTAAAGTAAGCATGAATTCGTATCTTTTTTCTTCAGAGCATACATTTGCCAATGGTTCTAGTAGTGCATTGTCAACTAGTGCTACTCCGTAAGCAAAAATGGCTCCGTGTACACTCCACGGAAGATCATATTCATTAGGAGATGAATCCATCATGTCCCATCCTAATATTGATATATCTGAATCTTTGATAAAAGGCAGGCAAGATGCATGTAATCCCGGTCTACCATCTGGGCTAGACCAAATACCATTATTATCTTCCGCAAATTTTTCTCGACCGCTGTATACAAAAATTGCATCACCTGATTTGATTTCTATCCCTTGAAATTTAGCTATTTCTTCTAATTCCCAACCGTGTACGGGTTTATCGAGAGTGACATAAGGCTTTTTTCTAAATGAGGGTACGTCTAGTAGTACTCCTCTAGTAACTATCCCATCCTTCCATTGATCAATAGTGCCAAACGTTGCACCATTGAATTTGATTACATCGTCAGGGTTTTTACCTTCCCACATTCCATCTTTATTCCATACATGGCAAAGAGCATCTATGTGAGTAGTGGCAGTTCCATGGTAAAAAACACCATAATAATCCATAGCAGCACCACCAGAAAATGGCCTTTGTTCTTTATGCATGTAATGTTGTGCAGGTCTTGGATTATCACCTGAAGGAATTACAGGTAAAGGACGACTCATTGATACAGTTCTACCTGTTTGTACCAATGAAACAGCTTCAAGTCGTTTTTGATTATCAATTAAGTTAATTGCACCAGCTGAAGATTTGTCGCCCCATCTTCCCCAATTGGTATTTTTGAGATACTGGTCTACTTCTTCTTTAGAAGGGATTTGTTTCTTGATCATAAGAGTTTTACTTTTCAGAAATTTTTATTCCAGCCATATCTTCCATAAAATTTGCTATAGCAGAGTGGTCAGAATTTCCTTTTCCATCATTGATTAAAGATCCTAGAATTTGTTGGGCTAGGCTTGTGAAAATTAAGGGTGCTCCTACATCTTTGCCTGTAAGTAATGCATTGTGTAGATCTTTTTGGTGTAACACTATTCTGAAACCTGGGTCAAAATTTCCACTTATCATCATGGGCCCTTTAGTGTTCATCACAGTACTTCCAGCTAGCCCTCCTTTGATAGCATCAAATACTACTTGAGGATCTATTCCTGATTTTTTAGCTAAAACTAGCGCTTCACCTAAAGCTGCAATGTTTCCAGCAACTATGATTTGGTTAGCTAGTTTAGTTGTATTTCCAGCTCCGTAATCTCCACAGAGAACTATGCTACCTGACATTGTTGAAAGCATATCAAAGTTGGCATCAAATACCTCTTTTTTGCCTCCTACCATTACTGCTAAAGTTCCTTCAATTGCTCCCGTTTCTCCTCCGCTAACTGGAGCATCCAAAAAATTTACACCGGCATTTTCACAAGCTTTCGCAATTTTTTGAGATGATGCTGGAGCAATTGAGCTCATATCAATTACTGTACTTCCTGAAGAGGTACCTTCTAAAACTCCATTTGGTCCTAGAATAGCTGCTTCTGATTGAGGAGAATCAGGCACCATAGTAATGACTGTAGAGGCGGATTGCGCTACTTCTGCTGCAGAACTGGCAGCTTTAGCTCCATCAGTTACCATTTCTTCTACTGATTCAGAAACTATATCGTAAACTGTGACTGAATAATCTGCTTTCATTAGATTACGAACCATCGGTTTACCCATAATTCCCAAACCAACAAATCCTATTTCACCTCTTGCCATGTTGTTGCTCCTAATTTATTTATTTGACGAAGCATCATTATAGTTTGCTTGGATTTATGGTCAAGTTTTATTATTCACTTAAAAGTTCTTTGATCACTCATTTAGCTTTGATAATATTATCTAAATATAAAGAGGAAATTATGAAAAGTTGTAAAGTGGTATTTTTAACATCTTTAAGCGATAAAGTAGTTGATGAAATTATTTCGTATTCTCATAAAGATTTTGAAATTATAGTTTTGAAAAATTCAGATTCAGAAGAGAAATGTATTTCTGAAATTAAAGATTGTGACTTTCTTTTATGTCATGGGAAATACCCAACAGACTCTATGTTAAATTCTGCAAAGAAATGTAAATTGGTTCAACTGTTGGCTGCAGGATTTGATCAAATGAATTTACCTTTAATAAATTCTATGGAAATTCCTTTAGCCAATAATGGTGGAGCTAATTCATGGGCTGTTTCTGACCATGCTGTTTTATTAATGTTGTCTTTATATAAAAAAATTATTGATTCTGACAAATCTACTAGGTCAGGTACTTGGAAAAAGCCCATTAATGGTGAAAATACTTTTGAAATGGCCAATAAGAAAGTTGGGATTTTAGGAATAGGAAATATTGGTAAAAAGGTTGCTAAACGAGTTCAAGCTTTTGATTCCATAGCTCAATATTACGATTTATTTCCCTTAGATAATCAATTGAATTCTCAGTTGTCATTGAAATCTGTGTCCCTTGATGAGTTATTTGAAACTTCTGACATAATCACTTCTCATATGCCTCTTAATGATCAAACTTTTCATATGATTAATTCTGATAGATTTTCCCAAATGAAAACTTCATCCATACTCATTAATACTTCTAGGGGAGAAATAATTGATGAAAAAGCTTTGATATCAGCTTTAGATAGTCGTGAAATTTTAGGTGCTGGATTAGATGTATTTGAAACAGAACCAATTCAACCTGATAATCCATTATTGAAAATGGATAATGTAATTGTCACTCCTCATGTAGCTGGTACTACTTGGGATACTTGGGCTAGGAGATCAGAATTTGCTTTTAGTAATATGATACGAATTATCGATGGGGATAAAATATTAGGTCAAATAAATTAAAGTTCATGTCCGATTCAATTAGAAAAAGATTAGAAAAAAAAGAAGAAAATTTATCTGTTTTTGCTAGTAAAGTCCTTAACACTAAAGGTAGAAAAATTTTTGAAGAACCCTGTCCTTTTCGCACTGATTTTCAGAGAGATAGAGATAGGATAGTACATTCAAAATCATTTAGAAGAATTAAACATAAAACTCAAGTTTTTGTGTCGCCATTAGGTGATCATTTTGTGACTAGATTAACCCATACTTTAGAAGTATCTCAAATTGCTCGTACGATTAGTAGGGCTCTTAATTTAAATGAAGATCTTACTGAAGCAATGTCTTTAGGTCATGATATTGGACATACTCCTTTTGGCCATTTAGGTGAAGAAATGTTGTCACAATTATCAGGTGAAAACTTTAGGCATAATAATCAGAGTTTAAGGTTGGTAGACACAATTGAGAAAAATGGTAAAGGATTAAATCTTACTTTTGAAGTTAGGGAAGGTATTGCTAATCATTCAAAGCCCAGAGGAGACTTTCTAGATCGTAAGAATATTGATACTGACCTAACTCTAGAAACTCAAATTTTGAGAGTTTCTGACGCTATAGCATATTTGAATCATGATTTATTGGATGCATTTAGAGCAGAAGTTCTTAATCAAGATCAATTGCCAAAATCAACCATTACAGTGTTAGGATCTAGGCATTCGCAAAGAATTAATACAATGGTTTCAGACATTGTGGAAGCTTCCCTGCATACAATGAATAGTGCTACTGCGGAACTACCTCCAATTATTACCATGAGTTCACAAATTAAAAATGAAATGAATTTGTTAAGAGAATTTATGTTTGAGAATGTTTATTTACCGGAAAGTCAGAGTAAAGAATCTCAGGTTGCAAGATCTATACTGACTTTATTGTTTGATTATTTCAAAAAATACCCTGAAAAAGTCCCATTGGAATTTAAGGAGATTAATGAAACACATATTGGGGCAATGATGGATTATATTTCTGGAATGACAGATAATTTTGCAATAAGAGTTGCAGAAAAAATTTCTCCTGGTATTGCAAATATTTTTAAAAATCGTATTTTTTAGTGTGCTGTATGTTAGATCAAATTAATCCTGAAGATAGAATGAATTTTAGACTGATTCTCCGAAAAACTGCATTGATTCAAGAGCATTTAGAATCTATGCAACGCGATTCTTTTGGAATTGAGTTTGATGCATGGAAGATAGAAGTAGATGAAATTTGGAAAAACATTTTTCAAGTCATCAATTTGTTGGGAGAGGAGTCTCAAAAGATAGTATTGGTCAATATTCAAGAAGAATGGGTGAATTACATTTCTCATTATGGTGTATTAGATTTTAATCAAGACGGAGGATAATATGAGTGAAGAGATAAATACCCATGGTAATTTAGAAGTGGCAAGGCTCAGGGCTGAAAAAGCTCATCAGATTTTGGTGAAGTTGAAGCAAAGTCATCTTCCTGAAAACTATGATTTGCAGTTGTCAAAATTTTGCACCTCTTTGTCTGATATTCTGTTTGCTCACCAAAATTTAAATAGTTTAATTGATTCATTTTTTCAAGCGGATTCAAAAGATTGTTATGAAATCGGTGATCTTATTACAGATATGATTGTTGAATTGGATCATCTCAACTGGCATACAAATCATGTATTATCAGACGCAAAAGATATTGCTCAACATTTTTATGCAAAATAACTGGTATTTTTATGTCTGAAGTTGAAGAAATTAAATCTAAGCTAGACATAGTTGATTTTATTTCAGAATACGTCAACCTGAATCAATCTGGACGGAATTATAAAGCTAATTGTCCTTTTCATTCTGAAAAAACTCCGTCATTTATAGTTGATCCATCTCGTCAATTATGGAGATGTTTCGGATCTTGTGCTACGGGTGGGGACATCTTTTCATTTTTGATGAAAATTGAAGGAATTGAATTTCCTGAATCATTAAAGATTTTAGGCGAGAGATCGGGAGTTCACATTAATGTGAATTCATCTTCTATTCGAAAAGATGATTATTTTCAAATTAATGAAATTGCTAAAAATTTTTATAAATCAAATTTGTTTACTGACGAAGGTAAAATTGCTGTTGATTACTTAACAAAGAGAGGTATTGATTTTAATAAAATAGATTCTTTTGATTTAGGTTATTCGCTTAAAGATAGAGATTCACTCAAAAATCATCTTTTATTTCATGATGTGGATTTTGAAAAGGCCATCGATTCTGGGCTTCTGAATAAATTTGAGAATGGAAATGTAAAAGATTTTTTTGTAGGAAGATTAATGTTTCCAATTTCTGATAGGAATGGGAAAGTACTGGGTTTCGGAGCACGTGCATTAGATGATTCTATGCCCAAATACATCAATACTCCATCATCCCCTGTTTTTGACAAGAGAACTATCTTGTATGGCCTTCATTTAGCAAAAGATTCAATCAGAAAAAATGATGAAGTAGTAGTCGTTGAGGGTTATATGGATGTGATTGCTGCCCATGAGTTTAATTTTAAAAATGTGGTAGCTTCGATGGGTACAGCACTAACTGTTGAGCAAGTTCGTCAAATACGGAATTTAGCTTCATCTTATATTTTAGCTT
This sequence comes from SAR202 cluster bacterium AG-426-M11, assembly GCA_003213095.1. Classification (GTDB taxonomy): domain Bacteria; phylum Chloroflexota; class Dehalococcoidia; order Lucifugimonadales; family UBA826; genus AG-426-M11. Next base: position 35,280 of record QCNV01000001.1, on the reverse strand, counting down.
TAGATCAAGATACTGCGGGACAAGAAGCTACTTTAAGAAGTTTACAATCGTCTTGGGGTATTTTTGAAAGTTTAAATACTTCTAATAAGGATTCTTTTTCAGATTATTCAAAAATATTAAAAGTTCTTGCAATTCCTAATGGTAAGGATCCTGATGAATTTATTCGGTCAGAATCTGAAGACTGGGGAAAAATAGTTTCGGAGGCTCTTACTCTTATGGATTATTTGATTCCAGTATTGATTTCTCGGTTTGATATTAATGTTCCTGGTAATTCTCAAAGAATTTTGGAGCTCATATTTCCTATATTGAATAATATGGATCAGCTCGATAGAGGAAAATATCTAACTGAATTATCAAATCAATTTAATAGCTCACTTGAAAATGTTCAGGCTATGTTTAAAGTGATTTCTCAATCCAAACAATCCAATGGTTCTGATAGTCAAAAGCCTATCAAAAAGTCATCTAGAATGATTTATTTGCTAGCATTAATTTTTTCAAATTCAGAATTGAAAATAAAAGCCAAAGACCTTAATTTTGAAATATTTGATTTGGAATCAAGATATTTGTTAACTGAATATTTGAAGTTTGATAATTTAAATGATTTTGAAAATTCTCTTTCAGAAGATTACTCTAGGTTTTACCATCAAATTATTGAGCTTTCACTATTAGAATCTACTCAAAATGAATTTAATGACGCATTTGAATTTTGCGTAAAAATTTTGAATAAACAACGATATAAGATAGCTGCAGCAACTTTTAGTGAATCACAAGGATCTGATTATCCTAGTGAAGAACAAATTAATCAAATTAATCAAATTAATCAAAAAATCAGAGATTCATGATAAGTTTCTTTAGATACGTATTATTGTTTGTTAGAATAGATATCATAAAAGCTTTAGGGGGAAATCATGTCAACTGACGGTATTCAAAATTTTAGTGGTGATGCTGAATTGATTGATGGTGTTTTAAGAGATAATGACTCTGAAGAAGATACCTACCAGATTGATCAAGATAATGATGAAGTTGTTGCATCAGATGACGACGACGATGACGATGATGAGGATAATTCAGTAGTGGAGCTTGGTATGGAAAAAACATTAGATGATGATGTTTTTAATGATGACGATGCTCCTCCTTCTCTTGAAGATCTCAAAGCAAAGGCAACTCGTGAATGGGAACGAGAGATTGGGTCTGTAGAGATAATTGATGACCCTGTAAGAATGTATTTGAGAGAAATCGGTCGTGTAGACTTGTTACGTGCTGTTGAAGAGCGCGACCTTGCTCGAAAGTTTGAAGCTAAACGATATGTTGAGAATCTAGAAGAAGAATTTTCAGAAAATACTCCTTTTCCTAAAGCTCGAGATGTAGTGATTGAGATGATGAATAAAGTCAGTGAAAGTGAAGACATTATCAAATCAATATTAGTCTCAAAGGAAGTTCCATTTGATGGTACTCTTCCTGATTTAATGGCAAATCCAGATATAAGGAACGCATTAGATGGAATTTTCCAAGATGAATCTTTGGAACAAATTTCAGCAATTTTATCTGAATTGACCGATCAAGACCCACCTGACTTTGATACTTTAAAAGAAATGATTAAACAAGCTTCAATCAACTCTAGGCTTTTGCCTGATGATATTTTCAAAGTTATTACAGGATCCCCTTCTTTGAGTGATCTTAAGGCTTTATCTCAAAAAGATAGTCTGTCAGACGAAATGCAGCCTTACGAACTGTTATATCGACAGCATTTGGAACGAATTAAACAAAGAGGTGATGATGCACAGCAACATTTATCTGAAGCGAATTTACGTTTAGTCGTTAGCGTTGCTAAAAAATATATAGGAAGAGGAATGTCTCTTCTAGATTTAATTCAAGAAGGGAATATTGGATTAATTCGTGCAGTTGAGAAATTTGATTATCGGAAAGGATATAAGTTTAGCACTTATGCTACCTGGTGGATCAGGCAGGCGATTACTAGGGCTATAGCTGATCAAGCTCGCACTATTCGTATTCCAGTTCATATGGTTGAAACTATTAATAAATTGTTGAGAGTTACTAGAAGATTAGTTCAAGAATATGGAAGAGAGCCTACTAGTGAAGAAATCGGAATAGAGATGGAAATTTCTCCTGATAAAGTGAGAGAGATACTGAAAATTTCTCAAGAACCGGTTTCTCTTGAAACTCCTATTGGAGAAGAAGAGGATAGCCACTTAGGAGATTTTATTCCAGACAATAATGCTTTAGCTCCTGTTGAAGCTGCCTCATATCAATTATTGAGAGAGCAAGTTGTAGATGTTCTAGATACTTTAAATGATCGAGAAGCTCGAGTTTTGGAATTACGTTTTGGATTAGAAGATGGTAAAAGTCGGACTCTAGAAGAAGTTGGTAGAGATTTTGGAGTAACAAGAGAAAGAATCAGGCAAATTGAAGCTAAAGCATTAAGGAAATTGCGACATCCTAATAGATCTAAAAAACTAAGAGATTTTCTTGAATCATAATGTTTCAAACTTCTGACAATTTAGATTCTGATATTAATTCAAAATCAATATCTAAGCCTACTGTTGCTGTTATAAAAACTGATCCGGACAGTATTATTTCTGATATCGGATCTGCTATGAGAACTGCAGGATATAAAGAAGTATTCTCTCCTGATTTAGATACGATATTAAAAGTAAATATTTCATGGCAACATTATTATCCTGCTTGTTCAACATCTCCATGGCAACTTGACGGTGTAATACAAACTTTAAAAGATGATGGGTTTGAAAAAATTATTCCCACTCACAATGGCACAGTTGTAGTTGATGCTAGGGAAGGTGCTATAAGTAATAAGCATACCAATGTAGAAGAGAAACATGGATTGAATAGTGTTTTTTTAGAGGATGAAGAATGGATTTCATTTAAACCCTCAGGAAAAATGTTAGTTTTAGATGAAATTTTTAATGATGGCATTCATATTCCCAAACATTTGATTGGTAAAAATATTATTCATCTCCCCACTATGAAAACTCATGTTTTTACTACTATTACAGGAGCTATGAAGAATGCTTTTGGGGGATTATTAAATTTTCAACGTCACTGGACTCATTCTGTCATTCACGAAACTTTAGTTGATTTACTAAGAATTCAAAAAGAAATTCATCCGGGAATTTTTGCTGTAACAGATGGTACGTTTGCAGGATCAGGACCAGGACCAAGAGCCATGCAATGGCATGAAAAAAATATAATATTAGCTAGCTCTGATCAGGTAGCGATTGATGCTGTCTCTGCGAGTATGATGGGTTTTGATCCAATGTCTATTGATTTCATTAGAATGGCCCACGAAGAAGGTTTAGGATGTGGTGATTTATCTCAAATAAATATCGTTGGTGAAGATATAGATAGTGTTGATTGGGGTTTTCAGAGAGGGAATACATTTGCAAGCCAAGGACAAAAAATGATTTATTGGGGACCACTTAAGCCCTTAGAAAAAGCTTTACTAAGATCTCCGATTACGCCATTAGCTTATGCTGCATCAAATTTGTATCACAATGAATATTGGTTGAGGTTTATTGGGAAACAAAGAATCAATAAGGCTATGCAAACAAAATGGGGTAATTTGTTTAGAAGCTATTAATAGTTGTTGGTAGGTATAAAATTTCCATCACCAAAACTATCAGGTGCAGTAAATCGGAATCGTTCAGATTATTCTTCGGAAGATTCTTCTTCTGAAGCTTCACCTTCTACACCCTCACCTTCTACACTTTCACCTTCTTCTGATTCTGGGCCTCGTGCACGTTCGACTCTTGGTGCTACAACACTCGCTAGCATTTCGGAATCGTTGTTGATGATTTGAATTCCATCAGGAACTTCTAAATCTTTAACGTAAAGGTTGGTTTCAAAATCCACAAGCAATTCTGCAGCTAAGCTTAAATATTCTGGTATTTCTAATGGAAGGGCTTCAACTGTTACTGATTCAAGCGGTTGTAACAATGTTCCACCCATAGTTCTTACAGCAGGTGATGTACCTTCAATTCTAACTGGAACTCTAGCTGTGACAGGTTTGGAAATGTTAACGCTCATAAAATCAACATGGATAATGTGATCTTTTACTGGGTGGTATTGTACTTCTCTCACGAAGCAAACTTGGTCTTCTGAACCGTCAATAGATACATTGATTGGAATATTAGTTCCAGCTTGTAGAACTATTTTACTTAATGGAAGACTGGCGCATTGTAAAGAAACTGAATCAACTTCAGGTCCGTATAAATGTACTGGTACTAGTCCATTTTTTCGAAGGTTGGAAACTTTTTTACCAATCACTTCTCTTTTTTCTAATGTAATTTGCAGCCCATCCATATTTTTCACCCTAATTAATAAAAATATTCAAGAGGGAAATTTTAGCATATATTGAGCGTTACTCAAATATTTCGACAATTTTTTCCCCGACAATTTTTTCTTCTCCAGCTTTTAATCCAAACATGTGAATCTCAATAAAATCATTTTCACCAACGACTCTTGTCCAAATTGATGGAGAGCCGTTTTTGAGTAAATTGACTAAATCATGGACAGTTAATTTATGTTTTTTGATGCTGATTTTTACTCCAAAAGGTTGATGCCCAATTATATTGTCAATCATTGTGGCTTCTATATATGGGCATTTTGACAAAATGTTAATGAGTGTCGTAGATTGTTCTTCTATATTACTTAATCTAGTTTCATGATCCATGGTTAGCCAATTCTGTACTGCGGCAACTACACCCATCATTTCTTGTCTATCAACTTTATGGGGCCTACCAATTCCTCTTATCCTTCTGCCCTCGTATCCTACAAATGATTGTTTTGAAATTTTTCTTATCATATCTTTTGTGCCTAAGGCTAATCCGCTAGATTGAGATGCCCCTAGATATTTTGCAGCTATACATTGGAAATCAGCTCCCATTTTTACATATTTACCAAAATTTTCTAAAGGATAAATTTGTCCTGCTGCGTCTACCAGTACTGGTAAATTGTGAGAATGTGCTATTTCAATAGTTTTTTCTAATGATAGTGCGTTAGGGTCTGTGTTTTGTTCGTACATTGTAAAATGTACTCCTGCAGTTTTAGCATTTATGGCTTCTTCTAAATCTTTTTCTGTAGTTTTTATTTCAGAACCAAATTCAATTAATTTTGCACCTGCAGCCTCTAAGCATCTGTCGTACCAATATCTATGCTTTTTTTGAATGAGAATTTCATTTTTCATTCCATCAGTGTTTGGCAATTGTTCTATCAACTGATCGTCATCTCCTGCCATAATTGCTGCAGTGGCTAAAGTTAGAGCTGATCCAGCTCCCGAAGTGATATATGCAGCTGGCACTCCTATGAAATCTGAAAGAAATTCGCCTGCTTTTTCTTCTAATTCTATTAAAGGGATGTATGAACTGTCTGCTAAATCCATCGCTCTTTTAACCTCAGGGATTGGTGTAGAGCCTCCTAACATAGTTACGCTACCTATAGCATTGATAATTGGTTTTGCAGATACCATTTCATAAATATTATTCCAGTGTTCTTTATTCATATTTTCTCCTTAAATTGATACGCCAATTAGAAATCCCATCAGAAAAGTTATTGATGCTGCAAATGATCCAATTAATAGCATTCTTATGGATCCCCACAACATGTTTTTACCACTAGATTTGGAAATGATGCCACCAACAAACAGCAGTGCTACTCCACTTAAAATAGATGTTAAAACATTTGCTTGAAAAAGATTCAAAAATAAAAAAGGAATTAATGGAATTGAAGCGCCAACAGCAAATGCTAGTAAACTGCTTATAGCTGCGATCCAAGGAGAACCTAATTCGCTTGGGTTCAGTCCTAAATGCTCTATTGAAATTGTTTGTAGTGCTACTTTTGGGTTTGAGATGATTTTCTTAGCAATTTTTTGTGATTCATTAGTTGAAAATCCTTTATCAATATATATTAAGACAAGTTTTTCTTCCTCTGTAGATGGGTTGTTTAGTATTCTAGACTTTTTTTCACCTATTTTTTTCTCGTTAATTTCCTTTTCTGATTGTACAGAAATGTATTCACCGGCAGCCATTGATAATGATCCTGCAATTAAGGCTGCATACCCAGCTAAAAGGATGATGTTTGTGTTAGCAGTATCAGCAATTCCACCAGAAACGCCCATTACTAAACAGAAATTGGATACCAATCCATCATTCATTCCTAAAACTGCTGCTCTGATACCTCCGCTATTTTTTCTTTTAAAGGGGTCGTAATTAATTTTCATAAAATAAAAGTACTATTTTTAGTTATATATAATTTCATGATATATCTATTTCTATACTTACTGGGCAATGATCTGACCCAAAAATATCTGGATAAATATCAGCAGATATTAAATTGCTTTCTAATGATCCAGATACACAAAAATAGTCTATCCGCCATCCAGCATTTCTAGCTCTTGCTCCACCCATATAACTCCACCATGTGTAATTGTCACCTTGTTGATTGAATTTTCTAAATGTGTCTATGAAACCGCTTGCAATTATATTGTCAAACCCTTTTCTTTCTTCTTTAGTAAATCCAGCATTTCTTTCATTGGATTTTGGGTTTTTTAGGTCAATTTCTTTATGTGCTACATTCAAGTCACCGCAAAAAATTACAGGTTTTAGTTTTTCTAACCTTTTTACATATCCTAGAAAATCTATATCCCATTCATTTTCTCTGTAATCCAATCTAGAAAGTTCTCTTTTAGAATTAGGAGTGTAGACAGTAATTAAGTAAAAATTTTCATATTCTAGTGTTATTACCCTTCCTTCATTGTCATGTTTGTCAATTCCTATCCCGTTTATGACATTAATGGGTTCTTTTTTGGCAAATATTAGGGTTCCTGAATATCCTTTTTTTTCAGCACTGTTCCAAAATTGAGTATAATTGGGAGTAATAATTTCTACTTGAGACGGATGAGCTTTTGTTTCTTGGATACAAAAAAAATCAGCATCAATGTGATCAAAAAAATTCATGAAATCTTTTTTAAGGCACGCTCTTATACCATTTACGTTCCAAGAAACTAATTTCATAAATAATACCTCTAGATTTGAATTTCATCTCAGTTTAACATGTCACATTGAATGATTTAGAAATCTAATTGAGGTGATTAATGATTAATACTGTAGCTATTATGAGTCCTGGTGATATGGGTCATTCAGTGGGATTAGAATTAAAAAAACATGGCATTGATGTAATTACATGTTTAGAAGGAAGGAGTGACAGAACTAAACTTTTAGCCGCTAGAGGGGGCTTTAGAATTGTAGAGAATTTTGACCAAATGGTACTAGAGGCAGATTTGCTTTTATCTATAATGGTGCCTTCAAATGCACAACAATTTGCAATTCAAATAGCTAAATCTATTGATTCCACCAAGGGTAATTTAATTTTTGTTGATTGTAATGCAATTTCCCCTAAAAATTCTAAAAATATTTCTGACATTATTACTGATGCTGGGGGTCAGTATGTTGATGGTGGAATTATAGGTAATTCTCCAGCTAATGGAGATACTCCTAGATTTTATGTTTCTGGGCCTGGAGGGAATTCGGTACTAAGTTTAGACGGAAAAGGAATTGCGGTTAAGTTCATAGGAGATCAAATTGGTCAAGCTTCAGGTATTAAAATGTGCTATGCAGCGTTGACTAAGGGCACAAATACTTTGCAAGTGGCTTTATTATTAATGGCAGAAAAAATGGGGTTATTAGACCAATTAGTTGAAGAATTTTCTAGTAGTCAAAGTAATGTTTTGGAATCTATGGAGAAATCAATCAAAAAACTTCCTGCAAATGCTCATAGGTGGATCGGTGAAATGCAACAAATTGCCTCTACTTTTGAAGATTTTGGTCTTACTTCCGATTTTCATAAAGGGGCTGAGAAGATCTACACTCTTTTAAATGAATCTCAATTTGGTGATGAAACCCCCGAAACAATTGATCCTGATCGCACATCACTTGAAACTATTAAGTTGATTTCAAAAAAACTATGAGAGCATTGACATTAAAAAATCCAGGTCCAGATCCATTATTAGTAGTGGAATCTGTTCAAGATCCTGTTATTTCTGCAAATCAGGTATTGGTGCGTGTTGCCGCTGTAGGTTTGTGTTACCACGATATCGCTGTAATGAATGGTACGTTGGCTCGAGGAGTGAAAGAAAATGTAGTTCTTGGACATGAAATTTCAGGAACAATTGTTGAAATAGGTTCAGGTGTTGAAAATTTACAAATTGGGCAAAAAATTGTTACATCTTTAAATACTTTTTGTGGTTTATGTGAGATGTGCATGACAAATAGAGACTATAGGTGTCAAAATGCAAAAGGATTTGGGCATGGAATAGATGGTGGTTTTGCAGAATTGATTAAGTTGGATTCTCATCATGTTTCCGTAATTCCTGAATCTCATAATTTGATTGGTGCATGTTTATACGGATGCCCTATCGGAGTAGCTAATGAAGCACTAAAACTCCAAGAATCTTTTGAGATTGGTGATACCGTTGTCATATTTGGAGTTGGAGGTGGTTTGGGTATTCATGCAGCTCAGATAGCTGTATCTAAGGGAGCTAATGTCATCTCCTTTACCTCATCTCCTAATAAATTGGAAAGTTTAGAAAAATTGCCTGTAGGGCAGGTATTTTTGATAGATGAATTTTTAGATATTCCAGAATTGGTTTTTGCATTGTCGGAAGATAAAGGTGCCAAAGTGGTTTTTAATCCAGTTGGTTCTGATGTGTTTTTAAATAGCATGCAATCATTATCTAATCGGGGCAAAATGATTGTGACCGGAGAAGTTTCAGGTAAGCCTGTCAAATTTAATCTAGCAGAAATAATTTTTCGAGATGCCAAAATTTTCGGGTCATCTGGAGTTGGAAGAGCTGGAGTAAAAGATGCTATCACTCTTGTGAATGAGAACATTGTTACTCCTATTGTAGAAAGACAATATGGATTTTCTGATATTTTAGAAGCTTTTCATGCTGTACAAAACAAAGAAATCATTGGTAGGGCAGTGATTATTCCTGACTAAATGACCCTATTTTCTTTTGATCCCATACTACTAAAATCTGACTAGCTATAGCAATTGAACTGTATGTTCCTGCGATTACTCCAATAATCAAGACATATAAAAATTCTCTAATAGTAGCTCCACCAAATAGCAACAGTGCTAATAGTGTTAATAAAAGTGTGAAGCTTGTATTTAATGATCGGCCTAATGTCTCAGATATACTTAAATTAACGATTTCTGGAAATGTTCTGTTTGTATAAATTAGTACATTTTCTCTGATTTTATCAAATACTACTATGGTGTCGTTTACGCTGTATCCAATAATTGTTAAAAGTGCTACTAAGAACATTGTACTTATTTCAATTCCTAAGAATTCTCCTAAAATTGCAAAAGATCCGATTACAATGATTGAATCATGTATTAGTGCGATTATAGCGGCAATTCCGTATCTGAATGGACTGGGCAGATTTCTAAAAGCCCACCAAATGTAAATAAATATTCCTATTACTGCAGCTAAAACTGCCCACCCAGCTGCTACTACCGTTTCGTTAGCTACAACTGGAGAGACTAAGTCGTAACTAGTGATGATAGAAGATGATTCTGGAGAAAAATTGTTGATAAGGGTTTTTTCGATTGTTGATTTTTCTTCGTCGTTTAACTCAGTTGTTCTGAGGAAAAAATTATTTTCACCTAAATTTTGAATGGTAGAGTCTGAGTATCCTATGTCATTTATAGAATTGATGATTTCTGTTTGAGACACCGAAATCGATTCCGGGAAAGAAATTGTCATACTTGATCCGCCCTTAAAATCGATTCCTGTATTTAAGCCACCGTTACTTACCAAGAAAAAAATTCCGGGAGCGATTACTAGAAATGAAATTATAAAAAAATATATTCTTCTTTCTGCGAATTTCATTTTTTCCCTCTTATGATTTTAACTTTTTAGAAATCTCTCCACCCCCGTGGGGAATAAAAAGACTTATATTTTTAGATATAGGGCTTAATGCTAATAGTCTCATTAATGTTCTGCTTACAAATATTGCAGAAATCATACTGATAGAAACACCTATAGCTAAAGTGGCTGCAAATCCTTGAACAATAGTGGCTCCTAATTGTTCAGAAAACCAATATAGAATCGCACAGGTGATAAGTGTAGATACATTTCCATCTCGAATAGCAGGCCAAGCTCTGTTGAAGCCAGTATTTATGGAGGTTAGTAAAGTTCTACCAATTCTTAATTCATCTTTCATTCTTTCAAAAATTAAAATGTTTGCATCCACAGCCATTCCTATAGAAAGAATTGCAGCTGCAACTCCTGATAAAGTTAAGGTAACAGGAAGAATTTTAAATATTGATAGAACGATGATAGAGTAAATTATAAGAGCTAAAGCAGCTATAATTCCTGGGAGCCTGTAGTAAAGGGTCATGAATAATAGTACTAAAAGTAAGCCTACTGATCCTGCTATAACACTCTTCTGTAAAGATTCAGCTCCTAGAATTGCATCAACATCTCGCTCCTGAATTAGTTTGATAGGTATAGGTAATCGACCAGATTCTAGTAATAATGCAAGGTCTCTTACTCTCTCAATGGTAAAATCTGGTCCGTCTATAAACGCTGTACCTGCGGTAATTGGGGCTTTTACAGAAGGAGCTATTAATTCTTTTCCATCTAGTATGATGGCTATTCTGTCTTGAACACCGGTTTCTTGTTGTCTCGAATAAATTTGTGTAGTTAAGTCTCCAAAGATTTTAGTGCCATTTTCATTAAATTCTATGTTCACTATAGGTTTTCCAGTGCCTTGTTGCTGGTTTGGGTAGGCATTATTGAGATCGTCTCCAGTTAGCCCAATGTCTTCATCATTCATTCCTGATTTGGTTTCAAATGAAACTGATGGATTATTTCCTAGTTTTTCTGCAATTATTTCTAGAGATTCAAAAGGTATAATATTGCCATCTGCATCAGGGAGTGCAGGAATAGAAAAAATATATTTGTTTGTATTTTCGTATTTTACAATTTGGTTTCCTGTAACAGGGATTGAAAATTCTTCGTTACCTGTAAAATTTAATACTAATTGTGATGGGGGAATGGTATTACCTGCTGCACTACTTTGTAGTGATTTGATGTAGTCCTCTCTAATTTCCCCTCCAATGACGTTAAAAATATTTGATCCTTCTTCAGAAAATTCAACTACAATTGCTTCAAATTTTTCTAATTCACTATTTTGTAAAGATTCTGAGTCGATTTGACTAATAAGCTTTCCGTCTTGGCGTAGAAAATCAGTGGAAATGCTTTCAATGTGTTGAGGTAAAATTTCTGTAACAGGGATAGCAGTTGTATCAAATGTTCGATGTTTGAATTCAAGTCTTGCAGTTTCTCCAATCAAGTCTTTTGCTCTTGATGGGTCTTTTATTCCTGGTAATTGTATAAGAAGTCTGTCTTCTCCTAAGATTTGAATAATTGGAACACCTAGTCCAGATGAGTTGATTCTTCTTTCTATAGTTTTGACTAGTGATTGCATTTGGTCAGCAGTAGGTTGAATATATTTGTCATCTTCAAATAAGTCCGATTGATACACTAGATGGCTTCCACCTTGAAGGTCTAAGCCTAAACTTAATCCTAGTATCGCATCGCTACCTCTTTCAAAGTTGCTGATTTTAATCTCTTGATTTGTTAATATCAGACTACAAATCACTATTACAAGAACAATAGAGATTATAGATCTTGCATTTCTTCTCAATATTTTCTCCCAGTAAGATGTACTAATTCAATTCTATAAGGCAATTACAATGTTTTTCTATAATAAAATCACATTATAGATCATCTTTTGCGATACAACCCAAACATTATATCGTGTCTTTGGTGTCGTGGACATTGTATAGGGTGATAAAAAATTATTTTATTTCTATAGAAGATGGGACATCTTGATCAAAATCATTAACCGCATTAACCGCATTAACCGAATCGTTTTTTTGTGATACAGATTCTATTGTATAAAGAGTTTGGTGTTCGACTAAATGATCGGTGTACAAAATTCCGTTTAAATGATCAACTTCATGTTCAATTGCTTGAGATAGTAGATCTTCTGCACTAAATTTTACCTGAATATCATTATGGTCAAGTCCAGTAAATTTGATTGAGACAGATCTCTCTACTAGCCCTAAATACCCTGGTATACTTAAGCACCCTTCTTCTACTTCTCTTTTACCGTGAATTGTAACGATTTGAGGGTTAAAGTATATTCTTGAACTGTCCTCTTCTGGCATTTGTAAAACTATTATTCTCCAAAGTTCTCCAATTTGATTTGCTGCTAGTCCCACTCCACCTGCTTCATGTAATGTGTCTACCATATCATGTGCAATTTTGAGCATACTATTATCAATTCTTCGAACCTTTTTTGCTTTTTTTCTAAGAATAGGATGAGGGATTTCTAATATTTCTTTGATAGACATGATTTTTTAAATGCCTGAAATTTTAATTGATGAATGTGTTTTGTAGATTTTGTTGATATTAATTAATAGGGCGGTGAAATCTTCTACATATCTTGAATTATGAAGTTTGCCCCCATCAATTCCTCTCAGTCCACCAATTTTTTCTGCTAATTTAATTACTTTGTTTGTGCTGTTTTGGTCGTTTGAGCAAATAATGACATCGCAATCCATCATTTTATTTGGTATTAAGAGATCTTCGGCACTGACGTTGTGAAATGCACCGACTACTTTGGATTCTTTGAGGATTTCTTGAGCCTCTTCAGCTACAGATCCTTCAGCAATTGGTAATGTCGAAATTTTTCCTTTTGAAAATGATAATGGGACAACAACATCTATTACTATTTTGTTTTTTAATAATTTGGCGTAATCAATCAATGTTTGTTTGTGCCCTGCGTATGGAGTAGCGATGATGACAATTTCTCCATGTTTTGCTGCTTGTAAATTACTCCCTCCATTAACAGTTATAGGAGGAATATTTTTGATTTCTAGAATTTGTTCTGCTACTTCTTTCCCTCGAGATTCTTCTCTAGATCCAATAAATAATTGTTCTCCAGCCATTGCTAATCGCAATGCAAGTCCTTTTCCTTCTGGGCCTGTGCCTCCGATTATAGAAATCATTTTAATCAGACTCTTTTGGCCAAATTGTTTGATATTGGTTGCCTTTAATTACATTTAATAATTCTAAGTACTCTAAATTTTTTAATTCATCTAAAATTGTGTTTGCTGCAAGGTTAGAATTAAGGTGAGTTGATTGATTAAGTCTTTCTATCAGTAACTCCCATATGCCACTTTCTTCTAAGCTAAATATGTATCGTAGCCAAGGTATTAAAATCATGTTTTTCACTTCGGGAAATCCAGGGCGTAATTTTTCCATACTTTTGACTCTTTCTCTTGGGCTACGGGCCATGGGGGTTAACATGATTGACGGTCCGTCAGTATCGTTTGAACGAGTGTCTACTAAGACAGACTTCTGAAAGTTGGGGAAAAATATGGAAATAACATCGGCTTCAAGGATGTTGGCTTTTACGTCATTTAAATCATCATAAAAGTGGTTGTTCGTCAAAGTTTAGTCCTGTTAAGATTGGGTTAATTCTCTAGCTGTAGCTGTGAAAGAAGGTAATATTTGTTCCCAATCTCCTACTACCCCAAAGCTAGCTTCTTTAAAAATATTAGCATCTCCATCTTTATTTATGGCTACTATGTTTTTTGAGGCTGAGCATCCAGCCATGTGTTGGCTTGCTCCCGATATAGCAATCGTAATGTACAGGTCAGGTGTGACAGTTTTTCCGGTTAATCCAATTTGATATGAATGATCTAGCCATCCAGCATCACAAACTGCTCTGGATGCACCAACTGCACCATTTAAGATTTTTGCCAATTCTTCTAGCTGTACGAAAGCTTCTGGTCCTCCTAATCCTCTGCCTCCACCAACTATTACTGCAGCATCTTCTAGTCTGACACCTTCAAATTCTTGTTTAACTATGTCTATTACCTTAAGTTTCGGTTCAGGCATAGAGATTACAAGGTCGATTTCTTCAGCAGTTTTAGATTTGTCTAGTGGTAATGGTTCAAAAGTTTTGACCCTTAGTATTACTACTTGATTTAAAGGATTAGTAAAAGTAAATACTGCTTGTGCGTTTCCTCCATACACAGGCCTTTTTACTGAAATAAGCCCTGAATTTTTATCACCTGAAATATCCATACAGTCTTGTGCAACAGTTGATTTTAGTCTGTAGGCAGTTCTAGCTGCTACGTTTCTGCCTAAGGTGGTTTTTCCGGCTAAAATCACTGTTGGATTGATCTGTTTACATGCTTCAAATAGTCCATGAGTATATATTTCGTCAGTTTTTTGTTGGAATTTTGGGTCTGTGACTTTATAGATTTTGTCAGCACCTAATGATCCAGCTTGTAAAACCATGTCTGGATTGGGGTTGAATATGACTGCAGAAACTGGCAGTGATAATTCTGATGAAAGTTTTTGTCCAGCAGCCAGTAATTCTCCTGCAGTGGAATCTAGTTGGTCTTCATTTGTTTCGCAAAAAACTAAAATTTCAGTCATGTTCTACTCTCTTATATTATTTTCTCTTCTCGTAGTTTTAGTGCTAAAAGACGACCTGAGTCTGCATCATCTTCTCCTTCAATAATTTCACAATTACCTTCGGATACAGGTATTTTTAATTCTGACAGGATAATAGAGGGTTCTAAATCTGATTTAGATATTCCTAAGTCATCGATACTCCATATTTCAGGGCTTTTTCTGCTTGCTTGCATGATGCCCTTTAATGTCGGGTATCTGGGCTCACCGAATAGATTATTTACTGTAATAAGTGATCGCAATGGAGCTTCAAAAGTTTGGTATCCATCTGGTAATGCGCTCTGGACAATAAGTTTGTCTTCTGTATGTTCGATGTTTAAAGCTGATGTGATGCATGGTAGTTCTAGATTTTCAGCTAATCCCATAGGTATGTGGGCATTATCCCAGTCTGAAGCCTGTTGTCCGCACAACACTAAGTCTACGTCAGAGATTTTGTTGATTGCTGCAGAAAGTACGTTAACTATTCCTGAAGCATCTAAATTAGATGCAGATTCATCCTGAATTAATATCATTTTGTCAGCACCCATTGATAATGGCTTTTTCATTACATCCATTACAAAATCAGTCCCTAAAGATAAAATGGTGATCGTACCTTCGCCTTGTTGGTCTCTGATTTGAAGAGCTGCTTCAACTGCATTTTCGCAATACCCATTAACAACTGGAGGGATTCCTTGGGCAGGTATAACTTTTTTTTCAGCTTCATCTACGATAAAAGCTGAAATAGGTGTGTCGGGATCCATTACTTGTTTAACGCAAACTACTATATTCATTATGTTTCCTAATTAGTTTTAATAATCAAATCGTAGCAATCTCATGGAATTGATGTCAATTTAATACATTAATATGTTTCAAAAACTCTAGAGTATACCAGAACAAATGTTTTATATAAATACTAAAATAGTCCATAAATTTATAAGTTTAGTAATAAACTATTGACTTTTTTATATTTGTATAAATAAAATACCATCGTTCTATTTGATTTATTAATAATTAGTGGATGAATTAGGAGAATAAGATGGTTCAAAAGTCAAATCCCTCAAATCCATTTGCCCCAGCAATTCCTAGAGTTCCTGTTGTACCTAGAAGATTACTCCCAAAGCAGACAGAATCTGATTTAAAAAATAACAAGAAATTTTGTCCTAAATGCAATTCTCGATTAACTGTGAATTATGATGAATCAGAATGTTTGAATTGTGGGTATGTTGATCATGATTATGTTTCTCCAATTGTAGAGAATAAAAATTCTTATAGTGTGATCGGAAGTGGCACAAGGTTTATTATTCGCTATATGGGTGATTTTGAATCACTTGAACAGACTGTTACACACGTAAAAGTTTATAGAGTTAGGAATAGAGTTATGTATGGTGTTAGGTGTCCTTTTTGTGGTGAGGCAATGGCCCAATCATCATTATCAGGAAGAAAAAGGGAAATAAGAGAAGAAAGATATAAGTGCGAGTCTGGACATCGAATCTCATTGGCCCCTAATGGTAAAGGCGATATTGGCTGGAAATAGTTAAGCTAATTCCACCAAATTGAAAAATTAAAAATGCTCTCGATAACTGAATTGATTCGGTCTTCTAGTCAAACTGTATACGTTTTAGATGTTTCTCCTCCAAGATCAGGAAACGATCTATTACTTCAAGAGTTATTAGATTTAACTCCCGATGTTTTTTCTGTTGCTTATAACCCAGGTCTTTCTGTTCGTGTTAATTCAGTAATGTTGGCTAGTTGGGTACAAAATTCCACAGGAATACCTACTTCGTTTTTTTTAGCAACAAGAGATATGAATAAATTGGCTCTTCAAAGTTTACTTTTAGGAGCCCAATTACATGGATTGAACAATGTTACTGTTGTTCAAGGTGATGCGTTTTCAGAAACAAAATTACAGTATGTTAAAGGCGTGAATGATTTTACGCCTACCGAATTCATTACTGCTATAAAAAATATGAACTTTCGAAAAGATTTTGAGAATAAAAACTTGATTTATCCAACTGATTTTTGTTTAGGAGCAACTGTTGATTTATCAAAAGATTTAGAAAATGAAGCGGAACTGTTACATAAAAAAATTTTATTGGGCAGTGATTATATAGTTTTTCAGCCTTTTTTTGATTTTGATTTACCTGAAAAATTATTTGAAATTTTTTACAAAAAATTTCATAGCCATGTAGATTTACCTATTATTTGGGGAATCCAAATGTTAGAAAACTTTAGTAAATCTTTTTCTGAAATTCCCAATTGGGTTTTAGATGAGTTGTTAAAAGGTAGACCATCAATAGAAATTGCTCAAGAAATGATTGAAGATTTAAAAAATACTCAAAAAGTTGGATCTGTTTATCTAGTTCCACCAATTTTTGAAAATGGTCGAAGAAATTACGAAGTTGCAAATGAATTATTGACATTAATTCGTTGACCTATTCTTTTTTCGATTTTATAATCTCCTTTTAACCTATTGGATTTCAAATATAAGAGGTGAATGAGTTGGCCAACGAAACAGGTAAAAGATACTATTGCGCTAAATGTGACGCAGAAATTGTAGTTACTCGAGGGTCTGATGATGCTTCTTTGACTTGTTGTGGTTCTAAAATGGTTATTAAATAATATAAATAAGGGTATGAATTAACATGGCAGATAGTATTCAATTAGGTCGTAGGTATCAATGTAATGTTTGTGGATGTATGATCCTATGTACTAAGCCTAGTGACGAAATGGTTGAGTGTTGCGATCAAAATATGGAATTACAACAGCCTCGAAAGTTGCCTTCTTCAGATTAAAGATTACTTGCAGCTTCGTGTTGCTCGTTTGCGTGATAAGAACTTCTAACCAATGCTCCAGATGCAACGTGTTTAAACCCTAAGTCGTATCCAATTGATTGGATTTTGTGAAACTCAGCAGGTGTATACCATCTGGACATAGCTGTATGTTTTTTGCTAGGCCTTAAATATTGACCTACTGTCAAAAGGTCGCAATTGACACTTCTTAAATCTTTTAGTGTTTCTATGATTTCATCAAGTGTTTCCCCTAAACCAACCATGATTCCCGATTTTGTGATTAAATGTCTGTCAATTTGTTTAGCTTGTCGCAGAATATTTAGAGAAAGTTCATATTTCCCTTTAGCTCTAATTTTAGGGAAAATTCTTTTGACTGTTTCTATGTTGTGGTTAAAAGTATCAGGTTTTTGCTCAATCACACTTTTTAATGCATCTAGATTACCTTGAAAATCTGGGGTAAGTACTTCAACTTTACATGATGGAGAATTCTTTTTTATTAATTTAATACATTGTGAGAAAATTTCAGCACCACCATCAGGTAAGTCATCTCGATTTACTGAAGTAATTACAGCGTATTTCAATCCTAAAGTTTTTACAGTGTTGGATAATCTGATAGGTTCAGCTAAATCTAATTGATTAGGTTGACCTGATGAAACTGCACAATAAGTACATGCACGGGTGCACGTATCTCCTAAAATCATAAAAGTAGCAGTTTTTTGATTCCAACATTCTCCAATATTTGGACATCGTGCTTCTTTACAGACTGTATTGAGGTTTTCTTTTGAAATTATAGAATCTAAATATTTAAAATTTTCGCCAGAAGGCATTTTGACTTTTAACCATTCTGGAAGTTTTCTTTCAGTTACCATATTTTTTCCCTTAGATAAGAATACACTATAAAAGTTTTGCTTTTTGATTTTTATTACAGAGAGTTTAGATTAGTATTTATATATGAAAAAACAAATTACTAGATTAGAAAATGATCTAAAAACTATAGATACTTTGAGAGAATTTGATTCTGAAAAAGAATATGCGGATTTAATTTTAGAAAAAATGGGTAATTTTGGAGCACCATTAGCCAAATTTGAGGGGGAATTTATTGAGGTTTTAAATGGAATTCCAGGAGAAAAAGTAAGAGCTAGGATTTATAGGTTTTATCGTAAAAAAAAGCAAATTACAGCAGGTATAGTTACTGAAATCTTTGAACCTTCTGTTGATAGAGTAGTGGCTCCATGTGTTTATTTTGGTACTTGTAGCGGTTGTCAATTACAGCATGTTAGATACGATAAACAATTGGAATATAAAAGACAAAGAATTTTAGGTTTTTTGGATGATTATGATCTCATCAAAAACACTCACGTTTTACCAACTATACCTTCACCTGACATATGGAATTATAGAAATCATGCAAGATTTACAGTGCGTTTTCAAGGTCAATTAGGCTTTTCTAATAGGATTACTCGGAGATT
Organism: SAR202 cluster bacterium AG-426-M11; assembly: GCA_003213095.1. Classification (GTDB taxonomy): domain Bacteria; phylum Chloroflexota; class Dehalococcoidia; order Lucifugimonadales; family UBA826; genus AG-426-M11. The sequence continues at coordinate 16,450 of QCNV01000001.1, read as the reverse complement.
TGTGAGGATTGATGAATGTAAATTAATGGACAAACAAATTAATCAAGTATTGATAGATTTACAAGACCACGTAAGTGAAACTTCAAATTTATCTGTAAGAGTTGGAGTTAATACTAAACAGCAATTAATTCAACCAAAATTAAATAATTCTGAGATAAGCATTGAAACTGGTCAAAAATGGTATCAAGAAACTTTACTAGATCATAATTTTCGAGTGGCGTCACCATCATTTTTTCAAGTAAATACCTTGCAGGCAGAAAAAATGATTTTGTTGGTTAGCGAATTATTGAATCTTAAAACTGATGAAATTCTTGTTGATGCTTATGCTGGAGTAGGAGTGTTTGCTAGTTTATTGGCAACTAAAGTTAGGAAAGTAATTGCTATTGAAGAATCTCAATCTGCTGTAGATGATTATTTGCAATCTGATAATCCCATAGATAATTTAGAGTTTTTATTGGGTAAAACTGAAAATGTCTTACCGCTAATTGATGAAGATATAGATTCTGTGATTCTTGATCCTCCTAGATTAGGATGCCACCCTAATGTGATTAATTCTATTTTAATTAAAAAACCGACTAAATTGGCATATGTTTCTTGTGATCCTGAAAGTTTAGCTAGAGACTTGAATCTTTTGGTGACGGGTGGATACAAAATTAAAAATATTCAACCAATTGATATGTTCCCCCAAACTTATCATGTTGAATCAATAACGATTTTAGAGATCAATTAAAAAATGAAATTAATTTTAGCTTCATCCTCTCCTCGTAGAAGAGAATTAATAAAAAATTTAGGGTTAGATTGTAATTTCATTTCTCCACATTTTGATGAGAGAGAGCCTATGAAATCTGAATCACCTGAAAATTATGTGATTAGGATGTCACTAATGAAATCTTTGAGTGTTGCTTCAAGAATTGATGAAGATGTTTTAGTGATCGGATCTGATACGGTAGTCGTGAGTCAATCAAATTTTTATTTAAAACCTGCAAATGCTGAAATTGCGTCAAGGATGTTGAAATCGTTAAGCAATAGATCTCATGAAGTTTATACTGGAATTTGTCTGATTTCTTTTAATTTTAAAATAGTGATTACTGATTTTGAATCTACAATTGTTACAATGAGAGACTATAGCATGGAAGAAATTTCTCAATACATTGAATCAGGAGAATATGTTGATAAGGCTGGATCGTATGCAATTCAATCAAAAATATTTAATCCTGTACAAAAAATTTCAGGTTGCTATAACTCTGTAGTAGGATTTCCTGTTTGTAAAATAGCTAAATATTTTGATCAATTAAATATTAAAATTCAAATTAAACAACTGTCTGATTTTCAGAAATGTACAAACTGTAAATTTATATGAGGAATTGAATGCTAGGAATGGGATCTTTGGAAATATTAGTAATTTTATTGATTGCTTTTATAGTTTTAGGGCCTCAAAAAATGATCGAAGCTGCTAGATATTTAGGAGAAGTAGTTGGTCAACTACGAGGAGTTGCTAAATCTATTCCTCATATGGATCTTGATGAAATAACTAAACTTAATGATCAGGATCCTGATCATGGAACTTCACCGGATTCTTCAGTTGAATTCAATAAAGAGTTACAACAAGAATTACCTGATAAGGAAATTTCTAATGAGTGATGAAGCAACATTATCACAACATCTTTCTGAACTTAGGAAAAGGCTTACTTGGTCAGCTATTGTTTTAATAGTTGTATCTATTGTTTGTTTTATTTTTCATCAACAAATTTTGTCAATGTTGATGGGGCCAGCTAGTGGGTTCCCTGGAATGCCGAATGAAAAGCCTGTTTATACAGATTTAACTGAATTTCTTGGGATAGCTATGAAAGTCTCCCTGATGGTAGGATTTTTTATTTCTATGCCATTTGTTATTTGGCATATAATTATGTTTGTTTCACCAGGTTTAAATAAATCTGAAAAAAAATATTTGTATATATTTTTACCAATTAGCATGGTTGTATTTGCTGCTGGCGCTTCTTTTGGATATTACATATTGTTTCCACCAGCTGTTCAATTTTTAATATCATTTGGAACAGATATAGCCACTCCCATGATAAGAATTGGAAATTATGTGAACTTGATGATTTCTTTGTTATTTTGGATGGGGGTTGTATTTGAAATTCCAATTGCCTTGTTTTTTTTAGCTAGGATTGGAGTAGTAACGCCTAAATTTTTATCTAAAAACAGGAGATGGGCAGTAGTTCTAGCATTTATACTGGGAGCCTTAATCACCCCAACTCTTGATCCTATTAATCAAGCGCTTGTAGCCATCCCGATTATAGTATTGTTTGAATTTGGAATACTACTATCAAAAATCGGATCAAAGCTCAAAAAAAAGAATATTTAGTTTTCTTTTTCTGACTGAGCTAGTTGTTCATCTGCACTTTTATCTTGACTAGATCGGAATTCTTTAATGGCTTTACCCATTGCCCCGCCAATTTCAGGCAATCTGCCTACACCGAAAATTATCAAAACAACTACTAATACTATTATTAGTTCCATTGGACCAAATCTAAAAGGCATATATTCCCTCTTTAATACTCAATATATATTTATAATCATCTTATTGTATAACAAACTCTTGCCATGAAAATAATTCAGAAGTAGAATTTATGTCTTATTAAAAATTGATAATGGAATATTAATGGACGCTCATAATCTGATCCCTGTTGTGAAAAATGAAAAAATAGAAGAATTTAATTCTGGGGATACTGTTCGTGTTAATGTTAGGGTTGTAGAGGGCGATAGAGTTAGAAATCAAGCATTTGAGGGTGTGGTAATACGTAGAAGAGGAAATGGAAGAGGTGAAACATTTACCGTGAGAAGAATTTCTAATCAAATAGGTGTTGAAAGAACATTTTTCCTTTTATCTCCTAACGTAGATTCTGTCAAAATTATTACTAAAGGAAAAGTTCGAAGATCTCGTTTGTATTATTTGCGAGGCCTTTCAGGTAAAGCTGCTAGAATTAAAGAGGCTAGAAGAAATTAGTTGATACCTCTTAGAAGAGAGGTTTGTAGTGAAATTTGCTGAAATTGCTGTAGATGCTCCTTTAGGTCAATCTAGACTTTTTTCGTACGAAATTCCATCAGATTTGAACGTTGCCCCAGGTAATAGTGTTATGGTTCCTTTTGGGGCACAAATTTTACAAGGGATAGTTTTTAATATCTCTGATACTTCAATAGTAGAAAAAACCCGTCAAATAATTGAATTAACAGATCCGGAAATTTTGATCGATCAACAAAGATTGGAAATTTGCAAATGGATGAGTAAATTTTATTTTTCTAATTTATTTAACTCTTCAGTGTTGATGCTTCCTCCTGGTTCACATAAAAGATATATAAATTGGTTGACTATCAATGAAGATTCCACATTTTCTCCGACAAGTGAAATTCAAAAAAAAATAGTTAATGAATTTATTGAAACAAAAAAGATTAGGCAAGATCAATTAATAAGAAAATTTGGTAATCGTGCTAGTTACTCTATTAATGCAATGGTTGCAAAAAATTTTTTGATAAAAACTCAAGAACTTAACCAACGATCCGTTAAAGAGAAATATATTCAAATTCCTAAAATTACCGCTTTGGGTTTTCTAGCTTTAGAGCAAAATCAACTTAGCCATAATCAACATAAAGCTTTGATAGAAATCAAGGAAAATTTTGATAAAAATGTTCCAATCTCTGAATTTAGGAAAAAATTTAACATTTATTCTATTAATAAATTAATAGACAAATCCTTTATTGAATTGGTTCAAAAAAGGCAATTCAGAAGTCCTTTGGACGGTAAAAAAAATGAGAAAAAAAATCCTGTTAATTTATCTTCAGAACAAGAATTTGCAGTTAGTCAAATTTATGAAATGTTAGATAATCCTCAAGAGGTACCTAAAGCAATATTAATTCATGGTGTGACAGGAAGCGGGAAAACTGAAGTATATATAGAATCAGTTAGGCATTGTTTAGAGTTAAATCAAAATGCGATAATCTTGGTTCCTGAAATATCTTTGACGGCTCAAATTATTGAAAGATTTCAGGAACATTTTCCTGATCAAATTGGTGTTATACATAGTGGTCTGACTCAGTCAGAAAAATTTGATGAATGGTGGAGAATTAAAAATGGTGATTACAGAATTGTAATTGGCTCTAGAAGTGCTTTATTTGCCCCCATGCCAAATTTAGGATTGATCGTTATAGATGAAGAGCATGATCCAAGTTATAAAGAATCTAATTTAAGTCCAAAATATCAAGTTAAAGATGTTGCTATGCAAATGGCAGCTAAATTAAATTTATGTGTTGTTTTAGGTTCTGCATCTCCTGATGTAGAAACTTACTTTAGAGCTGAAAGGGGTAGATATAAATTAGCTAGATTAGATCATCGCTTTGGTTTGAATAATAATTTAAATCAATCTAAATTGGCAGATGTAGAAGTCGTTGATATGAAAGAAGAACTAAAAAATGGGAACTACAGCATTTTTAGTAATAATTTGATTCTTCAAATGCAAGAAAAAATTGAAAAAAAAGAACAAATTATTTTGTTTGTGAATAGGCGAGGAACCTTTTCTTTAGTTCAATGTCAAAACTGTGGACAAGTTTTTAATTGCTCAAGTTGCGATAAAACTTTGACTTATCACTCGGAATCTGATTATTTGAAATGTCATTATTGTGGATTGATACGAAAATCTTTTTCTAATTGCACAAAATGTGATAGTGCATCAATAAGTAAATATGGTTTAGGAACACAGTTAGTTGAAGATGAATTTAAAAAATTATTTCAACATGTCAGTTATGTTAGATGGGATAGTGACGTCACACGAAATTATAAGGAATATCAAAATATTTTAAATACTTTTGCTAATGGCGAAGCACAAGTTTTGATTGGAACTCAAGTAATCGCAAAAGGTCATCATATTCCTAGTGTTACTCTTGTGGGAGTAGTAAATGCAGATATTGGCCTTGGATTACCTGATTTCAGAGCAAGTGAAAGAGTTTTTCAAATGTTATGTCAGGTTGCAGGTAGATCTGGTAGAGGTGACACTACTGGGAAAGTAATTATTCAAACATATCAACCGGATCATTACTCAATTGAGAATTCATCCGAACAGAACTATAAAAATTTTTATTCAAAAGAAATCAGTTATAGAAAGTCTTTTATGTACCCTCCCTACAGTAAAATCATTAGATTGATTAAACATGACATAAATAATTCTTCTTGTGAACGTGACGCCTTTTCTTTATTTAAGTTATTAAAATCACAACAATCAGAATGGGGATTACATGACACCGATATTCTAGGTCCCACACCAGCATTTCCTTCAAGAATTAAGGGCCATTATAGGTGGCAAATTTTGTTGAGAGGTAATCGTCCCGAGAGTTTATTGGATACAATAGAGTTTAGAGAACTTCCTCATTCAATGAAAATTTCTAAAGATTGGTCTGTAGATGTAAATCCTTTATTTGCAAATTAATTATTTATGAAATTGATATAATTAAATCATAGGAAATTTATGAGGAAGACATGCAAGATTCTAGAAATGTACTTTTGGAAATTAAAAATCAAGTTAAAGAATTAAAGGTGCGTCTTTGACATCGAAGGAATGGTTACCAAAATAAATGAACTAGAATATTTAGTTTCATCTCCTGATTTTTGGAATGATTCTATGCAAGCACAATCTACTATGAAAACACTGTCCAATTTGAATAAGACAGTTGAAGATTGGGAATCTTTAGAATCTGAAATAGATTCAACAGTTGAAATGTTGGAATTAATAGAAATTGATTTTGATACAGAAATTTTTCAAGAAGTTTTGAGGGAGACCAAGGAAATTCAATTAACTTTAGAAAAATTATCTTTTAGATTGAATTTTTCAGGGCAATATGATTCTGGTGATGCTATTTTGGCAATTCATGCCGGAGCGGGTGGTGTGGATTCTCAAGATTGGGCTTCCATCCTTTTGAGGATGTATACACGTTGGAGTGATCAGAATGGATTTGATTCTAAAGTTTTAGATGTGTCTTACGGTGAAGAAGCCGGAATTAAAAGTGTAGTGTTACAAATTAGCGGAGATTATGCTTTTGGTAATTTGAAATCTGAAAAAGGTGTACATAGATTAGTACGAATTTCACCTTTTGATAATGATCATGCTAGACATACTTCTTTTGCTTTAGCAGAGGTTTTGCCTCAAGTTGATCAAAGCTTAGAAGTAGATATAAATGATGATGATTTAAAAATTGATGTTTTTCGTGCAGGTGGACATGGTGGACAAAATGTTCAAAAAAATTCTACAGCCATTAGGATTACTCATATTCCTTCAGGAATAGTTGTCGTATGTCAAAATGAAAGATCTCAGAGGCAAAATAAAGATATTGCTATGAAAATTTTGATGTCTAGATTGTTGGATTTAGAACAACAAAAACAAAATGAAAAGATGGATCAGTTAAAAGGTAAACACATTTCAGCAGAATGGGGCAATCAAATTAGAAGTTATGTTTTGCACCCTTACCAGATGGTAAAAGATCATAGAACTGGAATGGAGACATCTAAAATAGACGCTGTCTTAGATGGGGAAATTAATGATTTTATTAACTCGTATTTAATTCATTTAGTTGGAGATAAAAACGTATAAGAGAGGAATAATGAAAATATATAGTTTGGGGTTTTTATTGATTTTATTAATAACAACATTTTCTTGTGCTTCAGAAATCCCTACCGTAATAGAAAATTCTCAAAATAATCAACAATTACAAGTTTCAAGTTCTGATGCATTACCTTCTGGAGGTGTTTTTAATCGATTATGGAGTGATCCACCTACTCTAGACCCTCATTTAGCTGGAGATACGACATCTTCTGGAATCATTGTTGAAATTTTTAGTGGACTGGTTGCTTTTGATCCAGATTTAAATTTAATTCCAGATTTAGCAGAAAGTTGGGAAATTTCTAATGATGGAACAGTTTACACATTTAAGATTAGAGACAATGCAGTATTTCATGATGGTAAAAAAGTGACAGCACAAGATTTTAAATGGTCTTTTCAGAGAGCTGCTAATCCTGCAACTGCTTCAGCAGTTGCAGATACTTATTTGGGTGACATTATTGGAGTAAATGAAGTAATTAATGGTGAAGTTAATGACATTAAAGGAATTAAAGTAATTGATGATTTAACATTACAAATTTCTATTGATTCACCGAAGGCTTATTTTTTAGCAAAACTTACTTATCCTACTGCGTATGTTTTGGATAAATTTAATGTTGAATCTGGGGGTAAAACGTGGACTGATTCTCCAAATGGAACTGGTCCATTTATTTTAGATGAATACAAAATAGGTGAAAGGATTATTCTAAAGCGTCATTTGAAATATCATCTCGAACCAGCAAAGTTAGAAAAAGTTCAGTACAACCTCGCGGGTGGCTCTTCTATGGCAATGTACGAGAATAATGAAATACATATTACTGGTATATCAATGTTGGATTTAGAAAGAATTAAAGATCCCAATGATCCTTTAAATGCAGATTTAGTTGTTGGTAATCCAGATTTTTCAATAAGTTATATTGGTTTTAATTCTTCAGTCGCACCTTTTGATGATATTAAGTTTAGGCAATCATTGACTTATGCTATAGATAAAGAAATGATTGCTAGAGAAATTTATTCTAATTTGGTTGTCCCAGCTTATGGAGTTTTGCCTCCAGGTTTTCCAGGATATAACCCTAACTTAATCGGATTAAAATATGATATTGAAAAGGCTAAATTATTGTTGAGTCAATCTATTTATGCAGATGAATCAACCAGGCCTCGTATTACCGTAACTATGCCGGGTTCTGGGGGTGCAATTGACACAGATTTAGAAGTAATCATGAATATTTGGAAAGAAAATTTGGGTGTAGAAGTTGAAATTCAACAACTGGAATGGGCTACATTTTTGAGTGATTTAGATCAGAAGAAATTTCAAATGTTTGCAGGAATTGGTTGGCAGGCTGATTATCCAGATCCTCAAGATTTTCTAGATATTTTGTTTCATTCAGATAGTGAAAATAATCAACTAGGATATTCTAATGATGAATTAGATGAGATTTTAGAAAAAGCTCGGATTGAAACAGATATTTCTACTCGAATAGATCTTTATCATCAAGCGGAAAATATTATCGTTAATGAGGCTGCTTGGATTCCTATGTGGTACCCAGGGGAAAGACACCTGTTAATAAAATCAGAGGTGAAAAATTATTTTTTGACTCCTATGACTGTTCCAAAAATGCGATATGTTTATTTTGACAAATAAATTTATAGAATAGGTTTATAAATGTTAATTTTTGTGATCAGGAGATTGATGTGGTTACCTGTCTTGTTAATGATGGTTACTGCGGTAACATTTTTATTAGGTACTTATGGCCCAGGAGATCCTGTACAAGTAATGATGGGATCAAGATATGATCCAGATGTTGCAGATAGGTTAAGAGAAAGTTTAGGCTTAAATCGCCCAGTCATTATTCAGTATTTTGATTACGTAATAAATGTTGCGCAAGGTGATTTTGGTGAAAGTCTCAGGTTTAGGGGCAGGTCAGTTAGTCATTTATTGATTTCTAAAATGTGGGTTTCCTTCCAAGTAAATATCGTAGCGATTTCAGTTAGTTTGTTTATTGGAATTCCGCTAGGATTTTGGGTTGCTCATAGACAAGGAACATGGATTGATCCAATTGTAGTAACTAGCTCATTAGTTTTGATGTCTATTCCTATTATGGTAAGCATTCCTTTAGTGTTATGGGTATTATGTTTAAAAGCTAGTTTGGTGCCATGTTCTGGATGGGGAGGGATTTTTGATTTGAGAATTATAGTTCCTGCAATTACCATGGGATTGCCTGGGGTAGCAGGATTTGTGAGATTGATGAGGGCAAGCACTCTTGATATTTTAGGTCAAGATTTTGTAAGGACTGCGCATTCAAAAGGCTTAAATCCTCGAATTGTCGACTACAGGCATGTAGCTAGAAATGCTTTGATTCCTATAGTTACTATTCTTGCAATGTCTTTTGCAGGAATTCTTACTACTAGTTTTATTACAGAAAGACTTTTAGGTATACCGGGTGTAGGTGATTTTGCAATTCAATCAATTTTTAATCGTGATTATCCTGTGATTATGGGGTTTACGATAATTTTGTCATCAGTATTTGTTTTGGCGCAATTAGTAGCTGATATTTTGTATACGATTCTAGATCCTCGAATAAGGTTGAATTAGATATGAAATCTGCAAATCATATTAGTAGATCATTTTCTAGATTATTTAAGAAAAAAGTAGCAGTGGTATGTTTGTTTTTAATAATTCTGATTTATTTTTTGGGTATTTTTGCTCCTATATTTGCTCCATATGAATATAACTATCAAGATTATTCTTCTATTAGACAACCTCCTAGCTGGGACCATATTGCAGGAACAGACTTTAAGGGGAGAGATGTTTTTTCTAGAGTTTTATGGGGAATTCAAAATACAGTAATTATTACTTTGGTTACAATACTTTCTGGTTCATTATTGATAGGTGTTTCATTGGGATTGATTGCAGGGTATTTTGGAGGAAAAATTGATTCTTTAATAATGAGGATAGGAGAATTATTTGCCTGTTTTCCTGATATTTTGCTGGTAATTTTATTGGCTGCAACTTTGAGGCCAAGGATTTTAGAATTTGTAAGATGGATTGAAGACAACACACTTTTAGATGGTTTAGTGAAAAGTGGAATAGCAGATTATTTAGTGATTTCACTCGCATTGGTTTCGTTTAGTTGGGTAGGTATGGCTAGATTGGTCAGAGGACAAGTTTTGTCGTTGAAGGAAAATGAATACATAGAATCTGCAAAAGCCACGGGTTCGTCTACATCTAGAATATTATTTGTTCATTTGTTACCTAATGCACTTAGTCCAATTATCATTACAGTATCTATGGGAATGGGGTCCTTAATAGGTACTGAAATTATTCTTAGTTGGTTAGGCTTAGGCATTCAGCCACCTAGGCCAAGTTTGGGGAATATGTTGCTTGAAGGAGGTAGTATTAGTGCAATTAGATCAGTGCCATGGATGCTTTTAGCTCCAGGATTTATAGCATGGACTTTAGTGTTAACTTGGAATTTATTTGGCGATTCTTTAAATGATGTTTTTAATCCGAGAACTAGATAATGAAATTACATATAGTAGATGGAACTTATGAATTGTTTAGAGCGCATTTTGCTCAACCAACACGATTGGCACCTGATGGAATGCATGTCTCTGCTATTAGAGGCTTAATAATTTCTTTAATGTCATTAATTAATGACGAGCAAGTCAGTCATATTGCTGTTGCTTTTGATAGTTCAATTAAATCATTTAGAAATCAAATTTTTCCAAACTATAAAGATGGATCTGACACACCGGATGAATTACTGATGCAATTTCCATTAGCAGAAAGAGTAGTGGAGGCACTTGGAATTAAATGTTGGCCATCTTTTGATTATGAGGCTGATGATACTTTAGGTTCTGCTGCGATTAAGTTTTCACAATTAGAACATATTGATCAGGTAGTGATTTGTTCTGTAGACAAAGATTTGTGTCAAATTGTTTCGGGAGAAAAAATTGTATGTTTAGACAGAAAAAACAAGAAAATTGTTGATGAAATAGAAGTACAAAATAAGTTTGGAGTAATTCCATCTTCAATTCCTGATTATTTAGGTTTGATGGGAGATGCAGCTGACGGTATTCCCGGAATTCCAAAATGGGGTTCAAAATCTGCATCCTCTTTATTGGCTAGATATTTAACCATTGAAAATATTCCATCTGATAATAATTTGTGGGATGTAAAAGTTCGTGGTGCTCACACGTTGAGTAAAAATTTAGAAGAAAATAGACAAAACGCATATTTATATAAACAGTTAGCAACTATTAAAACAGATGTAGAAATTTCCGAGAATATTTCGGATTTGAAATGGGTAGGGGTTATTGAAAAAGATTTTGTGACGATATGTGATGAATTAGGTCTTGAAAACTTAAAATCCTTGATTTGATCATTAAATTCAAAAATGTGTGGTATTAATTTTCATTGTATGCATTGTTTATTTCCTCTACACTCGTTACATATAGCGAAGTAGATATTCAGATGGTATAAAAATGAAACATTCCTTATTGGTTATATTAACACTTATATTAAGCCTATTGATCTTAGGATGTTCAGGTGAAAGTCAACGAACACTGCAAGGGATTCCAGGAAACCCTGGACCTTCTGGTGCCCCTGGTTTGCAAGGGCCTCCTGGTCCTTCCGGTAAAGATGCTATTTCGCCTCAATCGACTTTTTTGATAAATAAATTTTCTGCAAAAATTAATGAACCATTAGTTTTTTTTGGTTCAGGTTTTGTTCCTGGTGAAAGTGTATCTTTTAGTTTGAAACTTCAAAATTCAGATTTAATTCCCGTTGAAACCTCAAAAGTTCGCGTTTTAGATTCAGGGGCTTTTGTGCATAATCTATCGTCTATATCAACTGATGTTTCATTAATCTCTACTGTGAATGGGATGGTTACAGTATTAGCTACAGGGTCAGAGGGTACAAAATCAAGTTTCCCGATACAAATATTAAATAATACAAAATCATTTTTTAATTCTAATTTAGGGGCAAACATACTCGTAAATTCATATGGAATAGATCCGGTTATTCATGTCTTGGGTTCAGGTTTTAAATCTGGAGAATCGATTGTTTTGTATGCAGATAATGATGATATAAATGAAATCAAACTAATTGAGAGTACAGCTGATGCATCTGGCTTGTTTGAGTTGGAAGTTGATTTGAAGTTATCCTCAGGGCATTATTTGATTAAGGCTGTTGGGCTAGAAGGGACTTTAGCAACCTCTTCATTTTTAGTTGGTAATTCGGGAGGTTCCCCAGGAGCAACAATAGTTGCTACTTCGGTGTCTCCTGGAGAAACGTCAGATATTTATGGGTCTGGTTTTTCGGTGGGGGAAATTATTTCGGTAGTTATTTTAAATGCTGAAAATGGTTCTAATAGAATTGTAGCTGGTAATGAAACAAATTCATCAGGTGCATTTTTGAGTTCTGTGAAGATTGAATTACAAGAAGGATTGTATACAATCCTTGCACAGGGTAATTTAGGGTCATTTGCTACAGCACCTCTTTTAGTGTCTTCAAAATGAATATGTATTAATATTTATTTAGGTTGACTTAACTTTGTTAATATGTTGTTATTAAAAAGTTATTTAAATAATGACTATTTATTGGATTTATATGTTGACTACTTAACTAAGGGTCAATATGATTAGCTTGAGCTAATTTGTACACTCTATTGTGGTGTGCAGGATGTTTGGAAAAATAAAGTCTTCTATATAGAGGGGGATAAATTGAAAAAGTTAGTAAACTTAAGAGTTATTTCAACTGCAATGGTTTTCTCAGTAGCTATGTTCGCAATGATAGCTTGTGAGGGACCTCAAGGGCCTCAAGGTGAGCCAGGTCTACCAGGACTTCCGGGAGAGCCAGGTGCACCAGGTTTGCAAGGACCTCAAGGTGAGCCAGGTCTACCAGGACTTCCAGGAGAACCAGGATTACCCGGAAACCCAGGAGTCGCTGGTAGTGAAGGTGGTTCAGGAGCCGTTGACGCTGTAGCCGCTGCCGCAAGTTTGGCTGCTAACTCAGCTGAATCAGGGTCTTCTTCTGATGTTTATGGCGCTGGATTTAAGGCTGGTGAATCTGTTAGCCTAATTGCTAGAGATGTAGATGGAGAAGATGCTATTTTAGGTGGTGCTTCCGCTAACTCTTCAGGTGCATTCCACGTTGCTGTTGGTATAAGTATTGCTGATGGAATTTATACTTTACATGCAGTAGGAGATGACGGAACAATCGCAAGTGCTCCTTTATTAGTAGGCTCTAAATAGATTAGTTATTTATTAGACTAAGAAGACCTGCATAAGCAGGTCTTCTTTTTTGTCTAATCTACACGGTTTCTTACAATTGGATCAACGCTTAAATCGGTTGGACCAGTATACAATTCCCAAGGCTTGAATGATTCTACGAATTCCTTGGCTACATCCATGGATGTAAATCCTTTCTGTGCTCTTTCAGGTGTCATACTGAATGTTTTTGCAAATGCATCGAAACCTGACTTAGTTTCTCTGACTCCACCTATCATTTCAATGTTCTCTTCATGTTGAAGATTTAGTTTTTGTCCTTTTTTTGTAAATTCCCAATAAATTTCCATTTTAATTCCTGTAATTTATATTTTTTGTATATGAACTTTAATATGTTTTAATCTTCTGCCTATAGTTGATAATACTTCAATTTTTGTGTCATTGTATGTAAAAGAGTCCCCGGTGCTGGGAATTTTACCTAATTGATTAAGTACAAAGCCGCCAATTGTGTCGTACCCAATTCCAGTGAAATCTACACCTAATTGATTTGATAATTCGTCTGTAGAAATTCTAGAATCTACTCTAAATTCGTTAGTGGTGATTTGTCGAACTTCAGCTTCACCAATATCAAATTCATCATGTAATTCCCCTACTATCTCTTCTACAACATCTTCTACCGTTACTAAACCTGATACTCCTCCATATTCATCTACAACTATAGCCATTTGCATTCTTTTATCTTGGAATTCAGTTAATAAATCTTCCAAGGTTTTAGATTCAGGTACAAAAATTACTGGCCTAATTTTGTTTTTTAAAATTTCACCATTTAAATTTTTGTCGTCAGAAATTGATTTTAAAATATCCATGGAATGTACAATTCCTTTTATTTGGTCCAGTTCTTCTAGATATACGGGGATTTTGCTGTGACCAGAATTAAGCATGTTGTCGGCAATTTCAGGAATTGGAGTATTGATTTCAGCTGTAGTCATATCTACTCTGGGAATCATTATTTCTCTTACTACTTTTTTGTCTAAATCAAATACTCCTTTGATCATTCTAACTTCATGTTCTTCGAGTAATTCACCTTGGTCATCTAATTGAATAGTTAAAGACTCTGAATTTGTATTTACTTCGTCGTTAGAGTTTTCATGCTTAGGTAGCATTTTTGAAAAAATAATATTTACGGGCATATATATTATTCCTAGACCTCTTATTAAGTAATTGGTTTTTAAGATTGATTTCATACCTAATTGAGAGGCAGTATAGATTAGAAACAGTTGAGTGATTCCTAAAATCGCAATAGTGAATACCATTAAATATATTAAATTGTTTAGGTTGTATTCTAGATCGATGAACACAATATTTTGAGTTGCAGTTATGGTTATGATTAAAAATATTATTGAAAAAACTGAAATTGAATTTTTATAAAAAATTTGATTTTTGAAAATTTTTTCAATAATTTCTTCTTTTCCAAGATTTTGACTTTTCCATTGATATAAGAATTCAATATTGATTTTGGTTAATTCTAATTGTAATAACCGTAAAATACTGTAAATTGTGAATGCTAATAATGCCCACACAATGTTAACTATTTCCAATTTTGTTTCCTTTTTTCGGTTCTGATTTAAAAATTTTTATTGGGAACCCGATTGCTTTTGAGTTGTCTGGGATATTTTTATTAACCACTGATCCTGCTCCAGTAATTACTTTTTTACCGATATTTATAGGAGCAATTAGCAATGAATTGGATCCGATAAATGAATCATCTCCTATGATCGTTTCATGTTTTTTTTCACCGTCATAATTACAGGTAATAGTTCCTGCTCCAATATTGACATTTTCACCTATTTTAGAGTCTCCTAAATAGCTGAAATGACCAGATTTTGTTCCAGATCCTATAGTAGAGTTTTTGATTTCAGTATTTGTTCCGATTTTTGCATTGTCATTTACTATTGATTTATCTCTAATATGGCTCGAAGGTCCTATTTCAACGTAATTATAAATCGTTGAATTTTTTATTAAAGAAGAATTTATATTTGTATTATCACCAATTTTAGAATTATAAATTTGAGTAGATGGTCCTATGATGCAATTTTCTCCTATTGAAGAATTTCCATATATATATGAATTAGGGTTGATTATTGTGTCTTGTCCTATTTTTACATTGAGATCTATGTATGTAGCCTTAGGATCTATTATTTTTACGCCTTTGCTCATTAGTGAATAGTTGATTCTTTCTCTCATATGTTTTTCAGCATTGGACAAATCCATTAAGTTATTGATTCCACTTATTTCATATTCATTTGTAGGTTCAATACTTTCTACAATTTTATTTTGAGAATGTGCTATTTCAATTAAATCTGTTATAAATAATTCATTTGTTGTGGAAAGGTGGAGGCTTTTTAAAGAATTCCAAATCCAATTAGTATCAAAGCAATATATTCCACAATTAATCTCATTGATGTGAGTTTGGTTATTTGTCAAATTTATTTCTTCAATAATTTTGGTAATTTTGCCGTTAGGATCTCTCTTGATTCTTCCAAAATTGGTCTTATGTTTTGAATTGAAGGTCACAATCGTAGCAGTTGCTTTATGTGTTTGGTGTTTTTTGATTAATTTTTTTAACGTTTTTGATTCTATTAGTGGGGTATCTCCATTTATCACAACTAATGGTAAGTTTTCATTAATCTGTTTTTCTGCCTGTAGTACAGCATGTCCCGTACCTTTTGGTTCTTTTTGAGTGACTAAAATTGAGTTAGTGGTTAAGTGATTCAAAAACTCTTTATGTTTTTCAGGTACTATTACATAATTTTTTTGGGCTCCAGCTTGTGATGCTGCATCCAAAATTAAAGATAACATCGACCTTCCGCAGAGTTCATGCAATGGTTTTGGGATAGAAGAATGCATGCGTGTGCCCTTTCCTGCTGCCAAAACTATTGTATTAAAATTTGAGTTCGTCAAAAAACCTCTCTATCTACATTGATGTTAATCCACCATCTATGACTAGCTCTGCTCCAGTTATATAGGACGATTCATCAGATGCAAGAAATAATACTCCCATAGACACATCATTTACAGTACCTATACGTTTTAAAGGTATTTTTGACATTATTTTGTCAGTGTTTGACTGTGTTGATAAATTTTCAGAAATCATGTCGGTGTTTATCGGCCCAGGGTGAACAGAATTAACTCTAATGTTTTCGTGTGCATGTTGTAGTGCGGTATATTTAGTGAATATTTTTATTCCTCCTTTTGATGCACCGTAGGCTCCACTGCCTGTATTTCCTACTAGCCCTGCTGTAGAAGACATGTTAATTATGGATCCGTTTCCTTTTTTTCTCATTTCAGGTATTACATGCTTCGTTCCCAAAAAAGTTCCGTTTAGATTCACTTTTATGATTTTTTCAAACTCATTAAGTTCTGTTTGCTCTATAGGCTTTCTGCTATAAATTCCTGCGTTGTTAACTAAAATATTTATTCCGTTGAAATAATTGTTCACTTCTTGGATCACTTCTATCCAATTTTGCTCTGATGTTACATCTAAACCTAGTGCTACGCAGTTCGGGTTAAATTTGGCA